>WHTP01000151.1 GCA_009377695.1 Hyphomicrobiales bacterium | reverse complement strand
GTTGACCGCAGACTCCCAAAGCGAATGTCAAATCCAAAACTCCACTAGCAGCTTATATTTGCTAGTGGTCCTTATGATTCTAACATTCGCAAAGTCGCCCGCTGAGAAGGGATGCGAATGTTAGAATCGGACCACTAGCTTGTGGGTAGCGCAGTCCACGGCAATGCAATGTCAGCACCAAGGTGCGGCAATAGCGGGGCAGGCCCGGCAAATTTGCGCTGAACCCATATTTACGCCGCGGCTATATCCGCGGCGCCGGGCTGGTTGAGTTCCCGCAGCCGCGGCATGACTTCCTTCGCCAAGAGCTTGAGGTTGTCGCAGGTGTCTTTGTGGTCGAGATGGCCGGCCTGCGCCATCACGATGAGGTTGCCCAGACCCCCCGTGTACTCGACGAAGTCCTTGAGCTGGGTGAAGCATTGGTCGGGCGTGCCGCAGATCATCAGCGCCGAATCGATCAGATCCTGCAGGCTGCAATCGCGCATGTTGATGGCGCGGCCATCCTTGGTGAACGTGCGATCCGGTGTCATGCCCTTCATCAGCCGGACGTTGTCATCGATCGAGAGATAACCGGGCGGGTTCTTGAACGGTGCGTAGACGTTGCCGCCAGTGCGCAGATATCCGGCCACCACCTCGCCGCGCTTGCGCGCCTCGGTTTCATTGTGTGCGGTCGCGAACAGTGCGAGATAGGCGAAGCGGTCGGGGCCAGGCTGCGTGCCGTTGCGCTTCGAGGCATATCCCTCGCGATAGGCATCATAGATCGGCTTAGTGCCGTACCCCGACCCCAGCACCGCGATGACATAGCCGCGCTCGCCAAGCACGCGCGCATTGCCTTTGCTGGCGGTGGTGCTCCACACCGGCGGATGCGGCTGCTGCCATGGTCGCGGCCAGATATTCACCTGGCGATAATGGAAATGCTCGCTTTCCCAGTTGAACGGCGCGCCGTGTGAGGTCATCGCCTTGAGGATGAAATCATGCGATTCCCAGAACCGGTCCATCACGCCGACTGGATTCTGGTTCGAGCACGGGAATTCATAGGGCACACCCTTGACGAAACCCATGTCGAGCCGGCCGCGCGAGATCACGTCGATGATGGAGAGCTCCTCGGCGCAGCGCAGCGGATCGGTGCGGTGGCCGATCGGATAGCCGAGCACAAGGATGCGCGCTTTCTTGGTCTCGCGCGCGAGGACCGAGAGCGCGACAACCGCGGTTGACGACATGCAGGTTGCGGTCTGATGATGCTCATTGACCATCACGTCGAGACCAAGCTCGTCGGCGAGCAGCCATTCGTCATAGTAGCGGTGGTAGAGGTCGGCGGCGATCTTTGGATCCATCACCCCGTTGGGGATATCCACGCGCAGATAGCCGTGCGGATGATCCCAGGCCTGCGGATAGCACTGCTCGGTGAAGTGATAGACCCTCATGCTAGAAGTCCTCGTGCCGTCAGCGCTCGTCCATGAATGCGTGAACCCGACGCGCGAATTTATCCGCCTGCTCGAGATGGGGAAAGTGACCGGCCTTCGCGACGAGCTCGAAACGCGCGCCTGGAATCATGCTGGCATAGGCGCGGCCATAGTGCTCCGACAGGATGCGGTCGCAGTCGCCCCACAGGAACAGTGTCGGTATCTTGATGCGATGCAGCCGAGCCTTGAGCTTGGGGTCATGCATGTAGGGCGACCAGGCATAGCGCGCGGTTGCCTCGCGGTTGCGCGCGGCGGCGCGCACATCGGCCTCCGCCATTGTCTTGTAGTCGCGCGCGCCTATAGTCGGATCGGCATAAGCGCGCTCGTTGAACTCCTTCTCGGGCATCGCATAGATGTCCGCGATGTCGCGGGTCTCGCGCCCCCCGACCTTGATGCCGACGGGATTGGCCAGCACGAGCCGCGCGATGCGCGCGGTCGACTTGATCGCCATCGCGGCTGCGATCCATCCGCCAAGCGACACGCCGACCAGCGTCACGTTCTTGAGGTCGAGTTCATCCAGCAAATCAAGATAGAAATAGGAGAGATCATCCACGCTGTCGAATGTGGGCGGCTGCTCGGAATTGCCGAAGCCCGGATGCGTCGGAGCGATCAGCCGCGCGTGTGACGCCAGGCGGTCGAGCACCGGTGCGGCGCGATCGATGCCGATACCAGGGTGGAGGAAGAGGAGGGGAGTGCCGGTTCCACGTTCGATGGCATCAATGCGAATGCCGTTGATCTTGATCGAATGCAGCACGTCCGTGGTCACCAATTCACCCCCTGCCTTAACGGCAATTTCCATCCCATCCCTTTGCTATATTATGGGAAATTCCATACGCCAACGAAATTCCGCCGCGCTGCGGCGGCGGATAGCTGGTATGCCAAGCAGTACGACAACGTGGGGATGCTTCCGTGCAGGAAATGGCCAAACCAAGCTTCGAACTCCGAAAAAACGTGGCTTACGCCAATCATGACGGCGTCGAGTTGACGGGCGATCTTTATCTGCCGAACGGGCCGGGACCGTTCCCGCTCATCGTCAACGTGCACGGCGGTTATTGGCGGCGCGGTTCACGTGACACGTTCCAATATTGGGGTCCGTATCTCGCCGAGCGCGGCTATGCCGGCTACACCATCAGCTATCGCCTCACCAAAAAGGGCAAGAGCACGTTCCCGGGCGTCGTGAGCGATGTGCGCGCGGCGGTGCAGTTCATGCGCGGCAGCGCCAACGAGTTACGGCTCGATTCCGGCCGAATCGCGCTCTGGGGAAACTCCGCCGGGGCGCACCTGGCTGCCATGGTGGCGCTCGCGGGCGAGAGCCCGCTGTTCAAGGGCGCTTATCCCCAGGACAAGTTTGCGTCGGTCAGCTCGCAGGTGAAGGTGCTGATCGGCACCTACGGCATCTACGATCTGCTGGCGCAGTGGAAGTATTCACAGATCCAAAATCCGCACGACAATCTCGTGGAGTCGCTCCTCGGCGCCTCGCCGATGCAGAACCGCAAACTCTACTTCGATGCGTCGCCGATCAGCTATGCGACCCTCGACAACAACAAGACCGCGGTGTTCGTGATCTGGGGCACTGAGGACGACACAGTCGATTGCCGTTCGCAGTCGCTGGAATTCCTCACCGCGCTCAAGCAGGCGGAGTTCCAGGCACGCCCATGCGTCGTGCACGGCGCGCCACATTACTGGCTCAGCGATCCGATCGACGAGCCCGGCAGTCATTCCGGCTTCGTCGCGCCGCGGCTGATCCGGTTCCTGCAGGAGCGGCTATAACGTCGGCTGCTAATTGGCCTTTTTGTCCTTCTGCAGGAAAGCCAGCAGCGCGTTGACCTCTTTCTTGTCGCCTTCGAAGTCGCGCGCGACCTGCTCGTAGAAATGCGCCGCACCGGAATAGAGCTCATGGCCGGCGGGATCCTCGCCGACGAAGTCCGCGATCTCGTGCATCTCGGCGACCCAGCGGTAGGCCTTGGGCGGCATGATCGCGAGCGTGCGCTGCATGTAGGCCAGCATCTGCGGCTGGCTGTCCTTGAGCTCGGCGAACAACGCGTCGGCGGAGCCGCCGCGCGTCGCTGCGAGCATCATCACGGCGGCAAGCGCCTGCGTGCCCTTGGTAATGCCGGCATAGGACATCTTCATCGCCGACGCCGCGGTCAGCGGGCCTTCGAGCACGCGCACGTCGAGGCCGAAATTCTTCAGCTCGGCGAAGCGTCCCGCATGCGTGCCGGAGGCGTAGAAGCGCGGGCCGGCGCCGTCCTTGGGCAGGGGCGGCGAGCCGATGATGCCGGCATCGACGAACGGGGAGCCGGTGGGGCCGACCACCGCCGCAACCCGTTCGGCCGTCGGCGGGCTGATCGCATTGCAGTCGACGAATACCGGCTTTGCATTACTGACGGTCAGTGCGGGCGCAAACCGCTGCGCCAGCGCGACGGCGTCGCCGGGCGGCAGGATCGATAAGATGAAATCGGCCGCTGCGATCTCCTCGTCGGTCGCGGCCGACAGACCCGCCCTCTTGGCGCGTGCGACCGTTTCGTCGCTGCGGCCGGTGAGCGAGGTCAGGACCTTCAGGCCGTGGGCGACGAGGCGTCCGCCGACGGCAGCGCCCATCATGCCGGGTGCAACGACCGCAACGACTGGGTTCATAATCGTATTCTCCACAATTGGCTGAGTTCTCAGGGGTGAATCTGCGTTGATCCGCGCCCGCTGGCAAGGCTTTCGATCCACATAGCAATTCCACTCAGAAGGCGCACTTGGCAAGGCGGAGCGTTTCGGCTTTGCTGCCGCACCGTCTATACCAACGCAGGATGATGCGCGTGCCGAACCGTCTCGATGAAATCCGCCACGAGATTGCTCTTGCGAGCCGTATGCTCGCCCATGAGAACGTCCTCGACGCGTTCGGGCATGTCAGCATGCGTCACCCGACCGATCCAGGGCGGTATTTCCTGTCGCGCTCGCGCTCGCCGCAACTGCTCGAGCCCGACGATGTCCTTGAATACACCCTCGACTCCGAGCCGGTGAAATCGCCGTCCGTGCCGATGTTCGCCGAGCGCGTGATCCACGGCTGCATCTACGAAGCACGACCCGACGTGACGGCGGTCTGCCACCATCATGCGGCGGCAGTACTGCCGTTTTGCGTCGCCGGCGTGCCGATCGAGCCGGTGTTCCATCTCGGCGCTGCCACCGGCGAGACCACGCCGTTCTGGGATCAACAGAAGGAGTTCGGCGACACCAATCTTTTGGTGCGGACACCGGAGGAGGGGCGTTCGCACGCACGCGCGCTCGGAAACCATTCGGCGGTGTTGCTGAACCGCCACGGCGCCACGGTCGTCGGCTCCGACATCCGCGAACTCGTCTCGCGCTGCATCTTCATGTGCCAGAACGCGGTGTATCAGTTGCAGGCGCACATGCTCGGCAAGATCGACAAGCTCACGCCCGGCGAGGTCAAGCTCGCGAGCACGCTCAACGCGCTGCCGAACGTGACCGGCCGGACCTGGGAATACTGGACCATGCGGCTTGCGGAAGCCGGCCGGCTGCCGCCGGCCGGCAAGAAGAGATCAGCGGCGAAGGCGCGCAGTGCGCCAGCAAAGAAAAAGAAGACCTCGCGCGGCAAAAAACGGCGCTGATTGTTAGCGTGGCTTGCGCCCGGCGAATTTTGGCGCGCGCTTTTCGAGGAAGGCGCGCACGCCTTCCGCATAGTCAGGCGTCAGGCTCGCCTCGCGCTGGAACTCGCGTTCGAGGTCGAGCTGGGCATCGAGATCGTGCTCCCAGGATTCATCGAGCGCGCGCTTGATCAGTGCGAGGCCAAGCGTCGGTGCGGACGCGAAGTGCTGGCAGAGCTGATGCCCTTCCGCCATCAGCTCGTCGTCGGCGACAGCCTTCCAGATCATACCCCAGCTTTCCGCCTTCTCTGCCGGAACGGGCTCCGCAGTCAGCGCGAGCGCACGGGCGCGTGCCGGCCCGATCAGGCGCGGCAGAATCCAGGTGCCGCCGGAATCGGGGACGAGGCCAATCTTCGCAAAGGACTGCACGAAGATCGCCGAGCGCGCCGCGAGAACGATGTCGCAGGCGAGCGCGATGTTGCAGCCCGCGCCGGCGGCAACTCCATTCACCGCCGCAACCACCGGGAACGGCAGCCCGCGCAATTTGCGGATCAGAGGATTGTAGTAAGTCTCGAGCGCGCCGCCGAGCACCGGCGTTTCACCGGCCTTCGACAGCCGGTCGTTGAGATCCTGGCCGGCGCAGAAGCCGCGGCCGCTGCCAGTCAGCATCAACGCGCGGCAGGTGTCATCGGCCACGGCATCCGCAATCGCGTCGCGTAACGCGACATGCATCGCTTCGGTGAAGGCATTAAGCCGTTGGGGTCGATTGAGCGTGATGACGCGGTAGCCGGTGTGCCGCTCGATCAGAATCGGTTGTTCGTCCATCGGGGCCCTCGTCGATGGACGATATAAGCCGATCGGAATGCCGCGGAAAAGCGGCGATCGTTGGCCAGCCGCTACCTTAGCGCGATGGGCCTGCGCGGCGCATGGCTTCGAGCGCCGTCACCCTTGTCGTCAGCGGAATTTCCGGAAAGGCGGTGCGCAGCTCCCGCAACGCTTCGGCCGTTGAGCCGGGGCGCATACGCGCAATCCGGTCGATCATGGCTTGGGTTTGCTGGGATTCGGGCAGCGCCGGGCCTGTCATCGACATGACAATTCTCCTTGCCCGGCGGCCGCAGTATCCTCGGCCCAAATGGTAACTGGAGTGTTAAAATCCCCGGACGGCGACTGAGCTCCCGGTTCCCAATCGATGCCGGTGGCCCGAGGCTCTCCTGCAAACTCTCCGCGAAATTCGGAGGTTACCCGCCAGCGGCCGCGACCGGCTCGCGCTCCTCCTGCTGCTGGAGTTGGAGGCGGTAAAACAATGCGTAGCGGCCGCCCTTGCGCAACAATTCGTCGTGGCGGCCGGAGTCGGTCACCTGCCCCGCCTCGATCACCAGAATTTTGTCGGCATGCATGATGGTGGATAGCCGATGGGCGATGACGAGGGTTGTCCGGTCCTTGCACAATACGGAAATCGCCTGCTGGACGTGGTATTCGGACTCCGAGTCGAGCGAGGCCGTGGCCTCGTCGAGAAGGATCAGCGGCGCGTTCCTGACAAGTGCGCGCGCAATCGCGACGCGCTGGCGCTCGCCGCCCGACAGGCTAGCCCCGCGCTCTCCGACGGTCGTGTCGTAGCCTTGCGGGAAGCTCATGATGAAATCGTGCGCTTGCGCGGCCTTGGCGGCGGCGATGATATCGGCCTCGCTGGCGCCGGGACGGCCGAACGCGATGTTCTCGCGGATCGTGGCGCGGAACAGGAAGACATCCTGTCCAACGTAGGAAATCTGGCTGCGCAGTGAGCGGCGCGCTACCGACGCGATGTTTTGCTCGTCGATCGTGATGACACCGCCATCAACCTCGTAGAGACGCAGGATCAGATTGAGTACCGTGGACTTGCCGCCGCCCGACGGCCCAACCAGCGCGGTCATGCGGCCCGGGTCGGCGATGAAGGACATATTGCGGATTGTTGGCTCGCCCCGACGGTACGCGAAGTCGACATCGCGGAATTCCAGCCGTGCCGCAGTAATTTTCAGCGGCGGGTTGTGGTCTTCATCTGGTTCGGTGGGCGCGCGGTCAATGAATTCGAACAGGATACGCACACCTATCAGCGCGACGTTGAGATCGAGGTTGAGTCGAGCCAGTCGCTTGGCCGGCTCATACGCAAGGAGAAAGGCGGTCATGAACGAGAAGAATTCGCCCGGCGACGCGCCGGCATTAATGACACGGTGGCCGGCATAGACCATCAGGGTCGCAATGGCGAGGCCGGCGAGCGTCTCGACCAGCGGACCCGTACGATTGGCGACGCGCGCCATCTTGTTGGCCGCTGTTTGCACGGAGGTGACGTTCTTGTCGAACCGCGCACGCATCTGGTCTTCCATCGTGAAGGATTTGACCATCCGGATGCCTTGAAGCGTCTCCTGTAGCGTCTCCAGCGTTTGCACGCCGCCGTGGAATTGGGTGAGGGCGACGTGCTTGGCGCGCTGCACGAGCTTGCGCAGGCCAAGAACCACAGGCGGCACGGCCACGAACGCCACAAGCGACATGAGTGGATCTTGGACCACCATGACGCTCGTGAGAGCGATCAGGGTCAGAAAATCACGCCCGATGGCGGTGATGACGAGACTTAGAGCCGTGTTTGCCGCGGCCGCTCCCACTGACAGGCGCGAGAGCATTTCGGCACTATGGCGCTCGCCAAAAAAGGTGAGGTTTTGCTGCTGGAGCTTCTCAAACAGTCGCCGCTGGTTCTCAGCGACGATGCTGTTGCCGATACGTGCGAGAATAACCTGGGAGCCATAGGTGGCGACTCCTCGCGTGCTGAAGATAAGCATGATCAGCAGGCTGACCTGAAGGACCGAGGAGAAATCGCGATTCACATAGGCCTGATTGATTACATCGCCGGCTAGATAGGCTGTGAATGCCGTCGCGCCCGCGGCGACACCCATGAATGCGAACGCGGTCGCATAGCGATGCCAGCGGGATGCGCCGTATTCGGTCAACAGCCTCCAGACCAGGCCCAATGCGCTTTGGGGATCGGAGACAAGTGCCTGCAGTCGCGCTTTGAGCATTTAAGGTCCGTTGCGCGCCGAGATGTCCGCGCTGCCGGCTTGCGGCTGCCGGCGGGACCGTGCGCCCGAATGGCTTGCCCGCCTTGGGAGCGGATTTCAAGCCGAAAGAATGCCTGGCATGAAAAAGCTCTGGAATCTCAGGTGTGTCGGCCCACAGCGCGGGCGTCTTTGCGCAGGTTCGCAAGCTGGCGCTCCCACGCAAATGCGTGCTCGACAATCAGGTCGAGATCGTCGAAGCGCGGGGTCCAGCCAAGCTGCGCGCGGATGCGTGCGGAATCCGCGACGATCATTGCCGGATCGCCGGGGCGGCGCGGCCCAAGTTCCACGTGGAAGTCGCGGCCGCTCACCCGCTTTACGGCCTCAACCACCTCTAGAACGGAGTAGCCATGCCCGTATCCGCAGTTGAATGTGGCGCTGTCGCCGCCGCCGCGCAAATGTGTCAATGCGGCCATGTGGGCGTTGGCGAGATCCATCACATGGATGTAGTCGCGGACGCAGGTACCGTCGGGCGTGTTGTAATCGGTGCCGTAGATATCGAGCTTCGCGCGCATCCCGAGTGCAGCCTCGACTGCAACCTTGATCAGATGCGTCGCGCCCAGCGTCGATTGTCCGGTGCGCAATGCCGGGTCGGCGCCCGCAACATTGAAATAGCGCAGGATCACGTATTTCATGCCATACGCAACGCCGACGTCCTTGAGCATCACCTCAGTCATCAGCTTGGAACTGCCATAGGGCGACATCGGCGCGAGCGTCGCGTCCTCGCCGACCGGTGATTTCTCGGGATTTCCGTAGACCGCTGCGGTCGAGGAAAAGATGAACTGCCGCACGCCGCTGTTGACGGCGACCTCGAGCAGCGCGCGCGAGTTCATCGTGTTGTTGCGATAGTAACCAAGCGGATCGCGCACCGAGTCCGGTACGACGATCGACGCTGCGAAATGGATGATCGCGTCCACCTGATGTTCGGCAATCAACGCGGCAACCCGCGACTGATCGCCGGTCTCCCCGATCACCAGCGGAACGCCCTTCGGCATTGACCATTCGAAGCCGGTCGACAGGTTGTCGAGCACGACCACGCGCTCGCCGGCGTCGGCCAGCATGTGAACCATGTGGCTGCCAATGTAGCCGGCGCCGCCGGTAACCAGGATCGTCATGGTGCGGTCCAATCCTCTTTGCCCAGGTGCTATCCCAGAATCTCCTGAAAATCCCGTTAGCGCTCATGTTTGGGCAAATCTTGTTCCATTCGTGCGCGAAGCGGCCCCGTGACAAGGCCCTATCCGGCGTATAAGAGCCAAATGCTTTCGGGTTGCGAGGCGGCCGCAACGCGGGATTGGGCCACCTGAGGGGGCGCGGACGCCCATGTCCGATGTTTTGTTCGTCAAGACTTCGTCTCTTGGCGATGTCATCCACCACATGCCCGCGCTGACCGATGCGCGCGCACGACGGCCCGCCCTGCGCTTCGCCTGGGTGGTGGAGGAGACGTTTGCGCCGCTGGTGCGCCTGCATCCGGGGGTCGACGAGGTCATTCCAGTCGCATCGCGCCGATGGCGCCGGTCGTTCCCGGGGCCCTCGACATGGCGCGAGATCGGGGAATTCCGGCAGAAGCTGCGCGCACCGCATTATGATGCGATCATCGATACGCAGGGCCTGATACGGTCCGCCTTGATTGTGCGCGCCGCGCGCGGCCGCCGCCATGGTTACGACGCCGACAGCATTCGCGAGCGTGCCGCGTCGTTGCTCTACGATGTCCGGCATAGCGTTGCGCGCGGCCAGCACGCGATTGCGCGCAACCGCGCATTGACCGGGCTCGCGCTCGGCTATTCACCCGAGGGGCCGCCGGACTACGGGCTCGATCGCGCGACACTATCGCCACCGTCGCCGGATCGATACGCCGTTCTGCTGCACGCCACCGCGCAGCAGCAGAAGGAATGGCCGGCTGAGAATTGGCGTGCGCTCGGTCGGTCGCTGGCGGTGCGCAATCTCCGTCCGGTGTTGCCATGGGGGAGCGTCCGCGAGCGCGAGCGCAGTTGCGCGATCGCGGCTGCCCTGCCGAACGCCCAAGTCCCCGATCTGCAACCGCTCGACTCCGTCGCGCGGCTGATTGCCGGCGCGTCGCTGGTCGTCGGCGTCGATACCGGATTGCTGCATCTCGCCGGCGCGCTCGGCGTGCCGCTGGTCGCGATCTTTATCGGCAGCGAGCCAGGACTGACCGGTCCGATGGGGCGGGGACCGATCACCGTGATCGGCGGCAAAGGTGACACGCCATCCGCGCCGGCCGTGATTGCGGCGGCCGATCGTATCGCATGAGCAAGGGCTCGAGCCGGTTGGAATCAAGCCCCCAACGTCCGAACGAAAACTCCAGCTAATTTAGTAGCCTCCCACTCATGGGCTTCAACGGGAACTCAACGCAAGATTTGACAGCATCGTTGACCCTTTTACGGACCACTCAAGACGCGACAATCCGCCAATTGGTGTGGTGGGTGAGGTCACAATTTCGGCCCAACGCAACGTCAGCCTCGCGCTCGGGTCTTCAAGTAGCGTTGAGTAGCGGGGTTGCTTATGCGTATGTTGATCCGGACGGTCGCGATTATTGCCGCGGCCCTTTCAACTTTGACATCCACATCAAACAATCTTGAGCTTGGATTTGCGATGCGTGCACACGCGCAAGCAATTCCAAAATCGCTCGAAGAAGGCGGCACCGAAAGTGCACTCAAGGTCCGCCGGAATGCCTGGACCGTCGGCGTGGCGGGCGGAATCCTGTCCGGCACCTACATGACCTTTGCGGCGGAGCTCGCGGCAGTCCTTGATGACGGTGACAATCTGCGCATCCTCCCCCTCGTAACACACGGAGCTGCGTCCAACCTCGACGACCTTCTCTATCTGCGCGGCGTCGATGTTGCGGTGACGCAATCCGACGTGTTCGAATATTTCCAGACTCAGCGGAAGATTGCCGGGCTGCAGAACCGGATTCACTACATCATTCGGCTGCCGATCTCGGAAGTGCATATCCTGGCCAAAAGGAAAATCCGAAGCATCGAGGATCTGCGCGGCAAGAAGGTGAATTTTGGACCCGCTGGAAGTGCGTCGAGCCTGACGGGGACGATCATCTTTCAGCGCGCGGGCATCAAGGTCGAGCAGACGTTGTTCGACAATCCTTTAGCGCTCCAGAAGCTCAGGTCGGGTGAGATCGATGCGCTGATCCGGGTGATCGGCAAGCCGATCGACTTCTTCGCGAAGCTTCCGGCGAAGGACGATTTGCATCTCGTGCCGATCCCGTTCACGAAGGCACTTTCCGAGAACTACGTCCTCAGCGAATTCACCAAGGCCGAGTACCCGACGCTGATTGCCGAAGGTGACGCGGTCTCGACGCTCGGCGTTCCAGCGGTGCTCGCGGTCTACAATTGGCCAGTAAGGAGCGACCGCGCCCGGCGCGTGCAACGAATGGTCGAACGGATGTTCGCCAACTGGGAGAAATTCCAGTCTCCGCCGCGCCATCCGAAGTGGAAAGAGGTCAATCTTGCGGCCACTGTGCCGGGCTGGACGCGCTGGGGGCCCGCCGAGGAGCTTCTGCTGGCCATGCGGGCCCAGCAGACGCAAGCGACCGACCAAGGACCGGAACGGGGCGCCATTCGCGGCGAGGCGATGAACACGACACTTACGGACGCCGAGCGTGAGCGGCTGTTCCGTGAATTCCAGCAGTGGCAGCAGCGTCCGACGCGCTAGTGGTCCGATTCTAACATTCGCATCCCTTCTCAGCGGGCGACTTTGCGAATGTTAGAATCAAAGGACCACTAGCAAATATAAGCTGCTAGTGGAGTTTTGGATTTGACATTC
>WHTP01000233.1 GCA_009377695.1 Hyphomicrobiales bacterium | reverse complement strand
GGCATCGAGGGATTGATGGCTGGCTCCGACATCGGCCGTGCGGCGCAGCTTGCCGGACGCGTCTCCGGGGACAGCACGGTCGCCTACGCCATCGCCTTCGCGCGTGCCGTCGAAGCCGCCTTGGAGATCGAGCCGCCGCAACGCGGTATCTGGTTACGCGCGCTCATGGCCGAGCTCGAGCGTCTGGCCAATCATTTCGGCGACATCGGTGCCATCTGCAATGACGCTGCCTTTGCGCTCATGCACGCTCATTGCGGCGTTTTGCGCGAGCGCGTGTTGCGCGCCGCCGACCTCTGTTTCGGCCACCGGCTGATGCGCGATGTCGTGGTGCCGGGCGGCGTCGGCACCGATCTCGGTGGCGAGGGCATCGCTGGGCTGAGAGCGCTCCTCCGCGAGATTCGGCGTCGGTTTCCGGCCCTGGTCGAGCTCTACGACAATACCGCATCGCTGCAGGATCGCACCGTCGGCACCGGAGTGCTGAAGTCTGATCTTGCCCGTCAATACGCCTGCGGCGGTTACGTCGGGCGCGCCTCCGGGAGAGACTTCGATACACGCCGTACGCCCGGCTATCCGCCCTATGACATGCTTCGCTTCGACGTGCCCGTGCTCGATGCCGGCGATGTCAACGCGCGGGTGTGGATCCGGATTCGCGAAGTGGAGCAGAGCCTGTCGCTGGTAGAGCAGATCGTGGATCGCCTACCCTCAGGGGACATCCGCGTCGGCGTCGCCGCCTCGATCGGAACTACGCGGGAAGGCGCGGCCCTGGTGGAAAGCTTCCGCGGTGACATCCTGGTCTGGCTGCGGCTTGGCGGCCACGGGCGGATCGAGCGCTGCCATTTGCGTGATCCGTCGTGGTTCCAGTGGCCGCTGCTGGAGGCCGCCGTCGAAGGCAACATCGTCGCCGACTTCCCGCTCTGCAACAAATCCTTCAACTGCTCCTACTCGGGCCATGATCTCTAGCATGTCATCATTCTTCTTCGGACCGCGCGCGATCCGGAAGACTAAAGGCGATTTGCATGCGCAAGATCATCTTTGAAACCCTCCTGCACGGTCCCTTGACCGAAGCCGCGCCCGCCGCCGATGCGGCGGCACTGGCCGAGGTCGGCGCGGCCCTCGAGCGTGTCGCGCGGCGGCGCTTCGGCCGGTCGCTGGCCATCCGCGAGGTCGATGCCGGCTCGTGCAACGGCTGTGAGCTGGAGATTCACGCGCTCAACAACGCGTTCTACGACATCGATCGGTTCGGTCTTCGTTTCGTCGCTTCGCCGCGCCATGCCGACGTGCTGCTCGTCACTGGGCCGGTCACCAAGAACATGCGAGAGGCGCTGGAGCGCACTTATCTGGCTACGCCTGACCCAAAATGGGTGGTGGCCGTGGGCGACTGCGCAGTCGATGGCGGCTTGTTCGCGGGAAGCTATGCCTGCGTCGGCGGCGTGTCCGCCGTCGTGCCCGTCGATCTTCACATCCGCGGTTGCCCGCCCAGGCCACTAGACCTGATCAAGGGCCTGTTGGCCCTCGTCCAGGACCGGTAGCGCGATCATGACGATTGACGCTCTTTGCGAAATGCCGGCATCCGGCGCCGTGCCCATCGTCCGCAGAAAGCGGATCTGTTCGTGGAGGAACAGCTCATGGCCGACAAGACCCAACTGGAGGTGCTCAAGAGCGGCGTAAGCGCGTGGAACGAATGGCGGGCGGGAAACGTGTTGGTACGTCCGGATCTAACCGCTGCCCATTTGCTTGGCCTTGATCTCATGGGCGCCAACTTCGCCCAGGCCGATCTTCGCAAGGCAGACCTGCGAGGAACAAATTTGAGCGACAGTGTGCTGATCGACGCTCAGCTCGATGGCGCGAATTTCTTCAGGACCATCCTCGACCGCGCCGACTTGGCCGGCGCCAGTCTGATCGGCGCACAGTTCCTCACCTGCGACCAGCTCATGGCCGCGCGAAACTGGCAGTCGGCGTTCCGAGATCCGAGCCTCGCTTGTGGTGCGGCGATTCCGCGAAGATCATAACATCGGTCCTGAGCGCTCTGCGGGCAATCACAGACCGCGAATTTTGCCGCGCCTACCATCGCCATCCTTGGCTGAGCTGAAG
>WHTP01000012.1 GCA_009377695.1 Hyphomicrobiales bacterium | reverse complement strand
CCCTTCTCAGCGGGCGACTTTGCGAATGTTAGAATCAAAGGACCACTAGCAAATATAAGCTGCTAGTGGAGTTTTGGATTTGACATTCGCTTTGGGAGTCTGCGGTCAACGGGGTAGCGAATGTCAAATCCACTCCACTAGCGCCCACGCTCGCAACAAGCGAACGCGAGGATAGGAGGCAGCGATCAGTCGTCCTCCTGTGTGCGACCGGCTTTCACGGCCGACAGTAACGTGGACCTGAGGCGTCTGGCGCAGTCAGATTAGGCCGCGGCGCAATTTATGCCGCGTTGATATGCAACGCGACCGCTTCAGCCACGCGGATTCCATCAACGCCCGCGGAGAGAATACCGCCGGCATAGCCGGCGCCCTCGCCGGCCGGGTAAAGTCCGCCCGTGTTCACGCTTTGAAAGGTGCCGTCACGGCGGATGCGGACCGGTGACGATGTCCGCGTCTCCACACCGGTCAGCATCGCATCACCGCGTGTAAAGCCTTTGATGCTCCGGTCGAATGCCGGAAGCGCCTCGCGGATGGCAGCCGTCGCGAAATCCGGCAGGCACGATGCGAGATCGGTCAGATGCACGCCGGGTTTGTAGGACGGCACGACCTCGCCGAGCGACGTTGAGGCGCGGGCCGCGAGAAAATCGCCGACGCGCTGCGCCGGCGCGGCATAGGTCCCTCCCCCGGCTTCGAACGCACGCTGCTCCCAGTGACGCTGGAACGCGATGCCGGCGAGCGGGTGTCCGGGATAGTCGTTGGGGGTGATGCCCACGACGATGCCCGCATTGGCATTACGCTCGTTGCGGGAGTATTGGCTCATGCCGTTGGTCACGACACTGCCGGGCTCCGAGGTTGCGGCCACCACCGTGCCGCCTGGACACATGCAGAAGCTGTACACCGAGCGGCCATTGCTGCCGTGGTGAATCAATTTATAGTCGGCGGCCCCCAGCAGCGAATGCCCGGCGAATGGACCATAGCGGCAGCGGTCGACCAGCGATTGCGGATGCTCGATGCGCAAGCCGATCGAGAACGGCTTGGCCTCGATCGCGACACCACGATCATGGAGCATTTGGAATGTGTCGCGGGCGCTGTGACCAACGGCCAACACAACGTGATCGGCCGCGATCCGCGTTCCGTCAGCCAGCACGACGCCAATAACCTGCCTGGTCCCATCACGCCGGATCTCGATCTCGATGTCGTCGACCTTGCTCTGGAAACGATACTCGCCGCCGAGCACCTCGATCGTTTCACGCAACTGCTCGACAATCGTCACCAATCGGAAGGTGCCGATGTGCGGCTTGGCGACGGAAAGAATCTCGTCCGGCGCGCCGGCCTTGACGAATTCCGTCAGCACCTTACGACCGTAGTGGCCGGGGTCCTTGATCTGACTGTAGAGCTTGCCGTCCGAAAACGTGCCGGCGCCGCCTTCGCCGAATTGCACATTCGATTCCGGATTGAGTACGGACCCGCGCCACAGTTTCCAGGTATCTTTCGTTCGCTCGCGGACAGCCTTGCCACGCTCCAGGATAATCGGGCGGAAGCCCATCTGCGCAAGGACCAGCGCCGCCAACAGCCCGCATGGGCCAGTCCCGATGACGACTGGCCGCGGTGCGGGATCGTTGCGCGCGCACGTCTTGAAGCGATAGTCCATATCGGGAGCGACCGTTACATTGCGGTCGCCCGCAAGCCGCTTCAATACGGTCGCTTCGTTCTTGACGTCGATGTCGAGCGTATAGGTGAGCGCGATGGCCGATTTCTTGCGAGCATCCACTGCGCGGCGAAAGACGGAATAGGCGGTGAGATCCTGCGGCTTGATCTGCAGCCGCTTCAACACCGCCGCCTCGATCGCGCCTTCGGCGTGGTCGAGCGGCAGCTTGAGTTCGGTCAGGCGCAGCATCCGAGGTGAACTCCGTCCTCAATGATCGCCGCTGCATACCCCGGTCGTCCAGCACGATAAACACATTTGATCGCACTTGATTGCATTGCCCGTGAAGGTGTCCCTGCTATATCGGAGGCCGCGAGGGGCCTGACCGAAGCAGGGGACATGAAGGGCACGAATGACGACAGCGACCGAGTCGTTCGATGTTATCGTCATCGGCGCAGGCGCGGCCGGCCTCATGTGCGCCCTCACCGCCGGCCAGCGCGGCAGGACGGTCCTGTTGCTCGACCATGCCGACAGGCCTGGCGCCAAAATTCTGATTTCAGGCGGTGGGCGCTGCAACTTCACCAATCTTCACAGCGCACCGGATCGGTTCCTGTCCGGCAATCCTCACTTCTGCAGGTCCGCGCTGGGGCGCTACACGCAGGCCGATTTCATCGCCTTGATCGAGCGCCATGACATTCCCTATCACGAGAAGACGCTCGGCCAATTGTTCTGCGATGGCTCCGCGCGCGCGGTCGTCGCCATGCTAATGGCCGAATGCGCGCGGGGCGGTGTCGATCTTAGGGTCGGTCACGCTGTCACGGATATTTCCCGTGCCGATCTCTTTCGTGTGGAAACCGCCCAACAGCAGTTCACAGCTCCAGCGCTTGTCTTGGCCACGGGCGGACTGTCGATCCCGAAAATGGGCGCGACCGGCTTCGCCTATGACGTTGCGCGGCGGTTCGGCTTGAATATCATTGAGCCTCAGCCTGGACTAGTGCCGCTCAAGGCCACGCCTGAGGCGCTCGGGCTTGAGCAGGTCCTCGCCGGCGTATCTCTGGACGCAACCGCGTCTTGTGCCGACCGATGCTTCCGCGAGAACATCCTGTTCACCCACCGCGGCCTTTCTGGTCCCGCTATCCTTCAAGTCTCGTCCTACTGGCGGCCGTGCGACATGATAGTCCTCGACCTGATGCCGGCGTGCGACGCGCTTGCGTTCCTGCTGGAACGCAAGCAGACGCGTCCCAAGGCAGAAGCGAAGACAATACTCGCTGAGATCTTGCCCACGCGCCTCGCGCACGCGCTGGCCGAGGCACACCTGCCATCCGGGGCATTGGCGAATATCCCCGACCGCATCCTCGCGGCCTTTGCAGGCCACCTCAAACGCTGGGAGGTTGAGCCCGCAGACTCGGAGGGCTGGGCCAAGGCCGAAGTGACGGTCGGCGGCATCGATACCCGCGACCTGTCATCAAAGACGATGGAAGCGCGGAAAGTGCCCGGCCTTTATGCCATCGGCGAAGCACTTGATGTCACCGGCTGGCTTGGCGGCTACAATTTTCAATGGGCGTGGTCCAGCGGTTGGTGCGCCGGGCAGGCCGTTTGATAAGAGCAAGGATCCCGGATTGTTTGGCGAGAGAATGGCTTGGCGCAACGGGTCAGCCGACCGGGGTCTTGATGTCGCCGACGCCGTCGACGTGGCCATGCATCACTTCGCCCTTCTTCACCGCACCGACGCCCGACGGGGTGCCGGTCATGATGAGATCGCCGGGCGCGAGCGCGAACAGGGCGGACAGATGCCGGATCACTTCGGGCACTTTCCAGATGAGCTGGTTGAGGTCGCCCGTCTGCCGGCGCTTGCCATCGACGTCGAGCCAGATCGCGCCCTTGTCAGGATGCCCGATCTCCGAAACCCGAACGATCTCGCCGATCGGCGCCGAGCGCTCGAACGCCTTGCCGACCTCCCAGGGGCGCTGGAGGTTCTTGGCTTCGGTCTGCAGATCGCGCCGGGTCATGTCGAGCCCGACCGCATAGCCGTAAACATGATCCAACGCCTTCTCGGTCGTGATGTTGGAGCCGCCCTTGCCAATCGCGACCACGAGCTCGATTTCAAAGTGCAGGTCGTTCGTCAGGCTCGGATAGGGAAAGGTCTCGCTATCCTGGATCACATTGTCCGGATTCTTCTGGAAAAAGAACGGCGGCTCCTTGTTGGGATCGTGGCCCATTTCGACCGCATGGGCGGCATAGTTGCGGCCAACACAGTAGACGCGGCGGATCGGAAACCGTGCTTTCGTGCCTCGCACCGGAAGTGACGTCGTGGCCGGCGGATTCACCACGTAAGTCGGCATCGACAGGGCTTCGTTCATGGTCAAGACCTTTCTGGGAAAATCGCGCTTGGTTATTCATTGATAAGGGCAACGTCAAGCGCGTCATCCTGCGTAATTCGTAGGAGCCGCATGTCGTGCAGTACGCGAGGCCTCAGGCCGCCCGAGTGGGCTAGTTCACCGGCCCCGGTCCACCGATATCCGCCATTTGGGGCTCCGCGGGCTTGAGGCCGGTGGCACGATTAGCCAACACCGTCACAACCCACAGCACAACGCCGATGGCGATCAGAATACCCGCAATCCTGTACTGGGCCGGGTCGCGGCCGGTCCAGGGGCCGACCAGGAAGGCGCACGATAGCGCGCCGAGGATGGGCAGGAATGTCGGCGCGCGGAAATGCTGGTGACCGACCCGGTCGCGACGCAGGACCAGCACGGCGACATTGACGACCGTGAAGACGCACAGCAGCAGCAACGCGGTAGTGCCGCCGAGCGCCGGAATCTCACCGACGAAAGTGATCAGGCCGAACGCCAGCAGCGACGTGAAACCGATCGCGACGTAAGGCGTCCGGCGCGTCGGGTGGACCTTGCCGAGCACCGCGGGGAGGACGCGCTCACGGCTCATGCCATAGACCAGGCGGCTTGCCATCAGCATGTTGATGAGTGCGGTGTTCGCCACCGCGAACATCGTGATGAAACCGAATATCTCCACCGGGAAGCTCGGGGCCCCCGCCCGCACTACTTGCAAGAGCGGCGTCTCGCCTTCGCTAAGCTGTTCGGGTGGGACCAGCGTGATCGCCGCGATCGATACGAGCACATAGACCGCTGCGGTGATCAGCAGTCCAGCGAGCAGCACCCTTGGGAAGTGACGAACCGGGTCCTTGGTTTCCTCGGCCATATTGACGGAATCCTCGAAACCCACCATGGCGAAGAACGCGAGCGTGGTTGCGGCGATCACCGGCCAGAGCGCGCTGCCCTCGCTAGCGGTCTTGAACTCCAGGACACGCGACACGTCGCCCTGCCCGTGGCCGATCGCCCACAGGCCGATCGTGATGATGATCAACAGGCCCGAGAGCTCGATGCAGGTCAGGATGACATTCGTCTTCACGCTTTCGCCGACGCCGCGCAAGTTGATCACTGCAACTGCTGCCATGAACAACAGCCCGGCGATCGTGATGCCGATCCCGCCTGCGAGATTGAGGTCGAGCGACTGCGACATGTTGGCGGCAAAAGCACGCGACGCTGTCGAGGCAGAGGTGATGCCCGAACACATGACCGCAAATGCGACGATGAACGTCACGAAGTGAATGCCGAATGCCTTGTGGGTGTAGAGTGCGGCGCCCGCGGCGCGTGGGTATTTCGTCACCAGTTCGAGATAGCTGAAGGCGGTGATGAGGGCCACGACGAACGCCACCAGGAACGGCAGCCAGACGACGCCGCCGACCTGCTTTGCGACCTGCCCGGTCAGCGCGTAAATTCCCGTGCCGAGGATATCGCCAACGATGAACAGCAGCAGCAGCCAGGGCCCCATGACCCGGGCAAGGCTCGGCTCAGCCGGAGCGGCTGCCGGATGACTGCCGCCGATTGACGCATCCGTCATCGGATTTCCTCCTGCCGCGCAGATCAGATACACGTCCTCTGATTCTGGTGATTCCGGGCGAGAGTGTCCCATGGCTGCCCGCATGCCTCAATGGCTTTCAGGCTGGCCGGCGGGGCTTTCAAGTCGCTAACCATGACATGCTTTTCAATGATGCTCCGCGGCGACACTGGCGGTTGCGTTATGGTTTCATCTGGATATGTGCACCACGTGATTTGATCGGACCGCCCACATGCATCTTTCACGGCGCTCGATATTCGCATCAGCCGGTCTTGGCCTCCTGATGCCACGGATGGCTGCCGCACAGGCCGCGCCGACAATCACGCCCGAAAAGGTTGCGGGTGCGCTCCACGAGCTGGATGATGTGATCCGCACAACGTTGAAGCAGACCGGCGTTCCCGGCTTGGCCGTGGTCATCGTCTACCGCGACGAGGTGATGTACCTCAAAGGCTTCGGCGTGAGACAGGCGACCAGGCCAGCGCCTGTCGATACCGACACCGTCTTCCAACTGGCGTCCATGTCAAAGCCCATCGCCTCGACTGTGGTTGCGGCGGTCGTCGGCGACGGGCTCGTCACCTGGGACGATCCGATCGTCAAGCACGATCCTGAATTCGCCATGCAGGAAGCCTGGGTGACGCGCGGGATCACGCTGCGCGACATGTTCTGTCATCGCAGCGGACTGCCGCATCACGCCGGCGACACCTTGGAAGACATCGGGTATGGCCGGTCCGAGGTCCTGCATCGGCTACGCTACGTCAAGCCGGCAACCAGCTTCAGGTCGCAATATGCGTACACGAATTTCGGTTTGACTGCGGCCGCGGTCTCCGCAGCAAGGGCAAGCGGCAAATCATGGGAGGACGTTTCGGCCCAGCGTCTCTATCGTCCACTCGGAATGACGAGCACGAGCTCGCGCTTCAAAGATTTCATGGCGGCGGCTAATCGAGCATCCGGCCACATCAAGCACGATGGTGCCTGGATCGCCAAGTACACCCGCGACCCCGATGCGCAGTCGCCGGCTGGCGGCGTCAGCTCGTCGGCACGCGACATCGCGCAATGGCTGCGGCTTCAGCTCGGCAGGGGCACGTTCAACGGTCGCGAGGTCGTCAAGGCCACGGCGCTGGACGAGACCCATCGTCCTCAAATCGTCAGCGGGCCGGCCGCGGACCCGACAGCCGATCACTCATCCTTTTATGGCTTGGGCTGGGGCGTCGGTTATGATGAGCGGGGCATCATCCGCTGGAACCATTCCGGGGCATTCAATCTTGGCGCGGCAACCTGCGTCAACATCCTGCCGACCGAACAACTCGGCATCGTCGTCCTCACCAACGCCGCTCCAACCGGCGCCGCAGAATCAATCTGCAGGATCTTTCTCGATCTGGCGCTGACCGGCAAAGCCGAACGGGATTGGCTCGCAGTGTTCGGGCCGGCATTGGCCGCCACGATGGCGCCGGACTATGGCACGACTGTCGACTACGCAACGCCGCCGCAGCATCCGGCTGTCGCGCTCGCGACTACCGCCTATACCGGGCGCTATCATAGCGACCTGTACGGCCCGATGTCGGTCGTCGCATCCGGCTCCGGCTTGGCGCTCACGCTGGGCCCCAAGCAAGGCTCGTATGCGCTGCGCCACTACGACCGCGATGTCTTCACCTACCAGCCGACCGGCGAAAACGCCTATGGCCCAAGCGCAGTGACATTCCTGATCGGAGCCGGTGGGAACGCCACGTCGGTGACGGTCGAAAACCTCGACATCACCGGTCAAGGCCGGTTCGACCGTCTGAGCTGACCGCTACCGACGCGTCAATGCGCGCTGTTCGGTGCGCATGGCATTTGTCTTATGGCCGATTCAGGACCGCCGCCGCGCGCGTGAAGCTGCGCCGCCCGTTCTTGAGACAGCGGCGGCGAGAGTTCGGCAACGGCAGACGCCGCATCACCGCAATCCAGCACCACGAGATCGGCCGGGCCGCCAACATCAATCCCATAGGAGGGAAGGTTCATCAGCTTCGCCGCTTGCGTGGTCACCATATCGAAGCAGCCGGCGATATCCTGCGTCCGCCGCAGCCGTGCGACGTTCGCATAGAGATTAGCCATGCGGATGAGCGAGCAATCGCCGAAAAGCGTGAACGGATTGAGCACATTGTTGGTTGCAAGCGAGCAGGTCACACCGTGCTCGATCAATTGATGGGCTGGCGCAACGCCGCGCGGGATCGAGTGGTCGTGTCCGGCGCCCGTCAGAAAGAGATCGGTCGCGGGCAGGACAGTCACGGCACGCGTCGGCCAACGCACGGTCTCTGTGCTTCTGCGGGTTGTGCGCTTGGAAATTGCCTCGTAGATTGACGCAGCCCACAGAGAGGCGGCGCATTCAGACTCGCGCAAACAGACTAGGGAGGAATTTGCATGAAGCCCGGCTTCAGACTGCCGACGCGCCGCCATGCCCTTGCGGCTCTCGGCCTCGGTATCCCCGCTGTACTGACGACGTGGCGCGGCAGCGTTCACGCGCAGGCGCTCAGGAACATCACGTTTGTTCAGCCGAATCCATCGGCGATCAACGGCTTCCAGCTCCACGTTGCGATCGGTCAAGGCTACTTTAAAGACGAAGGCCTGAACGTCCGGGTCGAGACAGTGGACGGATCGGCGCCTGTGCTTCAGGCGCTCGCTGCCGGACAGGCGCACTTCGGCCGACCGGGTCCCGCGCCGGTCTTGCTGGCGCGTTCGCGCGGTGTCGATGTTGTCTTCCTCTACAATGCGGTGCCAACCAGCTCCTTCGGCATCGTGGTCAAGCGCGACTCCGCTTACAAGAGTCCCGCCGACCTCAAAGGCAAGGTCATCGGCGTCGGCACCCGCGACGGCGCCGAAGTCGGCTTCGCGCGCGCAATCTTGAACGATCTTAAAATGACGGAGCCGCGCGACTACACCTTCATTCCGGTGGGTGACGGCGGCCCGGCCGCCGCCGGCTTCCTGCGCGGCGACATCGAGGCCTACGTGGCCGCAACCAGCGACGCCGCCATCCTCAATCAGCGCGGCATCTTCGTGCGCGACATCACGCCGGAGAAGTTCCTGACTTATTTCGGCAACGGCTTCGCGGCCATGGGCGATTACATCGCGAAGAATCCGGACATCGTTGAAGGCTTCGGCCGCGCGCTGGTGCGCGGGACGAAATTCGCGATGGACGACAAGAACCGCGCGACCGTGATGAAACATCTCGCGGCCGGCAATCGCATGGAGGGTGAGAACCAGGCATTTGCCAACGCGCTGTTCGAGGCGGTGCGCGGCAAGGCGACGCCGAAGGATCTCTCAAAGGGATGGGGCTATCAGGACCCCGCCCATTGGCAGGCGTGGCAGAAGAGCCTGTTGGCGTCGGGCGACCTCAAGAAGCCGTTACCGAATCTCGAAGCCGCCTACACCAACAAGTTCATCGAGGCCTGGAACAGGTCGAAATGATCGCAACAGTATCGCGCCTGATCCCGGCTGGACTGGACGCCCGGCCGGTGTATGAACTGCGCGGCGTCAACAAGACCTTTCCCCGCCGCGGCGTGCACGCGCTCGACCGCATCGATCTCACGCTGCATGAAGGCGGCTTTGCGTCGGTGATCGGAGCGAGCGGCTGCGGCAAGTCGACACTGCTCAAGATCATGGCGGGCCTGCTGCCGCCGTCTGCCGGCAGCGTGATGCTGTCGGGCAAGGCTGTCATTGGTCCGCGCCGTGACATCGGCATGATGTTCCAGCAGGCGACGCTCTTTCCCTGGCGCACCACGATCGAGAACATTGTGCTCCCGATCGAGATCCGCGACGGCCGAGGCGCCGCGCGCGCGAAGCACGATGAGGCGCGGACGCTGCTCGACCTTGTCGGGTTGACCGGCTTTGGCGACGTGTTCCCGAACGAGCTGTCCGGCGGCATGGCGCAACGCGCCGCCATCTGCCGCATGCTGATCACCAAGCCGGCCGTGCTGCTGCTCGATGAGCCGTTCAGTGCGCTCGACGAACTGACGCGAGACTACATGAATATGGAGCTGCAGAAGATCTGCATGGCGCACAACGCCACGACTTTTCTTGTCACGCATTCGATCTCCGAGGCCGTCATCCTGTCGGACGTGGTCTATGTGATGTCGCCGCGGCCCGGCCGCTTCATCGAAGCGGTAGACATCGACCTGCCGCGGCCACGCACGCTCGACATGATCACCACGCCCCGCTTCGGCGCACTGGTCGACCGCATCCGCGGCCGCCTCGACAGGGGAGCCTTCCTGTGAGCCAGACCACTGATACCGACCCGCACACCACCACGCCCGATACCGTCTGGAGCGAGCACGTCTCGCTGATTGACCGCATCCCGCGTTCGGTCGCGATGGCTGGTCTTTTCCTGGCCTTTCTCGCGATCTGGCAGCTTGCATGGTCCTTGCAGCTTGTCTCGCCCATCATCCTGCCGTCGCCAGGCGAGACCGCACGCGACATCGTCTTTGTCGGGCAGAACCTGTTTTCCGGCGACTATATGCTGACCGCGCTTCGGGTCACCGTCACGGAGGTGATCTACTCGTTCGCGCTGGCGATCCTGATCGGCTTTTCGCTCGGCGTGCTGGTGGGCGAGACCGTCTTCGGCGAACGCGCCGTCATGCCCTATCTGGTGGCGATCGACACCATGCCGAAGATCGCCTTTGCGCCGCTGTTCATCGCATGGTTGGGATTCGGCATCGCGTCGAAGGTCGCGCTCGCGACCTTCATCGCGACCTTCCCAATCATTGTCGGCACCGCCGCCGGCCTGCACGCCGCCGACGAGAATGCTCGCATGCTGTTCCGCACCATGGGCGCGAGCCGCTTGCAGACGCTGATGAAGATGAAGCTACCGACGGGCCTGCCGCATTTCTTCACCGGCCTCAAGATCGCGTCCGTCGGCGTCATGGCCGGAGCGATCACCGGCGAATTTCTCGGCGGCGGTAAAGGCTTCGGTGAACTGATCCGCGTCGCGGCATCGCAGCTCGACACGCCGCGCGTGTTCTCGCTCATCATTTATCTCAGCCTGCTCGGTCTCGCGACCTTTGGCAGCGTCGTGTGGATTCAGCGCCGTTTCGTGTTCTGGCAAAAGACGAGCGCGGCGACCGACGGGATGGCGTAGGCGCCTAACGCCGCTCGGGATAAAGCCAAGTCGTGAGCCGACAAGCAATACGGCCCGATTGCTTCACGGCGCGACACGACCTTGCGCGCCTTGCATCTATTTTCCGGGCACGTCTTCGCTCCCGATCATCAACGGCGCCTCGTGTGCAATCCACATTCCTGGCTGCCTTGCTCTTCCCACCACCAGCGGCCTGCCCGCTCGGGTTCTCCGGAAGAGATCGCGCGCGTACATGGTGCGCAACCGATCGATGCAAATCCCTTGCTATGGAGCGTATTCACAGGAACGGCATGCTTCGAGACAAGCTCAAGAATCTGCTTGCGCGTTTGATCGAACAACGGATTGATTTTGATCAATCCGCGATCACGCTCCGCTGTCACCAAGGCCAAGTCTTTCCGGAATGCCGATTGCTCTGCGCGAAGGCCCGTGATCCATGCATGCGCGCCTGAGAGCGCACGCTCCAGCGGCTCGATCTTGCGGACATGGCAGCAAGCCAAACGCGCCGACTTCGACTCAAAGAAGCCGTTGATGCCCTGCTCCGCAATCAGCGCCTCGAGATTGCGCCGGCTGGGATAGAGCGCGCGAATGCGGCGGCCGTAGCGCCGTTCGGTTTCAGCCCACAGTGAATAGGTTTCGTTGAACAACCGGCCCGTGTCGAGCGTGATCAGCTCGACGTCAATATTCTGCTCGCAGAGCAGGTGCGTGATAGCCTGATCTTCAAGCCCGAAGCTCGTCGTGAACACGACCCTTCCGCCAAGATCTCGGCGCAGTCGCGCCAGCCGCTCGGCCGGGGACAACGGGCGATAAATCTCGGCAAGATACGCTGCCTCGGCGGCGAGGTCCGCATGCGCGCCCGCCGGCTCGCGTTCTGTCGGGTTCAGGCCGAGGACGAGCCCGCCTCCGGCTATGCGATCTGAGAGCTCGATGACGATGCGGCCAGTCGCCGGATTATCGGTATGGGGATCGGCGGCGAGCGGCCGCGCGAGCGCAATCTCGACATCGGCGACATGGTTCGGCGCAAGGACGTCATGGGCGACGATGTTGAGATTGGCGGGATCAACGGCGTTGTTGACCGCGCGCACCACCCCCACGGTTTCGGCCGTACCGCTCCGCACTATCACGCGGGTCCCAATCCCGAGCGAGGTCGGGTGCAGCCAGAAAATGCGTGCACGCAGTGTGCGACCGGTTCCCGGAGGAATCGATTGCGAAGCGATCAGGTCGCCTCTGTCCACAAACAACTCACGATCGAGCGTGATCCCGATCGACTGACCGGCCCCCGCGCTTCGCACCGGCGGGAGTCCCTGGGGCGCAGGCCAGGCTTCAATCGACTTGACGCGCGCCACTTTGTTGCCCGGCATGACGACGATGTCATCGCCAACCGACAGTTGGCCGCTCTCGATCCGCCCGGCGATGACCCGGTATTCCATCCGGTAGACCGCTTGCACCGGCAACCGAAGCGGCAGTTCATCGAGGCTGGTTGCTGGCACGAAGCCGTCCAGCGCTTCCAGCACCGTTGGGCCATCGTGCCAGGCGATTGGCGCAGTGCGCCGCGCGACGCCGTCTCCGTTGCGGGCGGATATCGGAATGACAGCCGCCGGTTTCAGCCCCAGCGCTTCGATTTCTCCGCGGATTTCCTGAAAGCGCGCAGGACTGAAATCGACCCGATCCATTTTGTTGATGACCACCGCCAGCTGCCGGATGCCGAGGAGATGCAAGAGATAGCCGTGGCGCCGTGTCTGCTCGCGAATGCCTTCGTTTGCATCAACAATCAGGATCGCCGCATCGGCCTGCGACGCGCCGGTGATCATGTTGCGAAGGAACTCGGTATGGCCGGGCGCGTCGATCAGCACGATATCGCGCGATGATGTGCGGAATCGGATTTGACTGGTATCGATGGTGATGCCCTGGTCGCGTTCCGTTTGAAGCGCATCGAGGAGAAACGACCATTCGAACGACACGCCCCGCCTGGCGCTGATCGCCTTGAGGCTATCGAGCTTTCCATCCGGCAGGCTTCCAGTCTCGTGCAAAAGACGTCCGATCAGCGTGGACTTGCCATGGTCCACATGGCCCACGATCACGATCCGAACCAGGCTTCGAGCAGATGTCGAATTCTTTCGGCGAGCGTCGGGTAATGCAATGTTCATCGTCTTGACCTTTAATGTTCGGCGTTCACAGATACCCGGATACGCGCAGCCGCTCGAACGCGTCTTCGGACTCATGGTCCATGGCGCGCCCCGAGCGCTCCGCGACGCGGGTGACGTCGAGTTCTTCGACGATCTGATCGATGGTGGTCGCGTTGGACGCTACAGGCGACGTGATATCGGCATCGCCGAGCGAGCGATAACGCTTACCGTTCTGCGCGAGGTATAGCGGGATGATCGGAATTCCCTCGCGCCGCGTGTAAGACCAGATGTCCGCTTCGGTCCAATGCAGGATCGGATGCACGCGGACATGTGCACCGCGCGGCGGCGACGCATTGAAGTGGTTCCAGAATTCGGGCGGCTGGTCACGGACATCCCATCCGCCTTCGGTACCCCGCAACGAGAACACCCGCTCCTTGGCGCGGGTCGGCTCTTCGTCGCGGCGGATGCCGGCGATCAGGCCGTCAAAGCCATGCTTCGCCAGCGCGAGCTTGAGTCCTTCCGTCTTGCGCGCGGCCGATCTCGCCGCTGGCGGGAGTGTCGGATCGACGGCGTCCAGGGGCGGACATTGTTCGACCAGAAGGTTGAGCGCCCATTCGCGGCTGTAGCGCTCGCGGAATGCGTACATCTCGGGAAATTTCTTGCCGGTATCGACGTGCATCACCGGAAACGGCATGCGACCAAAAAATGCCTTTCGTGCCAGCCAGATCATCACGTTGGAGTCTTTGCCGAGCGACCACAACAGCGCGATGTTCTTGAGCCGCGCATAGGCTTCGCGAAAAATGAAGACGCTTTGGGATTCGAGATCGTCGAGACGGTTCATTGTGCTCTCACGGAGACCGAGCGAACGACCGCTGAGCGACCAGGACAAGAACCGTCTCTATTCGTGACGACACAGCCCACTTTTCTTCTCACGGCACTTTCGCGGATAGTAGAATAATCTTCCGATTTGATTGGCTCTTACCGTTGTAAATAGAAAATACTTCCAGTCAAACCGAAAATATCGCTGATGAATTGCGACAACCACACTTGCGTTTCAGGCGATCAACTCAAGGCATTTCCCGCACTGATGGGGATCAATCGACCCGCCGGCCGCAAAGACCGCGCGCGCGCGGGATTCGCCAGGTGCGCGCCGCGGTTGACGCTACTCGACCAGATCCCAATATGGTCGGTCGCCGAACCGTTCGACCAGGAAATCGATGAACACGCGCACTTTGACCGACAGGTGTCTGGTCTCGGGATAGATCGCATAGAGCGAGATCTCCGGCGCACGATAGTCGGTCAGCACCGTCGTCAAACGTCCCTGCTGGAGGTCGGCTCCTGCGATGAACGTCGGCAGAAGCGCAATGCCCCTGCCCTTCACCGCCGCGTCGCGTAGAACCTCGCCGTTATCAGCACACAGCGTCCACGAAATCTGGATCCAGTGATCGCCGTCGGGTCCGATGAGCCGCCACTGATTGCCGGTCGCGAGATGGCCGTAAGTCAAGCACGCATGTGCGCGCAGGTCATTGGGATGCTGCGGAATGCCATGCTGCCTGAAGTAAGCGGGGCTCCCGCAGACCACCCGTTTCGCCGGCGCGATCTTGCGCGCGACCAAGCTCGATGACGGCAAGTCGGCAATGCGTAACGTGACATCGAAACCCTCCTGCACCGGATCGATCTGCTGGTCGCTGAGCACAAGCTGGATGTGCAGGTCCGGATACCTCGCCATGAAATCCGCGATCGCGCGCCCAAGATGCAGCGTTCCAAACGACATCGGCGCGTTCACGCGCAAGACGCCGCGCGGCTCCGCCTGCAGGCGCGCCACCGCGAGATCGGCTTCCTCGAGATCGGAGAGGATCGATACACAGCGCTCGAAATAGAGGTGTCCATTCTCGGTAGGACTTGCGCTGCGAGTGGTGCGGACAAGAAGCTGCGTCCCAAGATCCTGCTCCAGGTCGATCACGTATTTGCTGACCGCCGAACGCGAGAGCCGCATGTCGCGGGCCGCCGCGGCAAAGCTGCCGTGCTGCACGACCTTGGTGAAGGCCCGAATGCTCTGAAGCTTGTCCATAGCGATTGTCCTCGATTTGGGGACACGGTCGCCATAATTTCACAGATTGTCGTTATTTCACAGACAACTCATTTACGCGGGTGCAAAAGGCACTAATTTTGGAGCTCGCCAAATGGTCGCAATCAGACGCTCGGAAGACCGCGATACCACCAATCTCGGCTGGCTGGACAGCCGCCACACGTTTTCCTTCGGCGACTATTACGACGCCGGCCACATGGGTTTCGGCACGCTGCGGGTCATCAATGAGGACCGCGTCCGCCCCGGCGCGGGCTTCGGCACCCACGGCCATCGCGACATGGAGATCATCTCTTATGTCGTCGACGGCGCCCTAGAACACAAAGACAGCATCGGCACCGGCTCGGTGATCCGGCCGGGCGACGTGCAGCGCATGTCCGCCGGCACCGGCATTCGCCACAGCGAGTTCAATCACTCGGCTGGCGAGCCCGTGCACTTCCTGCAGATTTGGCTCCTTCCGGCGCAGGATGGCATCGAGCCTGGTTACGAGCAGAAACGGTTCAGCGATGAGGATAAGCGCGGGCGCTTGCGTCTCGTCGCGTCGTGCAATGGACGCGACGGCTCGGTGACGGTGCACCAGGACGCCGACATCTTCGCATCGGTCCTGAACAAGGACGCAACGGTGACGCACGCGATTGCCGACGGCCGCAAGGCCTGGGTGCAAGTCGTGCGCGGCACGATCGACATGAATGGACAGGAGCTACGCACGGGCGATGGCGCCGGGGCGGAGAACATTGCGACGCTCGCGCTCACCGCACGCGCGGACGATAGCGAAATCCTGTTGTTCGACCTGCGCTAACCCGATCCGCCAACCCGCACCGGAGAAACGGTCATGACCAAGGTTCTCGTTCTCTACTACTCGTCCCATGGGCACATCGAGACGATGGCACAGGCCGGCGCCGAAGCCGTCATCAAGCGCGTGCCGGAGTTGGTCCCCGAAGAGATCGCGCGCAAGTCCGGCTACAAGCTCGACCAGGTGCCCCGATCGCCACCGTGAACGAGCTTGCCGATTATGACGCGGTCATTTTCGGCACCGGTACGCGCTTCGGCAACATGACCGCCCAGATGAAGAACTTTCTCGACTAAGCCGGAGGCCTGTGGATGCAAGGCAAGCTTGTCGGCAAGGTCGGATCGGTGTTCACGTCGTCAGCCACGCAACACGGTGGCCAGGAGTCTACCATCCTGACCTTCCATCCGGTGCTCTTGCATCTCGGCATGGTCATCGTCGGTCTGCCCTATGCCTTTCAGGGCCAGATGGGCGTCACCGAAGTGATGGGCAACTCGCCGTACGGCGCGTCGACCATTGCCGGCGGCGCCGGCAGCCGCCAGCCGTCGGCAATCGAGCTCGAAGGCGCTCGCTACCAGGGCCGGCACGTCGCGCAGATCGCCGCCAAGCTGCGCTGATTTCCGACAGGCCTCGCCAGGACATTCGGCGGCGCTTATGGTCCGGCATCGATGCGACGACCCCATGTTCGACGCTCAAGGACGCGGTCACCGAGGGGCCGATTGACCAGTGAGGGCTTGCATGTCGACGGATCGCACCTCAAGCGACAGCAAGCCCTCGCGGTTGCGCGCGGATGCGTCGTCGCTGAGCCCGTTCCGGCACCCGGCGTTCACCGTGCTCTGGATTGCAACCGTCGTCTCGAACATCGGGACATGGATGCAAAGCGCGGCCGCCGCCTGGTTGATGACCAACCTTAATCCTGACCCGCTGATCGTCGCGCTGGTTCAGGTCGCTGCCGCGCTCCCGATGTTCATCTTCGCCCTGCCCGCGGGCGCACTCGCCGACATTGTCGACAGGCGCAGATTGCTCATCGGCACCCAGGTCGCCACCACGCTTCTCGCCGCGCTGTTCGGCGTGCTGGTATGGCTGGAGCGCGTCACGCCGACGAGCCTCCTGGTGCTGACTTTTCTGCTTGGCGCCTGTGCGGCACTGATCGCGCCCACGTGGCAATCGATCGTTCCGCAGCTCGTACCGAGGCAGGATCTGCAGCCCGCGGTCGCGCTCAACAGCGTCGGCTTCAACGTCAGTCGCGCGGTCGGCCCGGCGCTGGCCGGGCTCATTATCGGCGGCTGGAGTCTTGCGGCTCCGTTCTGGATCAATGCCCTCGCCACAGCCGGGGTCATCGTGGCCCTGATCTGGTGGCACCCGCCGGCGGCGCCCGAGCCGCATCTACCGCCGGAGCGATTCTTCAGCGCCATTCGCGCTGGCCTGCGCCATGCCCGATTCAATCCGCATCTGCGCGCCACGCTCATCCGCGGATCGTCGTTCTTTGCAATCGCCAGCGCCTATTGGGCCTTGCTGCCGCTGGTCGCGCGCGACCAGGTCAAGGGCGGACCGGCACTCTATGGGATTCTCCTTGGCATCATCGGCGCCGCTGCCGTCTGTGGCGCTTTCCTTCTCCCAAGCCTCAAGCGCCGGCTTGGTGCAGATGGAGTGGTGGTGGCGGGAACGATCGGCACAGCCGTGGCGATGATACTTTATGGGTTGTCGCAACAGCCCGCGGCGGCAATCGCGGCAAGCGCAATCGCAGGAATGTCCTGGATCGCGGTACTCGCGACGATCAACGTATCGGCGCAGGTCGCACTGCCGGAATGGGTGCGCGGGCGCGGGCTCGCAGTGTTCGTGACGGTTCTGTTCGGGGCGCTGGCGATCGGAAGTGTCTTGTGGGGCCAGGTCGCTTCACTGACTGGGCTACCGCTGGCGCATTATCTGGCGGCTGCGGCCATGATCGTCGCCATTCCGCTGCTCAGCCGCTGGAAGCTCCAGACCGGAGCAGGTGTCGACCTGACGCCGTCCATGCATTGGCCAGTACCGGTGCTGTCGCCGGAGTTGGAAGGCGACCGCGGTCCCGTCTTGATCACCATCGAATACCGGGTTCCTCTCGCTGATCGTTCCGAATTCTTGAATGCCATCACGAGCATCGCCAGCATCCGGCGCCGGGACGGCGCCTATGATTGGGACGTCTATGAAGATGCAGCCGAGCCCGGGCGCTTTGTCGAGGCCTATCTCGTGGACTCATGGATGGAGCATCTTCGCCAGCACGACCGGGTCACCAATGCCGACAAGGTTATCGAGGCTTCGATCCGCCGATTCCAGGTCCAGGGTCAGCCCGTGGTAACGCATTGGCTGTCGCAACGCCACGCGTAGTGAATCGAGCTGTGTTGGCGAGCGCATGGCCGCAGCGGCCGGCGATGATCGTCATGCCGCGGTCGCCCTAAAACGCGAACCTTCCAAGGTATACGTCGGAAGCACTTGGGTTATTCGGCCGGTCGAGCACTGTCGGAAAGGATTCGGCACTGGGCTCCAAGGAATAGCTTGAGCGTCGCACATAAGTGACTTCGAGGACGTCCGGCACCGGGACGCCGTCAACGATATTGAAAGACCCGAAATTATTGCCATGCACATGCACCGGTGCATGGGTATTTGCAAGCTTGACCAGTACGCGCGTGGCGCGCTCGCACCAGCGCCGATCTCGCAGTTCCGCAAGGCCGTGAAACTCGCAAACAATCTGCTTGAAATGACCGAGCACATGGGACGGCGCATGGTCGAACACGTCCCACTCCGCACCCTCCACGTCGATCTTGAGGATCATCTCCTTGTCGGAAGAATGCTTGTTCTCGTTCAGCAGCGACTGAAGCGTCCTCATATTGTCGCCGTCGGCCGGAGCAATTCCTATCTGACGGAAACAGAACGCTGCATGCGGCTGACGCGGCGCCGCCACCGTATGATCGTACTGAAAGACCGTCGCGCCGCGTTGCGCCATATCGACATCCCAACTGACATCAAATCCAATGCCGAACGAGTAGCAGACTTGAACGTCTTGCAGATCGTCGATCATGACGTAGCCACCGTCGCACTCGCCCCCTATTCTGGCCTTGGAATGACCGACAACCGCACGAGGGGTGAACAGCGACAGGACTTGTCTGATCGCATGCTGACCGCAACAAACATCAGTGGCAGTTGGGATGTCTCGAGCGGCGAGCGACCGGCAGAAGGATTTATTTTGAGCTTGACCGATTGCGCCTGCAGGCAAGACCGATGGCGTGGGAGCCGCGGCGAGTTCCTGACCGGGTTTGCCGATGTCCAAGGCGTCAGGTAGGCCGGCGGCGTGAAGGTAATTTACGTAACGGTCAAAGCGGCTTGCAAAATCATCATAGCCCTTGCACAGAATATGCGTCTTGCCGTTATGCGCGGTGACAGTGGGAAGGCTATACTCCAGCAGGAAAATCGGAACGCCAACCGAATGGCACAGATGCGACATCCCTGAATCGACGCCAACAAACAGCGCACTGTCGGTGGCAATATCCACGCATTCTTGCACGCTCAAGTGCTTGCCCAAAATCATCGGCGCAAGGCCATGACAGCGGTCTTGCAAGAAACGCCGGATCAAACGTTCTTCTTCCAAGGTGGGGTTTTTGACCTGGCCGAAGGACTGGCCATCGAACTGCATACAGACGTATTTGTGTCGTCTGCTGGCGTCCCATCGATTCTTGGTGGGGAAATACGGAGCATTCCACACATTGTAGCCATCAACGCCGACCGTCGGCTCAGCGAGCGTCAGTTCGATCTCGCCTGGGCTATCAAGGACATCCAAGATTTCCTTGTGCAAACGGTGAAGGCTCACGCCATTCAGGACTGACGCCAGCCTGATGCGCTGGCGCTTCATCACAGACATATTGAGATAGAAATTGATCGTCGCCCACTGATCGCCGAATGAAAAATTATGAGGGCTATAGACTTCCTCGGACGGCCGTATAACGTCCGATCTGATCGCATTACCAGCGGGCGCTGGAACGTGTGTCGGCATCGTCGCGCGGATGTTTGCCAGAATGGGCTTCACAACGTCCGCGCCCAACACCTCAGCGAAATGGGCCTCCATCTCGGTCGTTTCAAACCCGAGTTCGGTCAACCCGATGAAGTAATTTCGGATGCGGTCCTCCCATCGGTTCACATACGGCGGCCCAAGCGGCCGGGCGAAGCGATGGAGCCAACGTAGGAACGGCAGGCAGAGGGTGCGGCCGCCGCGCCTGCGGAATTTCTCATGGATGTATCCCTCTTCTCCACCAAAGCCGCGGAAGGACCGGTTGAAGCCAAGCCAGGCCTCGCGCCGGCAGGCGAACAGACCCAAGCCCTGCATCGGAATGTCGAAGGGTGGCGAATTGGGATCACTGCCGCGCGGGTCGGATGCCCACGTGCCATACATACCGGCACGCCACTGCGGTTCAAAGTGCGTGGATATCGAGCGCAGGTCGTCATACAGCAGCGGTCCCTGCACGAGGTCGCGGCTGTCCGGCGTCGCCTGAAAGTAATCGATAAGCCGGCTCAAGGCACCTGGGACGATGAGCACGTGGGGATCCATGCAGAGCACGATGTCGCAGCTCGCATGTTCAAACACCGCGTCACGAACAGCCGTTCCCTGCCGTTCACCAACCGCAATGTATCGATAACCGTCAATCCAGTCTCCCAAACTCTTCAGGGCTTCGGAGCAAGGCCCGCCGGGATTGTTGTCGACGACGATAAACTCGATCGCACCGGCGAGTTCCGGATGATGCAACCGGATCGATTGTACCGTGAAGTAAACGCCGTCGTATTCGTCGTAGGTCGCCATCCCGACCGTTAGGCGGCGCTTGCTTGCTGGCTGATGTCGGGATGGAACAGTCGGACCTTGCGCACTTGGCGCATCATTGACATCGAGAGTGCGTGAGGCAGCCGCACGCGCATTGAAGCCGCCGCAAAGGGCGGCGAGATCGTCGGTACTCGGGACTGCAGCCAGGATCTGACGGGTCAGCACGTCGAGCGCGCCGTCGAGCTGTTCGGTATCTCCATAACGAAGCGAGATCGCCGGAAGGCGGCGGGCGGCCGCGGCAGCGAGCGCTAGGCCTCCTCCCGGAAGATTGCGAACGTTGACGCATTGTCCGAGCAACTGCAGGCCGGCTCGCGCCGGGGTGAGCGCGCTCATCTGGAGCGATGCCCCCGCTTGATAGCGCGGAAACACGATGAACCCGTTGACGAGAGGTTGCGCGGGTCTTGGTGACATCTCATCGATCAAAAGCATCTTGCCGCCAGCCGACACCTGCCGAATCTTTGAGCCACTCGCCGGCAACAGTTCGGCTGAGCGAAATGTGCTTTTCAGAAAGAACGGCCGGGCAAGCATGCCCACGCATAAGCGACCGGCGCCATCGTGCATGGCCGCGATTGACACGAGCTCGTCTGTTGCGAGTGCAAATCCCCGCGCGCGATACCAAAGCGCCAGCTGCGTTTTTCCGGCGCCGCTTGGTCCCGGCAGCAGCACGAGGTTGTCGCCATAGCGCACCGCCGCGGCGTGCAACGCGATCGCATCGGTCAGTTGATCGATCAGGAGGTAGGTCACGTGCTCCCAGAAGGCGGCCAGCGCGTCTCCCACGTCCAAGGCCGAGGCGCCGCGGCCGTTGCTCGCCATCACGCAGAACCGCCCCGGCGTTACGTCGTCCGCCAGCGTGACCCAACTGCGAGAATCTGCGACGACGACCGCATCGTCTTCACTTTTGACCACGAGGGCGTCGAGATACTCGCCAAGCAGCCGTGGATAGATCACCGATACGCGGCTTGTACCGACAGTGACGACGGCGCGTTGCATTTCACTTGGCGACAAGAAGCCCGCACTCCTCAAGTCGCACAAGCGTTTCCCCCACGTCATCACAAAGGCTCGTCGGCGCCTCCGGATATCCCTGCTGGATCATTTGGCAGATAACGTCCGTGGATCGGATGCCGTCGCACAACCCCCAGATCAGGGCCGCGCTTGGATTGAGATAAAAAGCGCGTGTATGCTCCGGATGACAAGCGAGGCACTCGCCTTCAATCACTTCGATGAAGACGCCCGCAGCCGGCGCCAGAACGCGATGATCTGTTCCCTTCAAGACCCCCTCCGTCGCGCCGCCGTGATCGCTTGTTGGCACGGATATCAGTTAGCGCGCGCGGTTGCACGTGCCATCAGCCTGCGCCCCAGCCATCGCACGACTGTCCCCGGATGTCGCACGGCGCGACACGATAATAACGAGCGCCCGGGAGGCACTCCATAGTATCCGTGAAGCCACCACGCTGGCGGGTTGAGCAGCTTTCCCATCTTGGCGACCAGCCCGATATCGGCAGCAGCGATCTGCACCAGCGGCAGCATTCCGAGTCCGATCCCGGCCGGAACGTCCCGGGGATGGCTCGCAATGTCGTCGCCACGAGAAAAGACCTGATCGACCAGTTGCAGGACGACCGAGACATGCGGATGGCGCTTGTGAAGAGCGCACCAATCGATCGCTTCACGAAATATCGTTCGATAGAGCAGTAGATCGTATAAATGGATCAGCCGGACGTGAGATGCGGGCTCGAACGCATGGCGTGCCAAATGATGCAGCATGTCGATGTGACCGAATGCAAGGCCAGATGGCCCGGCGCCACGATGGACGATCTGCGGCGGTTGCGTCATTGTTCGTAAGGTGATGCTGTGTGGCTGGTCCGGAGACATCGCATCGCGGTGAATTTCCAACGCGATTGTAAATCCGTCCCGTTCTGTGATGGCTGTCGGCAGATGATGGTGCTGCCTGGCAAAGCCAGGCTCATGCTCCTGCAGGAACGAATAGCCCAGCATGCGGATGATCTGCCGAGCGCATGCCTCGTCAGCAGGATCAATCAGGACATCGACATCGAGAGCAGCTCGTAGGTGTGGCGCGGAATAGAGAATGTGCGCCAGCGCTGCGCCCTTCAGCAGCAGCAGTGGGACATTGGCAGCATCGAATGCCGCAAGCAATCGGTCGATGCAGGCTTCCCGCGCAACCGATGCGCGTTGGTGGCGTTTTGCCAAGGCCACGAAGATCCGTCGTGCGTCGTCAGGGATCGCAGCTCGCGCAGCTTCGAATCGAGCGATGATCATCGGCGCCAACAATGGCGTAACACCGTGAAATTCTGCTTCATCCGCCAAAAAGCTCCACGCGCGATCGTTGACGCACCAGTAGCCTATAATTCTGTCGATCGCGCCTGCATCGCGCTCACGGACATGCGAGACCGCAAGGGGAAGCAAAGCTCGTAGCATGTCGTAGGCGCTGGTCGGCTCGGCAACGGAAGGCTTCATGCACCGTTGCATGGTGCCGTCCAGGAGCTTCAGGCGCCGTGTCGAGCTGGTTCTGGGATCAATGCGTTCCATTGCTCCCAGATCATAGTCAAGGTGGCGTCGTGGTGAACGGCGGCGGTGTCGTGCTTGTGCCCGGTCCGCCCGTCGTCGTGGGCGGCGTGGTGGTGAATGGAGGCGGTGTCGTGCTTGTGCCCGGTCCGGCCGTCGTCGTGGGCGGCGTGGTGGTGAATGGAGGCGGTGTCGTGCTGGTGCTGGTAAACGGAGGCGGTGTCGTGCTCGTCGTGCTTGTGCCCGGCCCGGCCGTCGTGGTGCTTGTCTGGCCCGGCGAGGTCTGCGCGTGTGCCGGCACGATGACGGAATCAATTACCGGCCGCAACCAACGCTCTGGCAAGAGCGCAACGCCCACAATACCGCCGGCCATCGCCTGTTTGAGCAGGCGACGGCGTTCCGCAACCAGCTCATCATCCTTCTTCTTCTGGTGATCGTCAGCCATAAACCACGCCAATGACAGGTGCTGAGGGGAAGGCTCACAATGGGAATACACGCCGCAAGAAAATCGCTTCCCGGCAGACTAACGACATTAGGCTTCGGGCTCAAGCGCGACTGTCAGCGCTATCGAACTGGGACGCCGGCCTCAGCAGGCCACGCGCGGAGCGCCATATCGGCGACCTTGTGCAGGTCTTTCCGCGTCGCGCCGCCGGCGGCGCTGACTGACATGCCTTGAAGAACGACCATGATGTAGCGCGCGTAGTCGGCCGGGTCCAAATCCTCAGGCATCGCTCGTTCGGCCTTCGCACGCTCAAGCCGCTCCCGCAGTTTCACTTCGCCGACGGTGCGGCGTTCGGTCAGCTCGCGCTGCAGGGCCTCCTCGGCCTCGCTGCACGACAGCGCACCGCGCACGAGCATGCAACCGGGAGGGTTGCACTCTTCGGTCAGGAAATCGGCGCTCTCCCGCAGCAGATGTTCGACCATGCCGCGGGCGGTCGGCGCGTCCAGCGCCTCGTTCCAGAAATTCGTGCGTCGCTCGACGTAACGATCAAGCGCCTTGCGGTACAATCCTGCCTTATTGCCGAAGGCGGCATAGAGACTCGGCGGATTGATTCGCATCGCCGCCGTCAGGTCCGAGATCGACGTCCCCTCGTAGCCATTGCGCCAGAACACGTCCAACGCCCGGTCGAGCGCCTGGTCCACGTCGAACTCTCGGGGACGTCCCATTGCCACGGGTTTTGCCCTCACATCATCTTGAGATGACGTTTTTTACTGATCGCTATATAAGTCGCTTGACAGCTCCCGTCCAGTCCTACATATGTAGCGAACACTACAGAATTTCGGGAGCATGTCAATATGAACCGTCGGTCTTTGCGCCGCCCCATGCTGGGAGCGGGGGTCGTTGTTGCGGCTGCAGCCCTAGGCGCAGTCGCGCTGTTCATGCCGGATAGCAGCCCACAGTCGAGCACCCCGTCGAATATTCAGCCGGCGGCAACACCGGTCTCCGTCGCTGTTGTCGAACGGCGCGACATCACCCTGTGGGATGAATTTTCCGGTCGTCTGGAAGCGGTTGAGCGCGTCGAGATTCGGCCGCGCGTCGCCGGTGCCGTGCACACGGTCCACTTCCGGGAGGGTGCGCTGGTGAAGGCTGGCGATCTCCTGATCACGATTGATCCCGACCCTTACGCCGCCGAAGTCGAGCGTGCCAACGCGCAAGTGGTGTCCGCAGAAGCTCGCCTGACACTGGCGAAGAAAGAGCAGGACCGCGCTCGGCAATTGCAGCAATCGAATTCGGGCGCGATCACCCAGGCGAGCATTGACCAGCGCGTCGGCGCGTATCGCGAGGCCGAGGGCAACCTGCAGGCTGCCCAGGCCGCATTGCGATCGGCGCAGCTCAACCTGAATTACACGGAGGTTCGCGCGCCCGTATCGGGCCGCGTGGGCAAGCTCGAAATCACGATCGGCAATCTCGTGTCGGCGGGTTCCGCTGCGCCGGTGCTGACGACGTTGGTATCGGTCGATCCCATTTATGCGAGCTTCAACGCAAACGAAGACGTGGTGATGCGGGCGCTGAAAGCATTGGCATCGACGGCGGCCGAGGCGCAAATCGATCGCATTCCCGTACAGATGGTGACCGGCACAAGCAACGGCACCACCTTCGAGGGCCACCTGCAGCTGATCGACAATCAGGTTGACGCCAGAAGCGGCACGGTGCGCGTGCGCGCAGTATTCGACAATCCCGACGGCAGCCTGATGCCGGGTCAGTTTGCCCGCCTGCGGATGGGCCAAACCAAAAGCGAGCCTGCGCTGATGGTCAACGAGCGCGCGATCGGCACCGACCAGAACAAGAAATTCGTCATGGTTGTTGGCGACGACAAAAAAGCCGCGTACCGCGAAGTGACGCTCGGGGCATTCGTCGATGGTCTGCGGATCGTGACGAAGGGACTGCAGCCGGGCGAGCGCATCATCGTGAACGGGTTGCAGCGCGTTCGTCCGGGCGCGCTCGTCGCACCCGAACTTGTCGCAATGGCTGAACGGCGGGCACCTGCCGGCATGGCCCGGCGCTGATCAGGAATCGGCATCTATAAAGGGCGCCTTCCATGAACGTATCCAAATTTTTCATCGACCGCCCGATCTTTGCCGGCGTCCTGTCGGTGCTAATTCTGCTGGGAGGCCTGCTGGCGCTGCGCGTCATGCCGATCTCGGAATATCCTGAGGTCGTGCCGCCGTCGGTCGTGGTGCGCGCGCAATATCCGGGCGCCAATCCGAAGGTCATCGCCGAGACCGTGGCAACGCCGATCGAGGAAGCGATCAACGGCGTTGAAGACATGCTCTATATGAGCAGCCAGGCCACCACCGACGGCTTGATGACGCTCACGGTCACGTTCAAGCTCGGCACCGACCCGGACAAGGCCCAGCAGTTGGTGCAGAACCGGGTCTCACAAGCAGAGCCCAGGCTGCCGGAAGAGGTGCGCCGTCTCGGCGTCACGACCGTCAAGAGCAGCACCGACCTCACCATCGTCGTTCATCTCGTCTCCCCGAACGACCGCTATGACATGACGTATCTGCGCAACTACGGTGTGCTGAACGTCAAGGACCGGCTGGCGCGCGTTAACGGCGTCGGCCAGGTCGTGATCTGGGGTGCCGGCGACTATTCGATGCGAGTCTGGCTCGACCCGCAGAAGGTGGCGGAGCACGGCCTGTCGGCGAGCGACGTGGTGCGCGAAATCCGCGCGCAGAATGTGCAGGCCGCTGCCGGCGTGGTCGGCGCCTCACCCAACGCTGAGGGCGTCGATCTGCAGCTCTCCATCAATGCCCAGGGCCGGTTGCAAAGCGAGGAAGAGTTCGGCGAGATCGTCGTCAAGACCGGTCTCAATGGCGAGGTTACGCGGCTGCGCGACATTGCGCGGCTGGAGCTCGGCGCATCCGAATATTCATTGCGCTCGCTTTTGGACAACAAGTCTGCGGTCGGCATCGGCGTGTTCCAGTCACCCGGCTCGAACGCGCTGCAGATTGCGCAAGACGTGCGCGCGGTCATGGCCGAGATCAAGCAGACCATGCCCGAGGGTGTGGATTTCCAGATCGCCTATGACACGACGCAATTCGTCCGCGCCTCGATCGAGGCGGTAGTGCACACGCTGCTGGAAGCCATCGCCCTGGTCGTGCTGGTGGTGATCCTGTTCCTGCAGACGTGGCGGGCGTCGATCATCCCATTGCTAGCCGTTCCGGTGTCCATCATCGGCACGTTCGCGGTGATGTACGTGTTCGGCTTTTCAATCAATGCGTTGAGCCTGTTCGGACTGGTGCTGGCGATCGGTATCGTCGTCGATGACGCCATCGTCGTGGTGGAGAACGTCGAACGTAACATCGAGGCCGGCCTGTCACCGCGCGATGCCACCTATCAGGCCATGCGCGAAGTATCGGGCCCGATCATTGCGATCGCACTCGCTCTCGTCGCGGTGTTCGTACCGTTAGCCTTCGTCAGCGGCTTGACCGGGCAGTTCTATCGGCAGTTCGCGCTCACCATCGCCATCTCCACGATCATTTCTGCCATCAATTCGCTGACGCTTTCGCCGGCGCTGTCCGCTCTGCTGCTCAAGGGTCACGGGGCGGCGCCCGATCCGTTGACCCGCTTCATGGATCGTACGTTTGGCTGGCTGTTCCGCGGCTTCAATTTCGTTTTCCGTCGCGGATCGGAGGCCTATGGCGGTGGCGTGCGGCGCGTTCTCTCTCGCAAGGCACTGATGATGGGCATCTATCTCATCCTGATCGGTGCGACCTTCGGCCTGTTCAAGATCGTGCCGGGTGGCTTCGTGCCAGCCCAGGACAAACAATACCTCATCGGCTTCGCCCAACTGCCCGACGCAGCGACGCTTGATCGCACCGAAGATGTCATCCGGCGGATGACGGACATCGTGCTCGCGCAGCCGGGCGTCGAGGCTGCGGTCGCCTTCCCCGGCCTGTCGATCAATGGCTTCACCAACAGCTCAAACGCCGGCATCGTGTTCGCGATGTTGAAACCGTTCGCCGAACGCAAGACGGCCGAGCTCAGCGGCGGCGCCATCGCTGGTCAATTGAACCAGAAGTTCGCCGCCGTCCAGGAGGCGTTCATCGCCGTATTCCCGCCGCCGCCGGTGCTCGGCCTCGGTACCGTCGGCGGCTTCAAGCTCCAGATCGAGGATCGCGCCGGCCTCGGCTACGGCGCGCTCGACGAAGCGACCAAGGCCTTCATGGCCAAGGCCGCGGCAACGCCGGAGCTGACTGGACTGTTCACCGGCTACAAGGTGAACGTGCCGCAGCTCTATGCCGACATCGATCGGACCAAGGCCCGACAGCTCGGCGTGGCGGTAACCGATGTTTTCGACACGCTGCAGATCTATCTCGGCTCGCTCTATGTGAACGACTTCAACAAGTTTGGCCGCACCTATTCGGTGCGGGTGCAGGCCGATGCGCCGTTTCGCGCTCGTGCCGACGACGTCGGCGCGCTCAAAGTGCGGTCGGCTTCCGGCGAGATGGTGCCGCTGGCCGCGCTGCTCAGGGTCAATTCCGTCTCGGGACCGGAGCGCGCCATGCGCTACAACGGTTTCCTCGCGGCCGACATCAATGGAGGACCAGCGCCGGGCTTCTCGTCCGGAGAGGCGCAGGCGGCCGTCGAGCGGATCGCCGCCGAGACCTTGCCGCGCGGCTTCAGCTTCGAGTGGACCGATTTGACCTACCAGGAGATCCTCGCCGGCGGTTCGGCCATGCTGGTCTATCCGCTCGCCATTCTGCTCGTGTTCCTGGTCCTCGCTGCGCTCTATGAAAGCCTGACCTTGCCGATATCGATCATCCTGATCGTGCCGATGGGCCTGCTTGCGGCGATGACCGGCGTCTGGCTCTCCGGTGGCGACAACAACATCTTCACGCAGATCGGCCTCATCGTGCTGGTCGGACTGTCGGCGAAGAACGCGATCCTGATCGTCGAGTTCGCCCGCGAACTGGAATTCGCCGGGCGCACGCCGGTGCAAGCCGCGATCGAGGCCAGCCGCCTGCGCTTACGACCAATCCTGATGACATCGCTCGCCTTCGTGATGGGTGTCGTGCCGCTGGTCTATTCGAGCGGTGCCGGCGCCGAGATGCGTCACGCCATGGGAGTCGCGGTGTTCGCAGGCATGATTGGCGTCACGTTGTTCGGCATCTTCCTCACGCCGGTGTTCTACGTCCTGCTGCGACAAATGACCGGCAATCGTCCATTGAAGCAGCATGGCGAAGCGGCGCAGCATGGAAGCACTGTCCTCGCGCCGGAGACCGGGTCAGATCCGGCACCGACACCTAAGCCCGCGCCCAAGCCGGCACCCAAGCCCACAGCCATGCCGGTTGGGCATAAGGAGCCTGCGACTGCGGGGGCTGACTAATCTCGGACCATCACACGCCGTGGTCACCGTCAATTAAGACGCCAAGCGATTGGCTGCCTCGACAATTGCATCCGCATCGATGCGGTGGCGGCCGAAGAGATCCTGGATATCGGCCGATTCGCCGAACGCACTGACCCCAAGCGGACGGATGCGCTGGCCGCGCACGGCGCCGAGCCAGGACATCGACGCCGGGTGCCCATCGATCACGGAGACAATGTTGGCCCGCGGAGCCGCGCTCAACAGAGTTGCGACGTGAGAGGCATCCCCTCGTTCGAGCCAGTCGGCGTGAAGGCAATCAAGCGACGTGATGGCAAGAAGCCCCGCTCCGGGTTGGCGTTCGCACAAGCGCGCGTGCGCGGCGATCGCTTCAGGTGCCACCGCGCCCGTGTACGCAATGATCGCCGCCGCTGCAGGCGTCGGAGCTTTCAGCCAATAGGCACCGCTGGTGATCAAGTCGGTCAATGCAGGCGTCATGGCGCGTTGCGGTTGCGCAATGCTTCGGGTCGATAACCGCAGGTAGACCGCGCTCCCCGCTGCGCGCTGCATGTGTGAAAATCCCCACTGCATGATGACAGCGAGCTCATCGGCAAACGCAGGCTCGAAACTGACCACGTTTGGGAGCGACATGCCGATGAGCGGCGTGATCAGCGACTGGTGGGCGCCGCCTTCCGGGGCGAGCGCAATGCCTGATGGCGTCCCCGCGACCATGAAGCGCGCATCCTGGTAAGCTGCGTAGACGAACGCGTCGAGCCCGCGGCTGACGAAGGTGTCGTAGACCGTCCCGACCGGCAGCAACCTGCTGCCGAACAGATTTTCAGACAGGCCCGCGGCGGCCAGCATCAGAAAGAAGTTGTTCTCGGCGATACCAAGCTCGATATGTTGGCCCTTCGGTCCCAGGAACCACTTGAGCGGCGATGCGATCTTTTCATCCTGAAAGACGTCGCTCCTTGGTGCGCGGTGAAAGACTCCGCGCTTGTTGATCCATGCGGACAGGTTGGTCGACACGGCGACATCCGGCGACGTCGTTACGATTCGCCTGGCCAGTTCGCTGCTCTCGCCGGCGATCGCATTGAGCGCATTACCGAAGGCGGCCTGGGTCGAGATTTGTTTGCTCGCGGGAACATCCAGTCGCGCTTTGAGGACGAGCGGCCGCTTGTCGGTCTCGAGCGGCTTCTGCTTCCAGGGCACGTTCGCAATAAATGCTTCGACTGCTTTTCTGTCTTCGATGCCGGCCAGCGGCTCCCACTCGCGTTCCTTCGGGACGTTGTTGGATTTGCGGAACTCGTCCATCTGCGAGGGCGTCATCAGCCCGGCATGATTGTCGCGATGGCCGGCCAGCGGCAGACCCCACCCTTTGATCGTATACGCGATAAAACAATGGGGACGCTCGTCTGTCACGTTCTCGAACGTCTCGACGAGAGCTTCAAGGTCATGGCCGCCGAGATTCGTCATCAAGCGGTGGAGCGAAGCATCGTCGTAGCTGTCGAGGAATTCAGACAGCCCGCGGCTTCCCTTCAGGTCGCGTTTGAGACGCTCTCGCCACGCGCTGGCACCCTTGAACGTCAGCGCAGAATAGAGCTGGTTGGGACATGCATCGATCCAGTGCTTGAGCGCTCCCCCGGCAGGACCTTCGAACGCCCGCTCAAGCAACTTGCCGTATTTGAGATTAGTCACTTTCCAGCCGACATTCTCGAAGAAGGCCGTGATCTTCTGGAAGAGGTTGTCGTTCACAGTACCATCGAGACTTTGGCGGTTGTAGTCGATGATCCACCAAAGATTGCGAACCTCGTGTTTCCAGCCTTCAAGCAGCGCTTCGAAGACGTTGCCTTCGTCAAGCTCCGCATCGCCCATCAGAGCGATCAGCCGGCCTGGCGGATGGCCGCTGTCGACAAGATCGTGGGCGAGCAAATAGTCCTGAACGATGGACGCAAAGAGTGTGGCGGCAACGCCAAGACCCACGGAGCCGGTCGAGAAATCAACACCGTCTTTGTCCTTCGTTCGCGATGGATAGGCCTGCGCTCCGCCCAACGCGCGGAAACCGATGAGCTTCTGCAGGTTCTGGCGGCCAAGCAGGTATTGGATGGCATGAAAGACCGGCGCGGCGTGGGGCTTGACCGCAATGCGATCCTGCGGCCGCAAGATATGCATGAAGAGCACTGTCATCAGGCTGACGACGGAGGCACACGACGCCTGATGCCCGCCAACTTTCAGTCCGTCGCGGCTCGGCCGGATGTGGTTCGCGTGGTGAATCATCCACGCCGATAGCCACAGAATCTTTCTTTCAAGGGACCTCAGCGTCGCGATGGTCGCGGCGCTGGAGCCGTCGTTCGGCACCAAAACAGGCCTTCGCGCGATTGCGTCCATGGCGACTTCCGCAAGCCGATATCCCAGTGCTGGATTAGCAGCACGCGGGCGCCGAATTCTGGCGATTACGCCTTGAAATCAGTCAAATTTGGTGGATTCTATAAGCCATTGTGGGTCAATTGGTGAAAAATGCCAATCCAGCACTTGGACAAAATCGATCGCGAAATCCTCAAGGTCCTCCAGGCGGACGCCCGCATTCCGAATGTGGACCTGGCGGACCGGGTTGGCCTCTCCGCCTCGCCGTGCGCACGACGCGTGAAGGCGCTTGAGGACGCCGGCATCATCTCGCGCTACGCGACGGTGGTCGATCAGAAGTCGGTCGGGCTGCCGGTCAGCGTATTCGTCAGCGTGACATTGGAACGGCAGGTCGAGGGCGCGTTAGCGACGTTTGAAACGCAGATCCTCAGGCGCCCGGAGGTGATGGAATGTTATCTCATGACCGGAGAAGCCGATTACCTGTTGCGCGTCGTTGTCGCCGATCTCGATGCGTATGAACGGTTCTTGATCCTGCACCTGACTCGCGTGCCCGGCATCGCAAACATCAGATCAAGCTTTGCGTTGAAGCAGGTCGCTTACCGGACGGAATTGCCGATCGTGTAAAGATGTCGCACCAGACTGCTGCGGTGATTGAATCAACGCTAATTCCGCGCGATCCCCATGGCCTGCTCGAAGGCCTGCCGCACATCAGCCGGTTGGCCGTAGTGGAATTGGAATCCGTTCACGAAGCGCTGCTTCAGCAAGGGATAATTCCCAAGTTCCGCAAGCGTGATGCCTTCGGTATTCAGCTCGCGTGCGATATTCGGCAACGCGACGCATGCCGCAGCATGCGGATCACGGATCACGCCGAGCGGATCGCGCCCCGCCGCCACCGCTTCCATTTCGGCGAAGAAACGCTGGCGCATCATCGAAATTCCCACATCGCTGCTACGGAGGCTCTCCTTCGTCCGATCGGCGATGGCGCCCTGTCCGACCCAGGCCACGATGTCCTGGTTGATGACGTGGCTTGTAATCCAGCGGCCCTGCGCGTCCCTGATTGGGCTGACCCAGGTCGGGACCGCGCCCTGCACATACGGCTCCCGTCCCTTCGGCACGCGCACGAAGAACCAGGCAACGCTGAGCGTGTTTTCGTCGTCAATCGGCACGCGCCATTCGAAATGGCTGCCGAGATAGAAGCCGTTCGGCCACAGCGCCACGCGGCCGACCGTCCAATAGCGGCTGTCCTCGGACTGCCCCTCGCGCACGCGCCGATAAACAAAGCCATGCTCGAAGGCTTCGAACTTGAGCTTGAGATGTTTCGGCGCCGCGTTTTCGCTGCTGCCGCGGAGCCGATTGCTCATGTTGTCGTGCATCCACTCGAAATGCACGGGATCGCAGGAGTTCTCCTGGCACTGAAACCAGTTGCACGGCACGTCCGCGAGTACGATCTCGCGAAAGCCATTCTCCCAGGTGAATGGCTCCCACACCGGCAGTTCGGGCACCGGCTGCGGTCCCATATAGGCCCACAGCAGGCCAGCGACCTCGCGCACCAGATAGGCCTTGATGCGGCAATTGTCTTTCGCTGGGCGCGGGTGCGCTATCCCTTCGTAAGGTTGCTCGACGCAAGCACCGGTGTGGTCCATCAGCCAGCCGTGATAGCTGCAGCGGATACCACCGTGCTCGACCCAGCCGTTGGTCATGTCGGCGCGACGATGCGGGCAATGCCGGTCGACCAGTCCAAACCGGCCGCTCGCATCCTTGTAGAGCACCAGATTCTCGCCCATCAAGCGAATCGGCTTGATCGACATGGTGTCGAATTCACTCGCACCGCCGATCGGCATCCAGTAGCGGCGCAGCAGGTTGCCCATCGGCGTCCCCGCGCCGACGCGTGTCAGCAATTCGTTTCTTTCGGACGTAAGCAAGCGTCACCTCTGTGCGTTCCAGCCCGATTCATTTTAGAACAGCTTCAGTGGTCCCGCGACCCCACGCCCGCACTGTAGGAAAGTTGGACGGTACGCGATTTGGCAGTATGTTCAAATTTAGGGGCGCTCTGCGCGCACTCAAAAAGAACACGGGAGGGACGGCCATGAAGAAGCGATCCTTCGCTTACGCTGCGACCTGGGCATTCATCGCATCCGCATTCATGAGTTTGGCGCAGCCTGCGTCCGCACAACAGACCAAGCCGGGCATCGAACGAATGTATGTCCTCTATTGCGGCGACATCGCACTGAACGATGCGTCGAGCTTTACGCCGGGCGCATCCGGCCCAGGCGCTCTCACCGTCACCTGCTACCTGATCAAGCACGCTCGCGGTTGGGTCTTGTTCGACACCGGCGTGGGCGACCACATCATCGACATGCCCAATGGCCAGAAGAGCCGCGCCGGGGTATGGAGCGTCAAGAAGACCTTGCAAAGCCAGCTTGCCGAGCTTGGCCTCAAGCCATCCGAAATCAACTATGTGGCGCTCTCGCATTCGCATGGGGACCATGTCGGCAATCTCAATTTGTTTCCGCAGTCGACCTTGGTCGTGCAGAAGGCGGAGTATGAATGGAAGCCGCCGCTCGGCGTCTCGCCATTCAAGCCCGGCATGAAAGCCATCACACCCGACGGCGACCACGATCTGTTCAACGACCGCAGCGTGGTGATGATCGCAACCCACGGCCATTCGCCCGGGCATCAAAATTTGCTGGTGCGATTGCCGAAGACCGGCGCCGTGATGCTGACTGGCGATTCCGTGCACACCAAGGCCAACTGGGATGGCGGCCGCGTGCCCAAGCGGAATTTTAATGTTCCGCAATCGCTCGCCGCGCTCGAACGCATGCGCGCTGTTCTCAAGGAGGCCAAAGCCCAGCTTTGGATCGGCCATGAGACAAGCGAAGTACCGCTGCGCAAATATGCGCCGGCCTACTACGATTGATCGTGGCATAGGCAGCGGCGCGCCGTCTGAATCATTAGACATCCGTCCGGCCACGTCTGTCACTGCTTGGTGCCGGGATATCAACGGCGAAATGTTGGCCAGGGCGCGCTTGCCAACGCTGGTCGTCGGCGGCTCGTCGACATCGACGATGAATAACTCATCGTCGATCACGATCACATGCAGGGCCTATCGCAACCACCGCCCAGGTATCGTAGGTCCTCCCGCCGCCTCGCGATCAGGACGACGCGGACCAGGGGGCATGGATGACGGCAGTGCGTGGCTTATGCGCGTAGCAGATCGAGCGCGAGCGCACAGATGCGCTCGGGATCTTTTTCGCCGGTCTGCGCGACTTCGATGATGTGTCTGGCGATCGTGTCGGTGAACGGATCGGAACGATCGACGAGCTTGAGCTCTTTCAACGTGAGTTCATGCGCCGCGGTCATGCGCGCGATCTCGTCCGGCCCGAAGCCGGACTTCTCCAGTAAACGATAGATTGCCACCCATGCCCCCCATCCTGTCCCTCGCAACGAGTTTATCGGAGGCGGCCTTTGCAGCAAGTTCGATCTCGGACAATTTTTGGTATTTGACCGCCGCATCACGCGCGCCGTCCTTTGGCCGGCGGCTTCCGGCGGCGTGCCATTCGATGCGATCGAACCAACGATCTTTATTGAACTGGGCTTGATGAAATCGATACAGTTGTAAACGTTTACTAGCGTGGTGGTTCAGAAGTCCGGCTTGCGATCGCCCGCTTCCTTGCGCCGCATCGGCTACCGATATATCCAGCAAGGAGTGCGGCAATGGCACGGTTCCTTGTTATTCTCGGTCTGGTGCTGGTGGCGGCGGGCCTGCTCTGGCCATGGCTGTCGCGCCTCGGCCTGGGACACCTGCCGGGCGACATCACCATCAGCGGCGAATACGGCACGCTCTACATTCCGGTCACGACCAGCATCCTGATCAGCGTCGTGCTCTCGCTCGCGCTCTGGCTCACGTCCCGTTGAGTCACTCGAGCCGCAGGGCAGTCCGCCGAAGGCGTAACCCTCCCGACTTCGGCGGATGACGCCTCGTTCATTCGCCCTGAGTGCTGCGGCCCGAACGGCGCTATCGTTCGCGCGGGACGCTCGCCATGAGACCGAGATATCGAAGAGCATGCACGCGACCGTCGATTCGATCGCTAGCGCAGACGTCAGAGCATTGCCATATGCGAAGATGATAGGTCGAATGACGCGCCAACCACGAGGCCCGCATGCACGGCGGACACGCGCACGGACTTGAACCGTCGATGGGCCAGCGCCATGCGAAGCGGCTCGCCATGGCGCTCGGCCTGACCTGCGCCATCACGGTCGTGGAAGTGATCGGCGGCCTCTGGGCCGGCAGCCTGGCGCTCATCGCCGACGCCGCGCACATGCTGACCGATGCCGGCGGGCTGGCGCTCGCGCTGTTCGCGATCCGGTTCGCGGCACGGCCCGCGACGCCGCGGAAGACCTACGGCTACCTGCGCGCGGAAATTCTCTCGGCACTGTTGAACGCGGTCGTGCTGCTGCTGTTGTCCGGCTACATCCTCTACGAGGCCTATCAGCGCGTCCTGTCGCCGCCCGAGATTCGCACCGGCGTGATGCTCGCCGTCGCCGTCATCGGCCTCGCTGCCAATTTCGCGAGTATGCGGCTGCTCGCGAGCGGCGCGGACGAAAGCCTCAACGTCAAAGGCGCCTATTTCGAAGTGTTCAGCGACATGCTGGGCTCGCTCGGCGTCATCATCGCGGCGCTGATCGTAATGCTCACGGGCTGGACCCTCGCCGATCCGATCGTCGCGGCCGGCATCGGGCTCTTCATCGTCCCGCGGACGTGGAACCTGCTCAAACAGGCGACCCACATCCTGCTCGAGGGCACGCCGGCGGCGGTTGATCTCGAGTTGCTCAAGAGCCGGCTGATGAGCATCGACGGCGTCGTCGCCGTGCACGACCTGCACGTCTGGACGATCACCTCAGGCTTCGATTGCATGACGGGCCACGTCGTCGTGCGGGACATGGGCCAATGCCGCCGCATCCTGAGCGAAGCGCGCGAGCGCATGATGCATGAATTCAAGCTTGCCCACGTGACGATCCAAATCGAAGATCAGGATTTCTGGGAGAGCGAGAAGAACCTGCATGCGTGACAGGCTCGACGAAAAGCTCGCAGGATGGGGAAGGACCATCCTGCGAGCGACACGGCCCAGGCTTTTGTGCCGACCTTTTTGGCCCAAGCTCGCGTTGACATATCAGATATCCGCGCACGAGCTTGTCCGATTCAGCACAAATCCAACTCAGCAGAGATCCCAAGCCGGGAAGGCGCTGCGGGCGCCGCGATCGAGGCCGCTGACGCAGTGGCCCCATGAGCTGACGCGGCGGCTGTAGGGAGCCGCAGCGTAGGCGTTGTAGCCGTTGCGATAGGCGCGCGTACGGGTCTGGCGTTGGCGCGTCGCCCGCCGATGCTGCACGGCCTCGACCGGAGTCGCCGCGGCATTCTGCAGCGAAGCCAAGAGCGGGGCGGTCGGCGTGGCGGCAAATGCCGGCAGCGCGGTGGTGACAGCAAGCGCAAGCGTGGCAATGGCGAGAGGGAGTCTCATGGGAGGGTTCCTTTTATCTGTTGCAATGTGTTTCCAAGTGCGGCCTCTGCACGCGAACGTTTTTAATAAAACGCCGCGCCCCGACGCCGCTGTCGCTCCTGTGTCGGTGCGACAACCCTCAGGTAGACAATCGGATGTCGGATGACTTTCCGGAAATTGCGCAAACTGGTTTCACCGTGCGCAACTGTTGCGGCGGGTACCGCCGGTGTTCCCGATTCCGAAGTTCCTAACGTTTTGCGGCGCCCTCGAACTTCGAAATCGAAGGATACTGCCATTCATACGACGGACCTTGTTCGGGATGTTCTATGTCCTGCGTATCTTGATTGCGCTCTCCGCCTCAGTATACGTTCCCATCATGATGTTCATGTCCACATTCTTTCCCCTGATCTGAGCGGCCCAAGTCGTTCCGGCGCATCCGCGCCAATCAGATCAAAACGGCTGCGCTGACGCGATGGCCGAACGGAGAATGTGTAATGCCCAAAGCCGAGCACATCGGCCTGACCTCCCATCAGGTCCAGAGCTTCATCGACGACGGTTTCGTCAAAATCGAAAACGCCTTCAGCAACCACGTTGCAAAGCAATGCAGGGACGAGCTGTGGGCGGATATTGGTCTGTCGCCAGACGAACCCGAAAACTGGATTCAACCAGTTGTTCGGGTGGGGTCCAAGGCTTCGCCCCCATTCATTGAAGCCGCCAACACGCCGCTCCTGCACAAAGCCTACGATCAACTCGTCGGTGATCGCCGCTGGCTTGCGCCCAAAGGCCTCGGAACCCTTCCGATCCGCTTTCCCTCGCCGGAATCCCCTGGTGATGATGGCTGGCATGTGGACATGAGTTTTGGCTCCGACAATCCGGATTTCATGGAGTGGCGTGCCAATGTGAAGAGCAGCGGACGCGCATTGCTGATGCTCTTCCTGTTCTCGGATGTTGGCCCTGATGATGCGCCCACGAAGATACGGAAAGGTTCGCATGCCACCATTGCGAGCGAGTTACTGCCCTATGGCGACGCGGGTGCGACGCTCAGGCAGATCTCTGCCAATGGTTACGCTTCTACAGAAGATTGCGAGGTTGAACTGGCAACTGGTGCGGCAGGCACCGTCTATCTGTGCCACCCATTCCTCGTTCATGCCGCGCAACCTCACCGAGGGGAGCGGCCGCGCTTCATGGCACAACCACCGCTGCTGCCGAGGGGTGAATTTGACCCGGCGTTGCCCCCCTCGCCGGTTCAGGTCGCCATCCGTCAGGCTTGTGGGCTAACGCTATAATTAGACAACACCGGGACCGTCGAACGGTCCCGGGTACTCGAAAGACCACCGAAACGCTCGGAGCGTCATCCGACACCTTTGGTCAGTATCGGAAGGAGCATCGCCGGGACGAAGACTCACAGCACCGTCGTCATCGCCTTATGGGTCCCGAACCTAGTGCTCAACATCATTTCGGTGCAAGAATCTCGATCAACTTCGCCTGCACGTCTGCCGCCGTCATTGGCGCGCTGATGTATTTGAACGCCGCCGCCTGCTTGAGCGTGAGGTCGAGCCCCTTGACCTCGCGAAGCTGCAGCGACGCTTTCGGATAAAACTCATCGCGGGTGCGCTGCGCGAGCGCGCGCGGCACCTTGGCGATCTCGGCATAGGCGTCAATCGCAGCATCGCCTGTGTAGGCCCAGTCGATCGCGCGCGAGAGTGCGCGGATGTAGCGCACGAAGGCATCGCGCTTCTGCTTGAGCGCATTGGCATTGGCGACGTTGACGCGGATGGTCTGGTTGCGGATCGCCTCGACGTCACTGCCGCGCGCGATGATCCGTGCCTTGCCGTCGGCGACCTGCTGCAGCACGAACGGCGGCACCGACCAGCCGACGTCGATCTGGCCGCTCATCACCTGCGTCAGCGTTCCCGGCGCGCCGCCGGTCGGGACCAGCTTGGGCGTCGCCTTCTCCTGGTTGACGAGTTGCAGGATGATGAGATTGGTCGAGGAGCCGGGCGAGGAGAACGCGACCGTCTTGCCGTTGGTGTCCCGGATCGATTTGATGTCGCTCTCCGCGCGCGCATACCAGAACGCGTCGGGCGCCCCGGTCGCCTCCGCCGAGATGATCTTCACCGGCATGCCCTTGGCGAAGGCGGCGATCACGCCGAGCGTTCCGTTGGTCATCGCGATGTCGATCGAGCCGGACACGACCGGCAGCAGCGTCGAGGCGCCGCCTTCGGTGTAGAGGATTTCGATCTCGAGCCCCTCCTGTTTGAAGAAGCCCTGGCGCAGAGCGAATTCGACGAAGGACGAATTCCAGAAGCCGCGCTGCGCGACCGCGACCTTGAGGGTCTGCGGCTGTGTTTGCGCACTGGCGTTCGTCACCGCGACCATCGCCGAGCCGGCGATCAAGCTTAGCAGCAATGCGATCGCCCCGTACCTCGTGGTCCTGCGCATCACGTCCTCCCGTTGCGGCTTGTGTGTGCCGTGGCGCTAGTGGTCCGATTCTAACATTCGCATCCCTTCTCAGCGGGCAACTTTGCGAACGTTAGAATCAAAGGACCACTAGCAAATATAAGCTGCTAGTGGAGTTTTGGATTTGACATTCGCTTTGGGAGTCTGCGGTCAACGGGGTAGCGAATGTCAAATCCACTCCACTAGTATAGCGCAGCCGTGCGGCGCAACACCCGCCCCCGCGTCAACGTGCCTACTCCGGCCGCAGCCCCGCGGCCTTGGCAATCGTGTCGGTCTCGGCGACCTTGGCGCGCAGATAAGCGGCGAACGCATCCGGCGTACCGCCGACGCGCTCGACGCCGAGCGCATCGAGCCGCTTGCGGATCGCCTCGTCGCCAAGCCCCTTGTTGATGGCGGCATTCAATCGCTCGACGATCGGTCGCGGCGGGCGCAAGGAGGCCGAGCCATGAGCTCGATTCATATCCCGGCACAGTTTCTGCAATTGTCGGCAGATCTGGAAGGATGGCCGACCGCCGCGTGGTGCCGACGGCAATGGCCTTGAGCTTGCCGTTTCTGATCTGGCCAAGCACCGCCGGCGCGTTCTCGAACTGCACCTGGGTGCGGCCGGCCATCAGGTCGATCAGCGCCGGCCCGGTGCCGCGATAAGGGATGTGGGTGAGGTTGACACCCGCGAGCGACTTGAACAATTCGGTGGCGAGGAAATTGAACGAGCCGATGCCGGCCGAGCCGTAATTCACGGCGCCCGGCTTCGCGCGCGCAAGCGCGACGAGATCGGCGACCGACTTGATGGGGACGTCGTTGTTGACCACAAGCACGACCGGGCTGGTGGTGATCTGCACGACCGGCGCGAAGTCGCGCAGCACGTTATAGGGGACGCTCTTCTGGATATGCGGGTTGATCGCGATCGACGGTGTCGCGGTGACCAGCGTGTAGCCGTCAGGTGCGGCCTTCGCGCCCTGCCCGGTGCCGATCGATCCGCCGGCACCGCCGACATTCTCCACCACAACCGTGCCCTTGAGTTGCTCCGACAGCACCTGGCTGAAGATGCGCGATATCGTGTCGGTCCCGCCGCCGGCCGCGAACGGCACGATCAACCGGATCGGGCGCGAGGGATACGAACCGTCCTGCGCTGTAGCCGGGCCAATCGATGCGCTCGTTGACATGGCGGCAGCGAGCGCTGCGACCACGAGGCTCCGCAATCTTTGCCCTGCGAGCATCCCTCCCCCTCCTTGTTTCTCGTTCTTGTTGGCAGCGCATCGCGATGCCGCGAACTCGCTGTTTGAACGTACCATAATCATAAGTGTCGGAGCGAGCCCGCTGCTCGATCCTACCCTTCCCGTTGACGGCGGACGATCCTGCCGTCATCACGGGCGGCACGAACCGTGGTGAGACGACGCAGGGGAGCCTTCGATGGCGATGAAGATCTGGTACCAAAGCATGAGCCGCTTCGAGACGAAGTGGAAATCCTATCCCAAATACCTGCGGCAAATCCTCGACCAGGTCAAAGACCCCGATACCGAGATCGAGATCCACGGCATCACCAAGATCGGCGGCTTCGCCGATCAATACCGCTATCTCGAATTCCTCGAGACCGGCGAGGTGATGGAGAACGTACACACCGCGGTGGCGCAGGGCTTCGACGCCTTCCTGATCGGCAACATCGCCGACCCGGGCCTGCGCGAGTGCCGCGAGATCGCGAATTTCCCGGTGCTTGGCCTGTGCGAGACGAGCCTGCATGTCGCCTGCATGATGGGTGCGAATTTCTCGCTCGTGACCATCAACGAGAAGTTCACGCCGCGTATCGTCGAGAACGTCGTGCACTACGGCCTCAAGGATCGCCTCGCCGCCGTCAACCGGATGAAAACCGACCGTATCCTCAACCTCGACGAAGGTTTCGAGAACAAGGACGTGCAGCGCGATCTCATCGGCCAATTCCAATCTGCCGCGAAGGCCAACACCGATGCCGGAGCCGAGGTGGTGATCGCGGCCGGCGGCGTGGTGATGGCGCTGCTCGCGCATGCCGGCGTCTACACGACGCCATCGGGCGCGCCGATCCTCAACGGCATCACCACGCTGGTGAAGATGGGTGAGATGGCGGTAAAGCTTGACCGCATCATGGGCGGCACGTTCACCAGCAAGCGGCTGCAATATGCGCCGCCCGGTCCCGACCAGATTGCCGAGATCCGCGAATACTACGGCGCGAACATCTATCCGACCGTCAAGCCGAAGTAAGTCCTACCGCTGGTGCGAGCCAAACGTGCGTGGCTACCAGTACATCGAGCTTAGGCAGGTTCCATTGTGTGACGATTTTGCTGCACTCGCGATGAAAGCGCGTGCAACGGCCACTAAATGCCACGCTGCCACATGATCGCCGCGGAAGCGCCGCGTTCCGCTGGTGTCTGACATCTTCTCTGTCAAAAAAGGGGATCAGGCGTGAGGCTGAAACTATTATTTGCAAGCGTGATCGTGGCATCCATCGCAGCGCCACTCGCGGCGCAGGCTCAGGGCATTCCGGGCGGCGTCGCGCATGGTGCGAGTGAAGGGTGGCGGATCGCCGGTCCGGTCGGTGCCGTCGTCGGCGCCCCGGTTGGCGGCATCATCGGTGGCGTCGAGGGACTGCTCGGCGTCCAACCCGCCTATGGCGTCCAACCCGGCTATCGCGAGCAGCCGCGGGCGTACCATCAGCGAGCGCACCGGCGGAGCACCAAGAGGTCGCGCCGCTACGGGAGGCGCTCACGCGGTGTGCGGTAACGGCAAGGGTCGTTGAGCATAAGCGCGTGTGCATGTGTCACACGCGCTTACTGCTCGATGCCGGATCTCAAAGCCCTCACAATCCCGCTGCGTTACGCAGCGCCGCATTGATACGGTCCTGCCAGCCCGGCCCGTCCTTCTGAAAGAAGTCCAGGACGTCGCGGTCGAGGCGCAGCGCCACCATCTCCTTTGCACCTGGTATCGACGACGGCATCGGCTCCGGCGTCTTCGTCGTCGCCTTCTTGAAAGCCGCCTCGGCGGCATCCCGCGTATCGTTCGGTCGTCGAGCCATGATGTCTCCTGTCGGCAGTCAGCGGGCGCGGTTGAACTGATCTTATCCCAGGCCACACACCGTTCGCCATGCCGTCTACGGAGCCTGCGGCTTGCGGACCCGTGCGTCGATTTGGGCCCCTCGCGCGTTATCCCGGTGCAAATTGTTGTAACCAGGGATATTCCCATGGACCTTCCTATTCTCGACGTCGGCGTTCGGCTCGGCGCCGCCGCATTGGCAGGCGCCGCCATCGGCATCAATCGCGACCTCACCAACAAGCCGATCGGCATGCGGACGCTTGGCCTGGTCGCACTCGGCGCGGCCGCGGCGACCGTCGCAACCATTCAGGTCGATGGGATGACCGAGAACCCCGACGCGCTCAGCCGCGTGGTGCAAGGCATCATTCAGGGCGTGATGGCGGGCATCAGCTTCATTGGTGCCGGTGTGATCCTGCGCGACGCCAAGGCGCGCATGGTCGAGGGCCTGACCACGGCCGCGACCGTGTGGGTGACGGCCGCGCTCGGCATCGCCTGCGGTCTCGGGCGCTGGGATGTCGTCGTCATCGGCGTGGCGATTGCGCTGGTGCTGCTTGTCGCGTTTCCGTGGGTCGAAGCGCTTGTGAGCAAGTCCAACGGCAAGATCGCATGACGCTTCGCCCGTTTTTGGCGCGATCGCTCAATAGCCGCGGACGCGCGCACCGCTCCGAGGCGGCTGCGCATAGCGCTTGCCTTCGATCCGGTCCCAACCGATCGCCGGATTTTGCATGCAACCATCAGTGCCGCCGCCTCTGGATGCGAGGCACTGCTGCAGCGTGTAGTAGGTGCAATCGGGCAGGCCGCCACCTGGTCCACCGCGCCCTGACTGCAGGCACCAGGGCCTCGGCTGGGCGCTCGCCAACTCGACGTTTGCCGGCAGGATGACCGTGAGAACCGCCAGGCCGATCAGTACGATGCGCATGGATATCTCCTGCTTGCGTGGCCGTGACCCGGCCGCCATACGGATAAACACCGGAGCAGCCCTCTTCGTTCATCGAAAGCGAGCGTTCACGCGCCTTTGATTCAAAGCGATCCGGCCTTACGACCGGGCGGCCGCGCGGGTCACGTTGGCGCTTCGCGTGGGCACGCCGAATTCGGTCCGGCACACCTCGGCCAGCACGGCGACGCCCTCGCGGATTTCGTCGAGGGTCGGGCTTCCGAAGCAGAGCCGCATTCGACTGCGGCTGCGCTCCTTGTTCACCGACCAATCCGGCCCTGGATTGATCGCGACGCCGGCCTTCAGCGCCGCTTGGTAGAGCTTCACGATATCGACGGTGTCGGGCAGTTTCACCCACAGGAAGATCCCGCCAGGAGGCTCTTCGAACTCCGCCGATGTCCCGAACTGCTCGTTGAGCGCATCCATCAGCGCATCGAGCTTCACACGCAGCCCGCGCGACAGCTCGCTGATATGCGACGCGAAATGCGGTGCGCAGTATTCGGCGAGCACCATTTGCTCGAGCGCGCCGGAACCGGCATCGGTCTTGATCGCCAGCGCGCGCGAGAGCACATCCCAGCCCGCGACGATGTAGCCGACGCGCAACGCCGGCGCGATCGATTTCGAGAACGAGCCGATATGCACGACGCTGCCGCTCTGACTCATGGCGTAGATCGCGGGCGGCCGCTTGCCGTCCCAGATCAGATCGGCGTAGCAGTCGTCTTCGAACACGGGCACGCTATGCGCTGCCGACAGCTTGAGCAGTTCGGCACGGCGCACCTCCGGCATGATGCTGCCGGTCGGATTCTGCACGGTCGGGATGGTGTAGATATATTTTGCGCGGCCGCCGCGCTGCTTGAGGTCATCGAGCGCGTTCGACAAGAGGTCCATCCGCATGCCGTCACTGTCGAGCGGGATGCCAACGGTGTTGACGCCAAGCCTGGTCAGCCGGTTGATCGAGCCCTGATAGCACTCCTGCTCGATGATCGCGGTGTCGCCACGCGTAAGGAAGACGCCGTTGACGAGATCGATCACCTGCAAAGACCCTGACGTGATCAGAATGTCATCCGCGCTGCATGCGATGGCGGCATCGCGCTTGAGCTTTTGCGCGAGGAAGTCGCGCAGCGGCCGATAGCCTTGCGGGCCGTGGGCGAGGCCGTAGGTCGCAAGCGCATGGCCCTCACGCTTGAGCACGGCAGTCGACGCAGCGATCAAGCCGTCCACCGGCACCTGAGCGGCGTCGTTGTTACCGCCGATGAAATTGTATTTGGCCAAGCCGGTCCACCTCACCGCCGGCGCCGGCAGGCCTGGCTTGAACAGCGGCGCGTAGTCGAATGTCGTGGACGCCATGCTCACTGACTTCCCTTCAGATAGCTGTCGAAGAACGCGATTGAATCCGCGACCGCCTGCCGCTGCACAGCATCGGGCGCGTAGACGCCGGCCTCGTTCCGCCGCACATAGACGAAACCATGCAGGTCGTGCTCGTAGGTCGCCCAGCGCGCATCCTTGCCGAGCTCGACCAGGAGGTCGTAGCAGACGCGGAAGATGCCCTGCAGCTCGTCCGAGTTGCGGCCCTGCACGAAGATCGGCGTTGCGATCGGCTCCATGCGCGAGCGCGCCACCTCCTCGGTGATGCGAGGACGCACCTTCTCCGGCTCGCGCATCAGCATGCGCTCGACGTCGAGCAGCCCGGTCTCGGGATTGATGCGCGCCGTGTTGTCCGGGCGCAGCCGCAGGAATTCATGCGCCGCCGGCTCGCACGCGATCATGGCGCCCACGCCTTGGTATTCGGACGCGATCTTGAAGGCCATCTCGCCGCCGTGGCTCATGCCCATGTAGCCGATCCGCTTGGGATCAATAGCCGGCAGCGTCTTGACGTATTCGACGATCGAGATCACGTCCTCGTATTCGAGCGGCCCGCGATTGAGAAGCTGCCGCCGCTGGCGCTTGTCCTCAACCAATTTGCCAATCTTATCGTAGGCGTAATCGACCTCGGCGCGGTAACGTATCCACGCAACGGCATAGCCGGCCTTGAGAAACTCCTCCTGCGTCCAGCTCACGTTTTGGGTGAAGTCGCGCACGACAGCCATGCCGCCGCCGCCATTGCCGGACGCGAACAGCACCAGCGGAAACGGCCCCTGCCCCGGCGGGGTGCGCAGCCCGATCGGCGCGTAGACGCCGTCGATCAACTCGACATATATGAGTTGAACAGGGATGTCTGAGCCCCGCACCGGTTCGGTGACGACGACGTGCTGCGGGTCGACGCCCGCCGCTTTAGCTTTCTCCAGCATTTTCTGGTTCTCCCCGGACTTTGGGCATCGTAGCCAGGCCGGAGCGCAGCGCAATGCGGGGTCTTTGCGTGGTTCCTATTGAAAGGTCCAGAAGCCACCCCACCACAGCAGCTCCGCCAGCAAGCCAACGTAGGCGGCTTCGGTCAGCACGACACCAAGCACGCCATGCGTCTTTCGCGCGTGGCTATCCCTGAGATCGGCGTAGATGACGCGCGCGGAGCGGATCGCCAGCAGGAAAATCACTCCCCACTGGGGAACGTTGGACAGCCAAGTCATGGAGTCTCCGGTCCGTCAGTCGGCGTCACCGTTCTTGAAGGCATCCAGCCGCAACGGCAGCACGGCCCCGAACCAGGCCGCATGCGCGGTATGGTCGCGATAGGCGTTGCCGGTTTCCGGATGCAGCAGGATGGTCAGCCCGTCGCGATTGAGCATCAGCCACGGCACGAACGCCGCCAACATGTCGGTCGGGAACGCAACCTGATACATCGATTGCGGATGCGGGCCCACGAGCTTGTCGTGCCAGCGGCCAAGCCTCGCTTGCGGGAACGCGGTCGCGATGCGTTCGCGCAGCCGCTCGGCGCGATCGCGGGTCGACGCCGGATCGTAATAGACGTGGGCGTGATAGGATTCGATCGTTGCCGGATTGGCCGGCGAGGTCATGGTGGCATGCGTCATTTCGTCAGGCATTGGAACGGCCTCTGGCTGCGCACGCGCGCAATACGTTTGGCGGCCGGCAGCATAAGCGGTTGCCGGGAGTCTAGGCGCCGCAGTCAAGCTGGGCAACCGCTGGCACAAGCGCGTTTTGGGTTGCCTCCGCTCAGCTCACCGGCACGCATTTCGATGTGGCGCCAGGCACGAACGGTGCGTTGAACCGCAGGGTCTCACCTGCACGCACGCCGTAGCCATCATGCAGCGCGGCACCACGCACGCGCGATGCGGATAACCAGTTCGCTGTTGCTACTCTTCACCTCATGGCGCGCGTCGGCCGCCTGCTGCTCAGCCGGTCTTCAGACTCGCCGAACGCATCGGCACGAACAGGCAGCGCGTGTTGGCGCCGATGTGCCTGATCCAGATGCCGGCAGCGGTGTCGTAGTCGCAGGCGCACCGATAGAACTTGCCGTCCGGCGACCAGTTGGTGCGCTCCCGCACCTGGCCGGTCGCTTTCACCTGCCACTTGTCATCCGGCAGTGACGCGAGGTCCTTCTCGGCGACCTCCCAACAGCAGTCGTTGGTGACGCAGCAATAAGAAGGAATCCACGACAGCAGCCATGGATTGGAGTGATATTCGCTCGCGAGGCTGACTCCGACGACCGCCAGCGCCGCAAAAGCGGCGATCGTCAACATGGTGAGGGCATGCACCGCAGGCAGGCGACGGAAGCCCGGTACGGCCCCGTTACGCTGGGGGTGGGACGCCGCTTCACGCACACGCGGCATCCCGGGGAAGTTGGTCAAATTTGACATAGCTTTTCTTACTTGGCCTGAGTGGACCCGGCGCTTTAGCAACGGCAAGGACCGGGCCAGAGCCGATTAAGCAGGATGCAGCCTTGGCGGGGCAGCGCCGCATTCTTGAGCGGTATGGGAACCCACCAATGCAGGCGCCGAACGCATAAAAAGGCGGCACGCTGCGCACGCTGCGCCTTCCGTTCGTGCCGCCTGAATTGTCCGATAGAACCTCGCTCACAGACTTGCGACGTTGGCTGCCGCTCTCACGCAAAGAGCCCCGCATCGCTGCGGGGCTCAATGTCTGCGGCTCGGGGCGCATCCCGTTGCAGAGGTTGCCCGCGGCCGAGGTTCAGCTAGCCGCGGGTGAGAGCTGTGTAAGGCTCAGTTCGCGCCTACCATGTGCGCTGCGCGCGGAACACGGCCGACGCAATGCCCTGGTTCTTGGCAAGGTAGGTGCCAGAGGGACGAGCGCCCTGCGTGCTGGTCAGGGTGATGGTCGAACCATCCATCGCCGAGTCGATGCCGGTATACATCACGTCAACGGCCAGCCGCAGTCCGCGCAGCGGGTACCAGTTTTGGACTGTACCCACGGTCCAGTACCGGAAACTGGGATCGCAAGTCGTCGCCTGCGAAACCAGGATCGCAGAGCCACCGCAGAACCAACGATTGTTGACCACGGTATCGCTGTAGCTGACATCGGTGTAGGACCCGTAGACCACGCTCGAGAAGTTGCGCGTCCAGAAGTACTCGAAGCCGCCGCCGACCGTCCACGCGGTCGTCTGCTCGAGGCCCGAACCGTTCACGTAGACGGCGTCGGTGAGGACGCCGAATGCGATCTGGTTGCCGCCGCCGTACAGGCCGGGGCTCGACAGGTTGACGCCGCCCGAATAGCCGGTCGCACCGACGCCGTAGTTGGCATAGAAACCGATACGGCTACCGGGGCTCAGTGCGTCGAGCTTGATCATGGCGCCGGAAATGACGGCGAAGCCCCATTCGTCGCTTGGATAGCCGCACAGAGTGGTGCCGGTATTGCCTCCGGCGCAGCCAGGCAAGAGGGTGTCCGTATAGTAGGATGCCTGGTTGTGATTGGCGACGACGGCGATGCTTGCCTTACCCCAGGCTTGGTTGATCCGCAGGGATACCCAAGGACTTGGGTGGTTGTCGCCGGCGCGGGCCGAGGACGGATTGACACCCGCCGCCACCGACGTCAGCGACAGATCCACAAGCGGCTTCACGCGACGCTCGTCAGCGCCGACATTCAGCGTGACACCGTTCCCGACCTGCCACGTATAGGCGATCTGGTTGACGCCGTTGGCCGAGACATTGGTATTGCTGTCGTTCTGCGGCGAATGGAGGGTACCAAGATCGCCGAGGCTGCCTTCGTGATCGGTAAACGATACAGTATGACCGAACGTAAATCCGCCCCATTGGATGAACGCACGCGCGAGGGTGAAGGAGTCGCCGCCGTTCTCGTTCTGCATATGCATCTGCGTGAACGTCCGCAGCACGCCGTAGGCCGTCTGCGTCCGGCTGTCGGTCGAGAAGCTGCCGCGGTGCCGGGTCGAGTAGTTGGCGACCGTGCGGTCTTGCGCGCCGCCCGCGCCCGAGTAGTTCGGAGTACGGGCGCCCCTGACGTTGTAGCCGTAGTCGGCCCGCACGTAGCCCGAAAACTTGAGGCATGTGTCGGACCCAGGGATGTAATAGAACCCGTCGCCATAGAGCGTACAAATCTTCACGTACTGGACCGGCTTGGCCTTGACGGGAAGATCGGCAGCCTGCGCCCCGGCGACCGCGACCAGAGCGGCCGCCGAGCCGAGGAGAAGACTTTTCACCACCTTCATTTTACTCTCCAATAGTTGTTATCGGTGGGTGCCGTCTGTGCCGGCATGCAAGCGACTTTTGGAGGGCCACTTTCAATCCCGGTCAGCGATCGACTTCGAACACGCATCTCTTCGGATGCAGCCGATCGACCTCAACACCCCCCTGTCGCGCCGGGACCGTATCCGACTGGCCGTCGCCGCCAGTGACGCTCATACGAAAGGCATGTGACGTTGCAGAAAGGCGACAGCACGATTTCGAATGAATAAACAAATGCTGCATGCTCGCGGAGGTTGATGCGCCGCTTTCAGAACCGCAGCATCCGGAACCAACGCGCAATGTCGAGCAAGGTCGCGAGCGCGGCCGCCACGTAGGTGTAAGCCGCCGCCTTAAGTACCTTACGAGCGGCAGGGAGATCGCCGGCGGCGAGGTAGCGCCCACGCATCAGCACCGGCAGCGCCTTGCCGAAGCTCGCATCGAACTCGACCGGCAGCGTCGTCACATGGACCGCAACGCGGATCGCGAGCAGCGCAAGACCTGCCAGAAGCTGCAAGATCAGCAGGGCCGGCACATGCACGAAGGCAAACACGATCGGCGCCAGCAACAGGATGGCGCTCGCGAGCCGATCGATCCAGGCGAGGTTCTTGACCAGATGATAGCGCCGCTTGAAGGCGGGCTCGCCGCGTGCGTGCTGGACCGCGTGCGAAACCTCATGCGCCGCCACCGCCACCGCGGCAATCGAGCGGCCGTCGTAATGCGGCGGCGTGAGACGTACGGCGAGATCGTCAGGGTCGTAATGATCGCCAAGGTCGGTCTGTTCGACCTTCACCTGTTGCAGTCCTGCTTCGTTGAGCAGATGGCGGGCCAATTCCGCACCGGTGCCGGGGAAATCCGGCCGCTCGTCGGCGTGCTTCGCCAGCACGTGGCGCACCCACCATTGCGGTCCGAACACCACCGCGAAAAGCAGAAGCGAACCAAGGACGATGAGAACGGGCATGGCCGATTGTCACCGCGCGGCGCGGCGGAAGCAAGCACGGCCGACAGGGGACGCGAGACTCGTGTAGCGGTTCAGAAGTCCGCATCATTCTCGCGGCGGTGCCGACATGAAGTCGCTGCGAAGTCGTACGACCTTCGGAATCGCGACGCTCGCGGCTGCACTCAGTCGCGCATTCCGTCCTTCTTCTGGTCGTCGAGCCAGTCCGACAAGGGCCGCGCCTTCGCCTTTGTGGCCTTGGCAGTCTTCTTTTTGCCCGCGGACGCTTTCGTCTTGGCCGCGGCAGGCGGCGCGGCGGCGTCGCGCGCGAGCCGTAGCGCCCTCAGCTTCTCGGTCTTGGCCCGCAGGGCGGCGGCTTCGGCTTCATAATCCAGCATGGCCTTCTTGCCGTCCTCGGCTTGCTGCAATTTCCGCAGTTCCGCACTCGGCTTGTCGTTCTTTACGTCGTCGGCCATACCTACTCCTCGGCGGGATTGCCCTGCCCGCCTGTCTGTAGCACGCGAATGCGGCATTATGCAGCGACGTCAATCATTTTTTCGCAACGGCAAATCCTCCGATTTTAGGTCCATTTGAGCCGTTCGAGGATGCCGCGACCCATTACCCAGTCCTTGTCATCCTCGGACAGGAAATCAAGCGTCTCGGTGAAATGGGTGATGCGCCGATGATAGGTCGCCTTGTCGAACGAATTGGTGAGGTCGGTGCCCCAGTAGCATCGGCGCGGCCCATACGCGTCAAACAGCGCCCGGATATGCGGCGTCATGTCTTTGAATGGATAGGCCTCTTTCGACATCAGCGGCGCTGACGACAGCTTCACCGAGACATTCGGGAATTTCGCCAGCGACAGCGTATGCCCAATCGCTTCGGCCGTTTGTCCGGCGCGGACGACGCCGGACGTGACGCCCATGTGGTCGACGATGAGCGTGAGCTGCGGATGGCGCTCGGCGACGCGCTGGAAGTAAGGCCCCTGCATGCTGGCGAGGAACATGACCGGAAGGCCGTTCTTCTCGGCCTCAGGCCAGAACCAGTCGGCAGTGCCGTCCTTGAGCCAGCCCATCATTGTCGGCGTGATGAACGTCACGCGCACGCCGAGCATGCCGGGTTGCTCCTTCCACTTCGGCAGCAGCGCAGCCGACTTCGGATTCTGTAGCGGAATGCGACCCATGACAGCGAAGCGGTTGGGATAGCGCTTGGCGGCCTCGATCGCGTAGTCATTGCGGTCGCCCGGCCACGACGGTGGCACCACCACCGCACGATCGACCCCGGCTTCATCCATCAGCGGCACCGCCTTCTCGATCGTGAACGGTTCTGGCAGTTGCGGCTTGGCGCCGGGCACCCATTTCCAGTCTTCGCTTTCCGCCGTCCAAAGGTGGATTTGCGCATCGACAATCGTGCGCTTGCGCTGTGCGATCACCGGAGACATGCCCGCAGCAAGGACCGCGCCGGCGCCAACCGTCGTGCCAACAAGCGTCGTGCCAATAAATGTCCGTCGTGTCAGCATAGTGGTCGCCCCCGGTTGCGCTGCGCTGTCACAGCCGCTTGTATCGTTGCCCGCACTGTAGCAACTAAGACCGTATCGCTCCATACGCCGGCGATGCCCCCACCGGTAGCGCACGACCACGATGACCGCCGACACGACAAAAGACGCGACAACCGACACATCCCGCACCATCGAATTCCATGCCTCGCCGTCCCGGTTGTTCACGCTGCTGGTGTTCAGTGCGATGTCGACGGGAATTGCGGCGATGCTCGCGTTCCGCCTGTTTCCGGAGATGCCGAGCGATCCGGCCACGGTGTCGGCCGGCTATTCCGGCATCGTGTTCTTCAGCTTCTGCGCGGCGGTCGCGATCTGGCGGCTGATTGCCCAGCGCGGACCGGTGGTCACGATATCGCCCTCGGGTCTGCGTGATGTGCGTGTGGCAGCGGAGCCGATCCCGTGGCATGCGATCAAGGGCATTTCGACCTGGCGGATGCAGCGCCAGACGGTGCTGGTGGTCGCCATCGATCCCGTGACGGAAGCGCGGCTGCCGCTGACCCGCGTAGCGCGCTGGATGCGCAACGCCAACCGCACGCTCGGTGCCGATGGCTTGGTTGTCTCGCCACAGGGACTCAAGGTTGGCTATCCCACGCTGTATTACACCTGTCTGGATTTTTGGATGGCCTGGCGGGATGTGCGATAGCAACGTTTCGCGCTACGCTCCGCCATCACACCAACGCAACCAGGGAACGATACGCCCCATGAGCCGCCTTCTCGACCTCGCGCCCGACCAGCTCACCGCCGAGCAGAAGAATATCTTCGAGCAACTGGTTGCCGGCCGCGGCCGCATCCTTGGGCCCTATCGGGTCTGGATTCATTCACCAACCATTGCCAGCGGCATGGAGCAGATCGGCACCTTCCTCAACAAGTGTTCGTCGCTGTCGACACGAGAGGTCGAGATGGTGATCATCATGATCGCGCTGCACTGGCAGGGCGATTACGTGAAGGCCGCGCATGTGAAGCTCGGCAAGGAGGTCGGGCTCTCGCAGGCGGTCATCGATGCGCTGCTCGCCGGCTCCGAGCCGCCGCTGACCGACCCGCACGAGAAGGCAGTGCACCGCTTCGCCACCGCCATGATCGCGAGCCGCAAAGTACCGGACGCGGAATTCGCCGAGATCGAAAAGGTGATCGGCCGTCCCGGCATCGCCGAGGTGCTGGTGCTGATCGGCTACTACACCTCGGTCGCGATGGCGATGAAGGTGCACGAGGTGCCGATCCCGGCGCCAGCATAGCCCGCGTCCGGCTTGGCGCAGTCGGCCGCTGGTACGGCCGGGCATAGGACATGATGTCCGATGTCGCGGCTCGACGCCCGCGATAGACTAGTGTGCCGAATCCGAAGTTCATTTGATTTTGCGGCACGTTCGTTAGCGAACTTCGGATTCAAAGGGGCCTAGTGTGGCGGTTCAGAAGGCCGCATCATGCTCGCGGCGAGTCCGGCATGCGGACTTCTGAATCAAAGCCACACTGGATTCAATGAGTTGCTAGTATGGGCTTCAGTTCAGACGTTCGTCACGACCTGGCCGCCAGATATGCGAACTTCTGAGCCGCCACACTAGAGAACAACAAACACCAGGGAGAGAACGACCATGGCCACGCGCCGCACCTTTTTGACCATGTCCGCTGCCGCGCTTGCGGCACCCGCGCTGCCGCGACTGGCGGCGGCCCAGAGCTATCCGTCACGGCAAATCAGGGCCATGGTTCCGTTCGCGGCGGGCAGCTCCCTCGACATCGTCGGGCGCATCGTGATGGACCCGCTATCGCGACAGCTCGGCCAGACGATCGTGATCGAAAACCGCGGCGGCGCCGGCGGCACGCTGGGCACGGCCTCCGTCGTCAAGGCCGATCCTGACGGCCACACGCTGCTGATCCAGGCCGCCGCGCATTCGGCGGCGCCCGCGGCTTACCCCAATCTCAGCTACGACCCGGTGCGCGATTTCTCCGCCGTTATTCCGTTCGGCACCATCCCCAATGTGACGGTGGTGCACCCGTCGCGCGGCTTCAAGACCGTGAACGATCTCGTTGCCGCCGCGAAGAAAAGCGGCCAGTTCACCTACGGCTCAGCCGGGGTCGGCAGCGCCACCCACTGGGCGGCCGAGCGGTTGCGGATCGCCGGCGGCTACGACGCCACCCATGTGCCGTTCAAGGGCGGACCGGAAGCCTTGACGGAGGTCATGGCGGGCCGGGTCGACTTCACATGCATGGGAATTTCGGCGGCGCTGCCACTGATCCGCGACGGCAAGCTCGTCGCGCTGGCGGTGAGTTCCGCGGGGCGTTCGACGGCGCTGCCGGATGTGCCGACCACGCTCGAGGCCGGGCTGAAGGATTCCGACTACAATTACTGGATGGGCCTGTTCGTGCCGTCGAAGACGCCGCGCGCGATCATCGAGCGACTCTATGCCGAAACGCAGAAGGCGTTGGCGCAGCCAGCCGTCCAGGCAAAGTTCAAGCCGCAGGGGATCGAACCGTTGAAGATGACGCCGGCGCAGTTCGACGACATGATAAAGCGCGAGGTCGCAACCAACATCGCGCTCGCCAAGGCAGCGAAGTTGAAGTTCAACTGAAGCAATTCACGCGTGTTCCGGACGCGGCGCAGAACACGCACAGACAGTTACGCAGTTCTGCGCAGGCCTGACTGCGTGTGGTGCACCGCTGATCCGGGACCCCGGTTGCTTTTGGTGTGACCGGGGTCCCCGGTCTGCATCGCAGCACTGCACTTCGCTTGTGCTGCGATGCCCGGAACACGAGCGATACGCACCTCTCTAGCCCTTATGATTCCGGTCGAGCAGCTCGATCGATATTCCCTGTGGCCCGCGGATGAAGCAGATGCGCACGCCCGCGCGCACCGTGGTCGGCTCCTTGGTGAACTCGCAGCCCTTGGCCTTGAGATCGGCGGCCACCGCATCGATGCCGCTAACTAACAGGCCGAAATGCTCGAGCCCGCGATAAGGAATTTCGGGTGGCGGATTGTGTCCATCGCTTTCAGCGATGAAGACATTGGCGCCGCCGATCTTGACGTCGATGCGCGGCTTGCCCTGCTGCATCGTCCGGATGACCTCGGCGCCAAGCATCTTTTCAAACCATTGCGCCATTCCTTCCGGATCGGGCGTTTTCAGATGGACGTGGTCCCAGGTGTAAGTGGCCATTCGCTGTCTCTCCCTCTGATTAGTCGGCGTGCTCGCCCGATGCCTTGATGATCGGTGCCCAGCGATCGACCTCGGCGGACAGATGCTTCTGAAGCGCCTCGGGCGTCGCAAGTTCCGGCGCGATCGGTTCGGTGCTGATGCTCTCGAAGCGCTTGATGAGATCGGGATCCTTGAGCGCTACCTGCAACGCGCCGGCAAGCTTCTGAATCACCGGCGTCGGCGTGCCCGCGGGGGCATAGAGGCCATGCCAGACGCCAAGCGCGAAGCCCTTCAAGCCAGCCTCGTTGGCGGTCGGCAGGTCGGGCAGCGATTGCAACCGCGACATGGTGGTCACGGCATAGCCCTTGACGCGTTTCGACCGGATCGGCGGCGTGCCGGTCGTCGCTTGCTCGCAGCCGATATCCACCTGCCCGCCGATCAGATCGTTCATCAGCGGACCGCCGCCCTTGTACGGCACCTGGGTGAGCTTGGTCTGGATCGCGGTCGTAAACAGCATGGCGCAGAGCTGCGACGACGAGCCGACGCCCGAGGTCCCGAACGTCAGCTTCTCGCCCTGCTTCTTGGCATAGGCGACAAGCTCACCGAGAGTGCTCGGCGCAAGGTCGGAGCGGCCGATGAACACCATCGGCGCGTCGGTCACGAGGCCGATCGGTGCGAATGCCTTTTTGGTGGCATAGGGGAGCTTGCGGTAGAGCGCATCCGCGGTCGCAAGGCCAATGTGATGAAGCAGCAGCGTGTAGCCGTCGGGTGCCGCGCGCGAGGCGCGGCCTGCGCCGAGCGTGCCGCCGGCACCGCTGACGTTCTCGATGATGATCTGCTGGCCGAGCGGCTTCGACATCGACTGCGCGGTGACGCGCGCAATCGTGTCGGTTGGCCCGCCGGCCGGGAACGGCACGATCAATGTGATCGGTCGCGTGGGATAATCTTGTGCAACGGCAGCACCAAACATCGGCAGCAGCAGCGCGGCAGCGAGGGTCAAGCGATGCATGCGAAATCCTCCCGGATCAATATTTGTCGGGATTGTCGCCCAGTTCCCGCCCCCTGTCATCGGCGAAACCGTTGCGGGCCAGTGTCCCGATTCCGAAGTTCGTATGTCTTGCGGCGGGTTATTTTACGAACTTCGGAATCGAAGGACACTAGCAACTTTTTGAATCTAGTGTGGCTTTGGTTCAGAAGTCCGCATTTCGGATTCGCCGCGAGGATGATGCGGACTTCTGAACCGCCACACTAAGACTGTTTCTCAAGCTTGCGGATCGAACCCAGTCGGGGGAGCCATTGCTGCTCAGAGCGGCACCAGATCTGCAGCTTCGGCACGAACTGGTCGCGTTGGCGCACCGTACCGGCGCGAATGTTGTAGATTTTCGGTCCGTCGCCCTCGGCAGCGGTCGCATAGATCGGTGAGCCGCAATTCGCGCAGAACGCCTGGGCCCGCTTCGCGCCGCTGTCACCGGTCTTCACGTAGACCTTCGGTTCACCCTTGAGCATCCTGAACTTGTCGCCGTCGGCGCGGATCGACGTGCGGAACACCGTTCCAGACAATGTCTGACAATCGGCGCAGTGACAGATCGTGGTATGCTCGGGGTCGACCTCCGCCTCGTAGGTAATGGCGCCGCAGTGGCACTGGCCGTCGATTTTCATGGCTTGCTTGCTCCCCGTTCGCGCTTCGCTCGGCTGCGCCTTGCCCACTCGGCGTGCCGGTTCCTCGTTAAGCTACTGTTCATAAACACCTTAAAAATCAACAAAATTCCGACAAATTGAAAGCGCCTTGTTTCCAGACGTACAAGCGCATGGGGGCGTTTTGGGACGTTTCCACCTCATCTCAGATCGCGCTCGGTTCAAGCCGACCGCCTCGCAGGAGACCATCAATGCGAAAGACACTGACTGTCTTGGTCGGCGCCGCCGCCATCGCCGGCACGCTGGCTGTTTCGGTTACTGACGCCGCCGCACAACGTCGCCACTGGCACCACCATCACCACCGCGGCGGCTGGGGCTGGGGTCCGGGCATTGCCGCAGGCATCCTCGGTGGTGCAATTATCGGCAGCGCCATCCTCGCCTCGCGTCCGCGTGGCTATGTGGTCTACGACGGCTACCGTCAGCCGGTGCAATACGCTGGCTGCTACTGGGCATCGCAGCCGGTCTACGACCCGTATGGCCGCGTCGTTGGCTACACCGGCCAGCCGGTGCAAGTCTGCCCGGGCTATTGATCGAGCCAACGCCGCAATCCCGAATGTTGTGAACCCGGCGGGGCGCCAGCACCGCCGGGTTTTGTTGCGGCGCTGCGCCCTGTTGCGGATCAGTTCCGACCACTTTTCGACCGCATGTGCTCGAGCACTGCCGCGGTCGGCCAGCAATCAACCTTCAGGCGGTTGGCTTTCTGATAGTGCCCGAGCGCCGAACGCGTGAGCATCCCGGCCTTGCCGTCGATCTTGTCCTTGTAGAGCCCGAGCTTGGTCAGGGTGTTCTGCATGGCCTCGACCTGCGTGCTGCGGAGCTGCGTGTTCTTGCTCCATGGCGTCTCGAACGGCCGCGGATCACTGATGCGGTCACTCAGGTGCCCGACGAACAGCACGTAGAGGTCGGAGAAATTGTAGTCCTTGATCACGAAGTAGTTGTTGAGCGTGAGGAACGCAGGGCCATACGTCCCTTCCGGCTGTAGCAACGAGGCCGGCTCATTGATGTCGTTCTGGGTCGGCCGGCGGCCATGCGTCGGCGTGAAGCCACGCTGCAGCCATTCGCCGACGGTCTGCTTGAACTCCGGCACGCCGGTTGTGCAGTCGACGTTCGCCGGCGTGCGCACCTCGTAAGCCCAGCGCTGGCCGCGCTTCCATCCTTTGTTCACGAGCTGCTGCGCCGCGGACGCGAGCGCATCCGGTATCGAGCCCCAGATGTCGCGGTGGCCATCGCCGTTGAAGTCGATCGCGTGTTTGAAGAATTCCGACGGCAGGAACTGCGTGAGCCCCATCGCGCCGCCCCAGGAGCTGCGCATGTTCGCGAGCGAGACGTGCCCCTCCTCAAGGACCTTGAACGCGTGGAGCAGCTCCTCCCGGAACATATCCTTGCGCCGGCCGTAATAGCCTTGCGTCGCGAGCACGCGGATTGCGTTGTGCGGCAGCTTGTGCCCGCCATAGGCGGTCTCGCGTCCCCAGATCGCGAGGACGACGTTCGGCGGCACGCCATAGCGTTGCTCGATCGCGGCGAGCGTCGCGCGATGCTCAGCCGCAAGTTTCTTGCCGCGAGTTGCAAGCCTGGCGATCGAGGATTCACGGACGTAGTCCGCCGGCGTCTGGACGAACTCCGCCTGCTCGGGTTGCCCCCGGCCCTTGCGGCTCGGCAGGTCGAGGTCGGGAAGTGACAGGTCGGGCTCAAGCCCGTGGATCGCAGCCGTGAAGGTCTTGCGGGAAACGCCCTTGGCCTGTGCCTCCGGCCAGAGGCTCTCCAGCCAGCGGCTGAACGCCGCATCGGGCGCCGCGCGGGCGGGCTCAGCCAAGACTAGAACGGCTGCGCATGCGCAGGCGACCGCAAATCCAAATCCCTGGAATCTCATGAGTTTCCTGTTGGTTCTGCGCCCCGGAACACTGCAACGAATTGGGAATTCAGCGCGTTAGCTTAAAGCGAGAATTGTGCCGAAAGTCGGAAATGTCCGGAAGGAAACGTCAAATGCAGGTACCTCTCGAAGTCGCCTTTCACAACATCGAACGATCCGATTGGGCCGAAGCGCAAATCCGTGCGCGGGTCGCGGACCTCGAGAAAGTTTATGACCGCCTGACCTCGTGCCGGGTCCGCGTCGACCAGCGGGCCAACAACAATAACGGGACCATCCCCCCGGTTGTTCATATCGAACTCGGCATCCCAGGCCGCAAGGATATTGCGGTCAGCCACGAGCCTGATCACCTGATGCGGAAATTTCAACGGCCGGATCTGCACAATGCCATCAACGAAGCGTTTCGCATTGCCGAGCGGCGCCTGCTCGACCTCAAGGAGCAACGCGACGGCCGCACCAAGGTCGCCCATCACGATGCGCCGAACCAGGCGCTGGGGCAGATCGCCGAGATCGACCCTGGCGGCGAGTTCGGGTTCTTGCTCACGAAGGAGGGCACCCTGCTCTACTTCCACCGCAACGCGATGCTGTCAGGAAATTTCGAGGACCTCAGGCGGGGGCACAAGGTGTACTATATCGACGACATGGGCGACACCGGGCCGGTGGCAAGCAAGGTTCGGGTGAAACGATCCACAGCGAATGACAACGAGTCCGTCGGCTCCTAACGTTTGAGCATGATCTCATCCGAAGCCGGTTCGCACCCCGGATCAAGTCCGGGGCAGGCTCTTTCGGGATCATGCTCTACTTGTACTGTGTCAGAAAACTCGGAGCTTGCAGCTTTTGCCCTCTCCCCTCGAGGGAGAGGGCTAAAGAAAGAACCCACGAGCGTTCTTGGGTGAGGGGGGTATCTTCGTAAGAAGCCTTCTGACGAAGAAGCCCCCTCACCCTATCGTGACTCGTTGGAAAGTTTCCATGCCCCTCTCCCTCAAGGGGAGAGGGGCGCAAATATGACCGCCATGACTTACGGCGTCGCCGCGCGGCACTTCTGACGCAGTAGAACTAACGAACCGCCAGAATGAATAGCCGTGGAAATTTCAGGATCACCTTGCCGTCATAACGCACCGAATACGCGCGCGTGATCGCGTCGGAATAAGCGGCGAGGAATTGCTCGCGCATCGTGCCGTCGAGCGCCGAATAGAACGGCCGTAGCGACGATCCCTTGAACCATTCGACCACGCCGGCGTGGTTCGGCATGATGTGGTTGTAATGCGTGTGCCAGATGTCGAGATGGCTGCAAAGCGGCCGCAGCAGATCGTAGAACTCCTCGGGCCGCAACAGGTCGTTCCGCGCAGCGCCAGACTTGGCGATCGCGTTGGCCCAGGGACCGCTGGCGCCGACCTCCTCCATCAACTGCAGCGCCGGCTCCCTGGTGTTGTCCGGCATCTGCACCGCCAGTACGCCACCCGGCGGCAATGCCGTGAGAAGACGCGCCAGCACCTTGGGATGGTCCGGCAGCCACTGAAACACGGCGTTGCCGAACAAGAGATCAGTGCGCTCCTGCGGCATCCAAGTTTCGAGATCGCCTTTAACAAAGGTGCAGTTTGGCACCCGCTCGCGCGCCTGCTGCAGCATGTCAGGCGATGAATCGACGCCGATCATCTCCGCGCTTGGAAACCGCTCCATCAACAGCTCGGTCGAGTTTCCTGGCCCGCAACCCAGGTCGACCACGCGCTTCGGACCGCTAAGCGGCACCTGCGCCAAGAGATCGCGCGGCGGCCGCGTGCGCTCGTCCTCGAACTTGAGGTACTGCTTCGCGGACCAGTCCTCGGTCGCCCCGCGATAGGGTGCAGTGTCAGCCATCGGAGAATCTTGCCAGGAGGCTAGCGCGAGAACTTCTTGTACTTGATCCGGGTCGGGATGGTCGAATCTGTCCCCATCCGCCGCATCTTGTCGGCCTCGTAGTCCTGGAAGTTGCCCTCGAACCATTCAACGTGGCTGTCTCCCTCGAAAGCAAGAATGTGCGTCGCGATGCGGTCGAGGAACCAGCGATCGTGGCTGATGATGACGGCGCAGCCCGCGAAATCTTCGAGCGCCTCTTCGAGCGCGCGCAGCGTATCGACGTCGAGATCGTTGGTCGGCTCGTCGAGCAGCAGCACGTTGGCGCCGGACTTCAGCATCTTGGCGAGATGAACGCGGTTACGCTCGCCTCCTGACAGCGACCCGACCTTCTTTTGCTGGTCACCGCCTTTGAAGTTGAAGTTCGAGCAATAGGCGCGTGAGTTCACCTCACGCTTGCCCAAGGAGATGATGTCATTGCCACCCGAAATTTCCTCCCAGACATTCTTGGAGCCGTCGAGCGAGTCGCGCGACTGGTCGACATAGCCGAGATGCACCGACTCGCCGACCTTGATCGTGCCCTTGTCGGGCTTCTCCTGTCCGGTGATCATACGGAACAGCGTGGTCTTGCCGGCGCCGTTTGGTCCGATGACGCCGACAATGCCGCCGGGCGGCAGCTTGAACGTGAGATCATCGATCAGGAGGTTGTCGCCGAAGCCTTTGGTGAGGCCCTCAAAATCGACGACGTTCTGCCCAAGCCGTTCGGCCACGGGAATGACGATCTGCGCAGTTTGAGTCTGTTTCTCGCCGGCCTTCCTCACCAGCTCTTCATAGGCGTTATAGCGCGCCTTGGACTTTGCCTGCCGGGCGCGGGGCGACGCCGCAATCCACTCCTGCTCGCGGGCAAGTGTGCGCTGGCGTGCCTCCTCCTCGCGGCCCTCCTGCGCGAGCCGCTTCTGCTTCTGCGCCAGCCAGGCGGTGTAGTTCCCCTCGTAGGGAATGCCGCGGCCGCGGTCGAGCTCGAGGATCCAGCCGGTGACGTTGTCGAGGAAGTAGCGATCGTGGGTCACGATCAGGATCGCGCCCGGATAGTTGCGCAGGTGGTTTTCGAGCCAATGCACGGATTCCGCGTCAAGATGGTTGGTCGGCTCGTCGAGGAGCAGCAGTTCGGGCTGCTCCAGCAGCAGTCGGCAGAGCGCAACACGCCGGCGCTCGCCGCCAGATAGCTTGCTCACGGCAGCGTCGTCGGGCGGACAGCGCAGTGCGTCCATCGCCTGGTCGACCTTGGAATCGAGATCCCAAAGGCCCTTGGCCTCGATCTCGTCCTGCAGCCTGGTCATCTCGTCCGCGGTCTCGTCTGAGTAGTTGACGGCGAGCTCGTTGTAGCGGTCGACGATGGCCTTTTGCGGCGCCACGCCCTCCATGACGTTCTCGCGCACCGTCTTGTCGGGATCGAGTTCCGGTTCCTGCTGCAGGTAGCCGACCCGGGCGCCCTCGGCGACCCCGGCCTCGCCGCTATACTCGGTGTCGATGCCGGCCATGATCCGCAGCAGGGTGGATTTGCCGGATCCGTTCACGCCGAGCACGCCGATCTTGGCGTCGGGATAGAACTGCAGATGGATGTTCTCCAGGACCTTCCGGTTTCCCGGATAAGACTTGGAGAGGCCTTGCATGTGATAGATGAACTGCCGCGCCATGGAGCGCCTCGTGTTTCGGGCGCGTCCGTCCTAGCGCCGGTGTAGGGGAATTGCGGCTGATTTACCTGCCCGAATCGATCACGGCAAGACCGCCGCACGGCCTAAGAGCGGTCGAAATCTCGCCCTTCCCACTCGCTTAGCTCGCGGTATCGGAGGGAAAGAGGGGACCCGCATCTACGGTTCGAGCGTCACCGTAACTTCTCGGCAACGCTAATCGTAAATCGCGCCAAAATATCAGCAAATACCTACCAGTTTTTAATGAATTCGGGCTGAGTCTGTCCGAACCAAGTCGCGTCATGGCGCGACCAAGTGGCATGCAGGTCGCGCTGCCCGCAGGCCAGCCGACAGGAGACGGCGATGGGTACGAACAAGAAGGTTCCTGGATTGCGGCGCCGCAGCGGCTTCGGCGAGTTCGCCCGTCTATTCCGTTCGATGGTGGACCCGTACCGCCCTGAGCTGCACTACATGCGCGGACCTGGCCCGAAGTGGCGCGCCAAAAACGCCGCGGCTCCTGCCGACGCCCCCATGATGCAGGGCCTCGCCCGCATCAAGGGTTGAGACCTACCCAGAACGTCCGAAATCGTTTGCGGCCGGAGGCCCCATTGCGGCCCCGGCCGGTTTCGCGTTTGTTATGGCAGATTCTTGCCAACCGGACTGCCCCTGCCCACCTTTCTTCTCGCACGCACGCACGCCGGGCGATGCCTAACGACCCGCCTGCTCGAAACCTCGATAAGGATCAAGACCACATGGCTAAGTATCGCTGTGCAATCCTCGACGACTACCAGAATGTCGCGCTCAAGGTCGCGGACTGGTCGAAAATCTCGGGCGACCTCGACATCAAGGTGTTCAACGAGCACCTGGGCGGCGCCGACAACGTGGTCAAGGTGCTGCAAGGCTTCCAGATCGTCTGCGCCATGCGCGAGCGTACCGCCTTCCCGCGCGCGGTCATCGAGAAGCTGCCCGATCTCAAGCTCCTGATCACCACCGGCATGCGCAATGCCTCGATCGACATGGCGGCGGCCGCCGAGCGCGGCGTCACGGTCTGCGGCACCGGCTCGTTCGGCAGCCCGACCTCCGGAATCGCCATCGGCCTGATGCTCGAGCTGACCCGGCACATCGGCTACGAGAACGCGCGGCTCAAGGCCGGCGAGATCTGGCAGAGCACGATCGGCCCCGAGCTCGACGGTATGACGCTCGGCATCCTCGGCCTCGGTAAGCTCGGTACCCGCACCGCCACGATCGGCAAGGCCTTCGGCATGAAGGTCATCGCCTGGAGCCAGAATCTCACGCCCGAAAAGTGCAAAGAGGCCGGGGTCGATTATGCCAGCAAGGAAGACCTGTTCCGGCAGTCGGACTTCATTTCAATTCATGTCGTGCTGTCGCAGCGCTCGCGCGGGCTCGTCGGCCCCGCCGAATTCGCGCTGATGAAGCCGACAGCCTACCTGATCAATACCTCACGCGGACCGATCGTGGACGAGGCCGCCATGTTGGCTGCACTCCGGGAGAAGAAGATCGGCGGCGCCGGCCTCGATGTGTTCGACGTCGAGCCGTTGCCGAAGGATCATCCGTTGCGCAAGATGGACAATGTCGTGATCACGCCGCATCTCGGCTACGTGGCGCTTCGGAATTACCAGAATTACTTCGCCGGCGTGGTCGAGGACATCCGCGGGTTCATCGACGGAAAGCCGGTGCGGGTGATGACGTCGTAGGTCTTGCGCACGCTCCTTTTAATCCGTCATCCTGAGGTGCCCGCCGCCGATGTCGGGTTTACCCGACATCGGCAGTCTAAGGTGCCCAGGTCGGCTACAGCCGACTTGGGTGGCGGGCCTCGAAGGATGCACGGCCCCGGCCGTCGCCCTTCGAGGCTCGCCATAGCGCGTCGAAGACGCGCGTAAACGCGCTAACGACTCGCACCTCAGGGTGACGGACCGGGTCAGCGTCATCAGGAACGGCCAATGACCACCAACACCCTCAATGGCGGCCAGATCATCGTCGACTATCTCGTGCGCGAGAAGGTGCCGTACGTTTTCGGCCTGTGCGGACACGGCAATATCGGGTTGCTCGATGCGCTGTTCGAGCGTTCGAGCGACATCAAGACCATCTCGACGCACCATGAGACGGTCGCGGGCTTCATGGCCGATGTCTATTACCGGGTCGCGGGCAGACCGGTCGCGACTTTCACCTCCTGCGGCCCCGGCTCGGTCAACCTGCCGATCGCGCTCGCCAATGCCTATCTCGATTCCGTGCCGTTCATGGCGATCACCGGCAACGTGCCGACCGGCCAGTTCAACCGCGGCGCGTTCCAGGAGCTCTACCGGCACTATCAGGCCGACTTTCCATCGACCGTGCGCACCATGTGTAAGAAGGTGTTCCAGCCGACGCGCGGCGACATGGTGGCGCTGGCGGTGCGGCAGGCCTGGAAGACGATGGTCACCGGACGGCCGGGACCGGTGGTGCTCGACGTGCCGTTCGACATCTTCAAGGAAGCCGCCGCCGAAGAGACGCCGAATCCGGAGGAATGGAACGCCAACATTTCATCTCGCTGCGGCGCCGATCCGGAAGGCGTGACCAAGGCGGTCGACATGCTGCTTGGCGCCAGGCGGCCAGTGATTCTGGTCGGGCAAGGCGTGCGTTACGGCGGCGCGGCAACCGAACTGCTTGCGCTCGCGGAGCGACTGCAAATTCCGGTCGCGGCGTCAGCTAGTGGCCTCGGCGCGATTCCGAGCGACCATCCGCTCGCACTCGGTCTCGTGTCACGCGGTGGCGTCTATCAAGCCAACCATGCGGCACGGCAAGCTGACGTGCTCTTGGCGCTGGGCGTTCGCTTCGACGACCGCACCTCAAGTTCCTGGATTCCCGGCTACTCCTTCACCATCCCCCCCACGAAGCTGATCCACGTTGACATCGATCCCGAGGAGATCGGGCGCAACTATCCGGTCGCGCTCGGGTTGATGGCGGACGTGCGTACCTTCCTGCGTCAGGTGCTGGCCGAGCTCAGCAGCCGGAAGAACATCGATGCGCAAGCGAGCGCGCGTAAGGGCTGGGTCACGGCGATCGACGGCTACCGCAAGGAATGGGACGCGCTGATCGCACCGGGCTTCAAGGACGATGCGACGCCGATCAACCCGCAGCGCGCCGCCTACGAGATCGACCGCGTGCTGCCCGAGGACGCGATCCTGGTCAGCGATATCGGTGTGCATCACAACTGGCTGCTGCAATTCTGCAAGCCGAAGCGTCCGGATTCGCTGATCGGCTCGATGGGCTTCGGGCCGATGGGTTTCGGCGTCGCCGGCGTGCTTGGCGCCAAGCTTGCGGCGCCAGATCGGCCCTGTGTCGCCGTGGTCGGCGACGGCGCCTTCTTCATGCACGCGAGTGTGCTTGGCACCGCTGTCGAGTACCAGCTCCCCGTCGTCTGGGTGGTGTGGAACAACTACGCCTATGCCTCGATCCGCGGATTGCAGCGCGGCTATCTCGGCGGCCGCGAGCTTGCCACTGACTTCAAGCATCCGATGACCGGCGCGCCCTACAATCCTGATTTTGCTGCGATGGCGCGCTCGGCCGGCATCGACGGCGTGAGCGTCGATCGCCCCGGCGATCTCGCTGACGCGGTGCGCGCCGCTATTGCCAGCGGCAAGCCTTACCTGATCGACGCCAATATCGGCGCCGACAAGAATCCCGGCGGCGCCGGCGTTTGGGATCTGCCCGGACACGGCGTCAGCGCGCCGGTCATCGGCGGACGATACGTGCCGTAGTCGTCGCTGCGGACGCCGCGCAGCACGGGAAACCAGTAATCAGTTCAGCTTAGCGGAATGCGCTCAATTGCGACGCGAACGAACACTTTTCCGACGGGGCTTTGCCGGGGTCGTACTGGACTTTGCCGGGGGGTGATTTGCAACAACGTGAACGATGCGGAACTTACGGCGCTTAAGTTGCTCAAGCAGCAGCGGCAAGGCGCGAGCGGTAGCCGGTTGAATGTCCTGCATAACCACAATACCTCTTCCAGCTTTCTCAAGCCCGCTCATGATCCGCGCAACAATCTGCTCCTCGGAAGACCCGCTCCAATCTCGCGAGTCCACGTCATTACTCCAGACCATCATTCCTAACGAGGCGATGTAACGAGTCACCTGAGGTGAGAGTTGCAGCATAGGTGCTCGAAAAAACGGCCCCCGTTTGGCTCCCTGGAGCGCATTGTCAACAGCTTTAATTCCCTCGTCGATTTCCTTTCTTGCCGCGGCGAACGGAAGTTTAGCGAGCGACACGTGATTGAAGGTCTGTGTGCCGATGCTGTGGCCTTCTTGCGCAATCCGTTGAATTTGCTCCGGATCCTCCACGACATTGCTTCCCAGGGCAAAAAACGTAGCTTTGACGCATTCCTCAGCAAGCGTCCTCAAGATAACTTCAGTGTAGGGAAACGACGGACCGTTGTCGAAGGTGAGCACGACTTCACGCCTGTTAAGACGAAGCGTCTTCCCGTACTGCGCGCGTCCGACCATCGGAAAAGCTCGGGGATTAACCGTAAGTGTTCGACTCGTCCCCAGTGCTCGAGGATTAACGGGGCATTCGGCAGCGGCAGCAATCGATACCGGCCCGAATACGACCGTCATGATCAGCGCAAGCGTCGTGGCGGTTCGTGTCATCATTGTCGTATCTCGCTAACTCTCAGATACCAACGTCGTCTCCCCCGCTGAACGGGCCTCACATCCTAAATCCTTGAGGCTTGTTCCGAATATCAACAGCACCCCAAGCTTAACGCGCAGGCTCAGTGTGGCGGTTCAGAAGTCCGCATCATTCTCGCGGCGAATCCGACATGCGGACTTCTGAACCAAAGCCACACGCGTCGCCCTCTGGTCGATTTTGTCGCCTCATTGAACCGCCAGCGAAGGCTTGCGTGCGCTCAATGCACGGGCGCAATGCTTGTCGATTGGATCAGCGGTGCCGGCACGACGTGAACGACGCTGAAGCCTTTCAGCTTGAGCTGCGCAAGTAAATTGGGAAGCGCTCGAACAGTGACCGGCTTGATATCGTGCAGCAGTAGAATGCCTTTGCCGACCCGCTCCAGCTCCGCGATGCTGCGTTCCACCATTTTGTCAGCAGTCGTGAAGGTCCAGTCCAGCGAGTCCGCATCAATACTCCAGACCATCTGACCGCGGGACAGGAGGTATCGTTCAATATCCTTTGTAATCGAGAGATATGGGGGCCGGAAAAACGGCGCGAGGCGACGAGTGCGTCCAAGTCCTTCTGTCAGCGCCTCAATGCCCAAGTTGATATCTTGTTTCGCCTTAGCCGACGAAACCTTGGCGATTGTCGGGTGACTGAAGGTATGAGTTCCGATCGTATGGCCCTCATCGTATGCGCGGCGCGCAAGATTAGGCGCCTCCGCAACATTCATTCCAAGCATGAAGAAGGTCGCCTTTACACACTCCGCGGCGAGAGTCTCCAAGATCCGAGGCGTTGTCGCGGGGATCGGCCCGTCGTCAAACGTGAGGACAACTTCACGATCTCGCAAAGGGAGCGTCTCAAGATATTGCTCCTTCCCAACCAAAGGAAATTCAGCCGGCGATACTGTTATGGTGCGGCTGGTACCGAGAGCATTTGGATTATGTGCGCAGCTTGGCGCAGCCAACGCGCCTGACGTTGCAAAGAGCGAGACGCCGATGAGCGCGGTCGCCAAACGTATGGTGCTCTTCACGTGACCGCTCCCGTCTAGATTGTCTTTCTAGACGTTTATGTGCGGTACTTTAGGCGTTCCATCTAGAGTGAATGAATGGTTAAGCTAAACTCTTGAGTCTTAACTTTAATAGCCGCCGATTTAGTTAAGTATTGCCCGCGACGCCGCGAGAACAGCCTCAGGTTACAGCACCTAACGGGCGGACGCACGGATCTGACTTTTGTACTGCTGTGCGCAGGCGAACATTCTCTGCAATGCGCCGGTCAAGGATCCCCCACCCCACGCCTTGAATCTTTCGGCGGCGGCACGTTCGACTTTCTCGGGGGTCCACGTTGAACTCGGACCCAAATCTGCCGCGCTTCCCGGGAAGGTCACGCTGAATGTCTCAACGATCCCGAGCGAATTGAGCTTGATGGCGGTCTTGGGAACCTGCTGAAGGCCCCGGAGATTCATGACAAGCCGGAGCGAGCCTTCGCCCAAGAGATGACGCGGTCCCGTATCGTAGAGCATGGCTCCTTTCCACAAGCCGGTGTCCGGATTGTAGACAACCGAGAGGTCCCCGCGCCCAACTCCTCGCTCGGAGAAGGGAGGAGCAACTTGGGGGTCCGCATTCTCAACAACACGCTCATCCGACGTGCGATTGGGTACGACAAATCCCGGAAATTTCCGAGCATCGACGTACCTGCGCTGATTGCAAGGGTGCATGTTGGCATCAAACATAAGGCTGGTCGACGAAATGAGGCGGCCGCGTTCCGTCATACAAACCGCGCCGCGATCGTTGCGTGCAAAGCCATAGATATCAACGGAATAGCCGGCAGGAGCCTTCCAGCCGTTGGCGGCGATCTTGCGATAGATTGAAAGCCATTCCGTATTATCCTTTTCATCCAGCTCAAACGTCATCGGTTGGCCATTCTTATATATCGTCATTCCATTGCCGATGTATTCGATCGCCAAGCCTCGTTTTCCGTACGGATCATCACGATGGTAGGCGTTCGGTGACCCATCCGCATCAACCTGCAGGGGACGTACCCAGAAAAGCGAACGGTCATCGTGCATGACCGCGTGCGGGTCATTAAAGGCCTGGGGCAACATGCAGGAGCTTTGCGCGAAGCTCTGCGTCACGCTGCTGAGGCCGCCCATCAGAACGGCGGCAAAGCGCAAGCACGACTTCACAGTGATAGTAGCCATGATTCACGACCTCAGTTGCTGCACGTACGGCCGCAAGAACGTTGCGGACTTCTGAACCGCCACCCTAGTGTCCCGATTCCGAAGTTCGTACCATTTCGCAGCGGCCTCTTATACGAACTTCGGAATCGAAGGACACTAGCAACTCATTGATTCCAGTGTGGCTTAGGTTCAGAAGTCCGCATGTCGGACTCGCCGCGAGAATGATGCGGACTTCTGAACCGCCACACTAGCGGCCAATCGCATGCTCTACATCAGACGCCGTTAACGGCATCATACCCAATTGCATTCATCTCGCGTCATCGGTCCCCTCGGCCCGCGCTCAATTGTTGCGTGAGGGTGCAAATTTCGAGTCCACGCGTGCCTGCGATTGAGTGGGAACAACGTGAACAATGCGATATTTTTGGCGCTTCAGTTCCGCAATTAGCAGCGGCAAGGCACGAGCAGTCGCGGGTTGGACGTCTTGCATGGCGACGATTCCCCCACCGAACCGCTCAAGTCCCTTCATCGTCTGCGCGACAATTTGCTCCTCCGATGCATCGTTCCAATCACGCGAGTCAACATCGATGCCCCACACCATCATTCCACGGGACACGACATAGCGAGCAATCTGAGGTGAGAGCTGAAGCATGGGAGCACGGAAGAACCGCGTCGCCCTCTGGTCGATTTGGAGCGCAGCGCTGAGGGCGGCGAGACCTTTGTCGATTTCCTTCTTAGCGTCGGCGACAGGAAGGCTGGTGAGCGAAACATGATTGTACGCCTGGGTGCCGATGGTGTGGCCATCTTGCGCAATTCGCCGAAGCTGTTCCGGGTCTTCGGCAACATTACTTCCCAAGGCGAAGAAAGTTGCTTTGATGCACTCGGCAGCGAGCGTCTTCAATATTGTCTCGGTATAGGGATATGAAGGTCCATTGTCGAAGGTCAGAACGACTTCCCGCTTGTTCAAGCGAAGCGATTCCCGATATTGCGCGCGGCCTACCATCGGAAACGTACGAGGATTCGCCGTCAATATCCGGCTCGTCCCGAGCGCCTCGGGGTTGTCGGGGCATTCGGCGGACACAGACGATATCGTTAGCAAGAACGCCGCCGAGATCAGCGCAAGCGTAGCACCTGTGCGTTTTGTCATGAGCGTAACTCCTCTAACTTCGAAACAACATTGACGTTTGATCATTCCGCTGGTCATCCCGCGTACCAGCGGCCGCGTCCTTGCCTGCTGTCTTTTTGAACCGAGGCTTCGTCGGAGGGCTGCAACGGCACGTTCGCAACACTTGGCAATCCGATGGATCCGAGCGATGTGCTTCGCCGCAACGTGTTGGCGTTGTGCCTGAGGACGGTGACGAGTCCCCCCGATTCCGACGGACCGGTTGCCTGCAATGGAGGTGCCTGCTCTGCAGGCACGAATTGCAGCAGCGCTCCTCCGGAAACAACGATCGGCTCGGGTCGTCTTCTGCCGTAATTGGGAACCAGCTTTCGCCAAAGGGCGACAGCTGTCGCCGACGTCGCATGGGCGAAATCCTGGGCGATTTCTTTCAGGCCGATCATCGCTACCAGGCCGTAGCCGAGAGCCAGCACGTTCGAGAGCGCAAAGACGGCATGGAAGCCATCACCGCGAACGACGTCCGCATGAAAAATCGATACGGACCAGCCGAACAGTGCCAGGATGGCGGCCGTGCAGGTCAGCGGAATTGCCGTCCTGTGCTCGATCTTTGGGGTACGGCCGAACTGCGCTTTAATCCCGAACAGCAGTTGCAGAATCGAGTTCTTTACGCCCGTCAAGACAACCGGGAGCAAGACGAGGAAGAGTGCGTAAGCACGAAGAATATCGGATCGCCGATAACCGGTATGTTTGAGATCTCGACAAACAAGATACAGATAGGGTGGCAGCGTGACGTAGATCCAGCTGCTCACGCGCTTGAAGTCGAAAGGATAAACCAGCATGAGCAGCATCGAAATCGAAATGCACGCCGGCATGATGAGATAGTGGATACGCAGCGCGGCTTCGAACAGATGCCTCGGTGTCGGCCACCGCTTGAGCAAGTGTGCGAGCAGATTGGGGAGGATGATCAGCCCGCCATTGGCCCAGCGACGACGCTGCACGACCAGCGCCCCAAAATCCGAGGGAGTCGAGCTGTATGACAGACGCGCCGGATAGTTTTCGACGCTCCAGCTTCTGCGTATCAGGTCAATCGTCGCACCGGTATCCTCGATGACCGTCGTATCCTGAATGTAGACCGGGAGAACGTATCCGCGCTCCTGGTGGTACGTGACGATGTCCAGCAGCGCTTGTTTTCGAATGGTCGCGCTTGCGCCAACCCAGAAGCCCGAGCGCGCGAATCCCATTCCCTCTGTCACGTAGTAGTAGATGTCCGTGGTTGCGCCGGCCGTTCGCTCGAGGATGTGCGGCGTGTCCGGAATCGCGGTGTATGGCGTTTGCATAACCGCGGCACGCTCATTTCCAGGCCCCTCCATCGCCGCGACCATGTGAGTCACGTAATCGCGCAGCAGGAAACTGTCGGCGTCCAGGATCACGACGTACTTGGCGTCCGGCGGCTCTAGCAGCTCAGACTGGAGGAGGTCGCCACCCTTGGCCTGATCGAAGAGTTCAAGCCCTTTCGGTCCGGACTTGACGACAAGTCGCCTCCCCATGATGGACAAGTAGGAGTTCAGATTGGCGGCTTTGGTCGGCGCATGGGAGAGGTTTGCAAACTGCTTGCGCTCGAAGAGCGCAACGTCCGCCTTGAACCTGGTCGAAAGGTACTCGACCTCCGCTCCAATTTGATGAGCGTCTTTTGGAGTGTGACGGAGCTCTGCCGCGCGGCGGCGATGCTCGTTGGCCGGCTCGCGCAAAATACTTTCGACAAAAAACTTGCGCGTGTGATCATCGGGACAGCTGAACGCACCGCTTTCTACACGAACGGCAATGTTGTCCAGCCATTCCGCCGCCTCGGCATGCAAACCCGCGATCGTTTCAACAGCCGCCGTCAAGTCCAGGAGGCCCTTCGCGTCGTCTCTGCGAAGGCTGCCCACCATCTCCGAGAAGCGCGTCGCGATCGGCGCGAGCATGTCGTTGATGAGATCAACTTGCGCTCTGGAAGCAAGGAGAAGGTCGCGCTCTGCGACATCTGCAGGATTCGGCGGGTTATCCAGCAACAGAACGATTCTGCGGTGCGGATAGTCCGTGAGGGCCGCCGACATCAGCGTTTGCCAGATGACGTGGACCTCCTCTCGATAGCTGGGGACGAGGATCTCGACTGCCGGCGCCGCGCCCGGCCCGGCTTGCTTAAAATTCTGGAGATTCTCCTGGGCGATGCGAGCCCTTTTGCGCAAGTTCCAGAAGAAAGACAGCCGGGAAGCCTGATACGTAAAACTCCCAAACATGAACACGGCAAAGATGAGGTTGTAGAAGACGCGTTCGGCCCCGGTGCCTGGTATGAATCGGCTCAGAACGTTTTGGCTGTTGGTGTAATTTTCTACGAAGAAGAGAATGAAGGCGGCCATCGTGAGGGTGACTAGGACCGAACTCACGACGACCTCGGTCCGCGCACGTGCGCAGACCTTCGGGAGAAAGACCGACATCGACGGTGCCTCACTGCCACGGTTTATATTTCGTTAAGCCAGCGGCACCATCGATAGGATTTAGCTATGATCGCGCAATTGAATTCCAAAATTTCGGTGAACTTTAATGATTAACTGGCAGCGAGAGACACTAATTGCGCCCGTTTCCGCAGTGCATGTTCGCAGCGTGCAAGGTTCAGCGCTCCTCGCGACAGTCGCTTTACCTAGGGGCCGTCAGCAAGACCATGGTTAAAATGGAACTATATTTGAGGCAGGCGCGCACCGAGAGCCAAACGCTCAAGCGTTCCGACGAAAGGTGCGCCTTCGGTGCCGCGGAGGACAGCTGTTGGCTGGGCTAGGGTCAGGACTCAATCAGCTTGACCGCAGCGACCGCTTTCGACCCTGGCCGTGCGAAAACATTTGGTGGGGGGCAATGGTCGAGGATCCGCTCAACACTGCGCAGCTTATTACGCCGCCCCAACCGCTGTGAGTGATCTGGCGATGTCGGGAGTTTATCGGGGCGATGCTGCCCTCATG
>WHTP01000005.1 GCA_009377695.1 Hyphomicrobiales bacterium | reverse complement strand
TTCTCAGCGGGCGACTTTGCGAATGTTAGAATCATAAGGACCACTAGCAAATATAAGCTGCTAGTGGAGTTTTGGATTTGACATTCGCTTTGGGAGTCTGCGGTCAACGGGGTAGCGAATGTCAAATCCACTCCACTAGTGCCCCGTTTTGCGAAGTTCGTGATACGCGGGCGATTTCCTCGGCTGTCCCTGTGAGGGTGGCCGCAATGGGCAGGCGGATACGCCATGGCTGAGCCGATTTACCGACGCGTGGTCGTCAAGGTCTCCGGCGAAGCCTTGATGGGTCCGGACGGCTTTGGCATCAACCAGCCAACGCTCGAGCGCATTGCCGCCGATCTCGTCGCGACCCAGAACCTCGGTGTCAGCCTTGGAATTGTCGTCGGCGGCGGCAATATCTTTCGCGGCGTTCAGGTATCGGAGAAAGGTATTCCGCGCCTGACGGGCGACCTGATGGGAATGCTCGCCACCGTTATGAACGCGCTCGCGCTCGAAACGGCGATCGAGGCCGCTGGCGGCTCGGCACGGACGATGTCGGCCGTGACGATGCCGGAGATCTGCGAAACCTATGAGCGCCGGCGGGCGCTGCGGCATCTTGGCAAGAATCGGATGGTGCTGCTCGCTGGCGGAACGGGCAATCCGTTCTTTACCACCGACACAACGGCGGTTCTGCGGGCTGCGGAGGTCGGCGCCGGAGCCGTGCTGAAGGCGACCGATGTGGACGGTATCTACAGCGCCGATCCCAAGAAAGACCAAAAGGCCGTGCGGTATGAGCGGCTGACTCATCAGGAGGCAATCGAACGCAATTTGAAGGTCATGGATGCTACTGCCTTCGCGCTTGCCCGCGAGAACCGGATGCCTATCATCGTCTTCTCGATCCGAGAGTCGCGGGCTGTCGAAACGGTTTTGCGCGGGCGGGGCCGCGCTACGGTCGTCAACTCCTAGGAAACAGTGCCGGTCGGCCGCACCGGACAGACAGGACGGACGAAGCGGTCTTTAGTTTCCACCGCGTGCTTTCAGGGGATCGTCATGGCAACGCCAACACATGACATGAATGAGCTCAAGCGCCGCATGCAAGGCGCGATCCAGGTCTTGAAGCAGGAACTTGGCGGCCTGCGCACCGGCCGTGCATCTGCCAGCCTGCTCGAGCCGATCCAGGTCGAAGCTTACGGCACCCATATGCCGCTCAACCAGGTCGCCACCGTGAGCGTCCCGGAACCGCGCCTGATTTCCGTGCAAGTGTGGGACAAAACCATGGTCCACGCCGTGGAAAAGGCGATTCACGCGTCCAACTTGGGGCTTACACCATCAACGGACGGCCAGGTCGTGCGTCTACGGATTCCGGAGCTGAATGAGGATCGCCGCAAGGATTTGGTCAAGGTTGCGCACAAATATGCCGAGGCCGCTAAAGTCGCGGTGCGACATGTGCGGCGCGATGGTCTCGACGTCCTCAAGAAACTCGAAAAAGACCATAAGATCAGCGAAGACGACGGCAAGCGTTCATCCGAGCAGGTGCAAAAGGCGACCGACGACATCATTGTCGAAATCGACAAGCTGCTCGCGGCCAAAGAAAAGGAAATCCTCACCGTGTGAGGATTGTGGGAATGTCGATACCTGAAGCGCTTAATGTCCGAACCCCCGAGTTCGCCGTGCCGCGGCACGTTGCGATCATCATGGATGGCAATGGACGTTGGGCGTCGACCCGTGGCCTGCCGCGTAGCGAAGGGCATCGTCGGGGCGTCGAAGCATTGCGGCGCACGGTGCGTGCGGCGGGCGATCTCGGCATCGGAATCCTGACGATCTTCTCGTTCAGCGCGGAAAACTGGGCGCGGCCCGCCAATGAGGTCCGTGAGCTCATGGGGCTGCTGCGCCGCTTCATCCGCAACGATCTTGCGGAGTTGAATCAGAGCGGCGTGCATGTGCGGGTGATCGGCGAGCGCGAGGATCTCTCGTCCGACATCCGGTCACTGCTCGAAGAAGCCGAGGAGCTGACGCTCAACAACACCAAGCTCACTCTGGTGGTCGCCTTCAACTACGGCGCGCGACAGGAGATCGCGCGCGCCGCGCAACGCCTCGCCATCGAGGTCGCGGCAGGCCGCTTGCCGGCAAGCGCGATTACGGCGGAGGCGATCACCGCGCACCTCGATGCACCCGATCTACCGGACCCCGATCTGATCATCCGCACCAGCGGGGAGCAGCGGCTGTCCAATTTTCTGCTGTGGCAGGCCGCCTATAGCGAGCTCGTTTTCGTTCCAACCTATTGGCCAGATTTCGATCGCTCGACGCTCGAAGGCGCCATCGCCGAATATCGCCGTCGCGAGCGACGGTTTGGCGGACTGATCGCTCAAACCGGTTCATGATCATGTCCGACGCGGAACCCGCGCGTCCCGTGCCGGATCGCACGTCCGGCAGCGACCTGTTGCTGCGCGTCGGGTCGGCGCTCGTGCTGGCGCCGCTCGCAATCGGCGTTGCCTATCTCGGCGGATGGATCTTCGCGGTCTTTTGGGGGATCGCGGCAATCATCGTGATGTGGGAATGGGCGACACTAGTGTCCGGTTCCGAGCGGCGCTCGATGCTGATGACCGGCATCGTTGCGGTCGCATTGGCGGTCGTGCTCGCGGCAAGCGGTGTCGGTGCCAGTGAAAGCGTGCTCGAGCTGCGCCTGGCGGCGGCGGCGATCGTCCTGGTGATGGGAATGCTTGCATGCGCTGCGATCGCTCCGCGCGGGCGCGGCTTGTGGGCTGCGATCGGAGTACCGTACGCGGGCGCGATGGGGCTCGCACCGATCATGCTGCACTCGGACGCCAAGTACGGCTTCGTCGCCATGATTTTGCTGTTCGCCGTTGTCTGGGGGACGGACATCGCGGCCTATTTTGTGGGCCGAGCCGTGGGCGGACCGAGGCTCGCGCCTCGTTTCAGCCCGAACAAGACCTGGTCCGGTGCGATCGGTGGTCTCGCGGGTGCGGTGCTGGCAGCGGTTTTGACCTTAAAGGTCAGCGGCGTCGGCAGCATCGTGCCGGTGATCGTGATTGCCGTCGCACTGTCGATCGTCGCCCAGATGGGCGATCTCTTTGAATCCGCGGTCAAGCGGCGCTTCGGTGCCAAGGACGCGGGTTCGCTGATTCCCGGCCATGGCGGGGTGATGGACCGGCTGGATGGTTTTGTTGCGGCCGCCGTGCTTGCCTGCCTGATAGGCTTGGCGCATGGCGGTATCGGTACACCCGCCCGCGGCTTGCTGATATGGTGATCGGATGAAGGCGAAGACGGCTGCGAAAGCCCGAGTGAAGGTTCAGGACGAGGTTGCTGGCGGCGAACGCAGCGTGACGTTGCTGGGCGCAACCGGGTCGATCGGTGCGAGCACCATCGATCTGATCAAGCGCGAGCGCGGGCGCTATCGGGTCGAGGCCGTCAGTGCGAACAATAGCGCTGCGGCTCTGGCCGCCTTGGCGCGCGAGGTCGGTGCTCGCTTCGCTGCGGTCGGAGAGCAGGCCGCGTATCGTGAGCTCAAAGATGCCTTGGCCGGGACCGGGATCGAGGCGGGCGCCGGCGAAGACGCCGTCGTTGAAGCAGCGCAGCGCCCGGCGCAATGGGTCATCGGCGCGATTACCGGCGCGGCCGGACTGCGGCCGACGCTGGCGGCTGCCGAGCGCGGCGCCATCGTCGCGCTCGCCAACAAGGAAACGCTGGTTTGCGCCGGCGGCCTGTTCATGCGCCGCGCCGCGCAAGCAGGTGCGACGGTGCTGCCGGTCGACTCGGAGCACAACGCACTGTTCCAGGCGATGAGTGCCGGACGGCGCAAGGATGTACGGCGTGTGATCCTGACAGCATCAGGCGGACCATTCCGCACCTGGACGGCGGCACAGATTCGCGCCGCCACGCTCGAGCAGGCGCTCAAGCATCCGAACTGGTCCATGGGACAGAAGGTGACGATCGATTCCGCGACGCTGATGAACAAGGGCCTCGAAGTGATCGAGGCCTATCATCTGTTCGCGCTCAAGCCCGATGAAATCGACGTCGTGGTCCATGCGCAATCGGTGATCCACGGATTGGTCGAATTCCGCGATGGGTCCTTGATCGCGCAACTCGGCAGCCCCGACATGCGCATTCCGATCGCTCACTGCCTGGCGTGGCCGGAGCGGATCGACGGTCCGGCGGCGCGTCTCGACCTCGCGCAGATCGCAACCCTGTCGTTCGAGCGTCCTGATTTGGCACGATTCCCGGCGCTGGGATTAGCCCGTCGGGCATTGGAGGCCGGTGGCGGCGCGCCCACTGTCCTCAACGCCGCAAATGAAGTCGCTGTCGGCGAGTTTCTATCAAAAAAGCTCGGATTTATTGGAATACCGGCCGTTGTCGAGGCGACGTTGGCGGCTGCCGAACGCCGCGGGCTCACGCGGGAACCCGCAAGCGTCGATGATGCACTTGCAATTGACCAAGAATCTAGATTGTTAACACGTGAGCTCTTGCCCGAAATTGCCGCAAAGGCATCCTAGAACCACATGGCGTCAGTGAACCACATGGCGTCAGTGACGTAACCGCGGCGGGGGCGGGGAATAGCCGAATCATGGGACTTGAAATTCTGCCGAGCATGGGAGCGTGGGGATTTAGCATCCTGTACGCGCTGGCTGCTTTTTTGTTCGTTCTGACGATCGTGGTCTTCATCCACGAGCTCGGCCATTTTCTGGTCGCGCGCTGGTATGGCGTTCGGGTGCTGGTCTTCTCCATCGGTTTCGGACCCGAGCTGTTCGGCTTCAACGACCGTTACGGAACCCGCTGGAAGGTCTCCGCGATTCCTCTTGGCGGTTACGTCAAGTTCTTCGGCGACGAGAACGCTGCCAGTGTTCCTGATCAGGCCGCGATCGCGACCATGTCGGAGGCCGATCGTAAGGTCAGCTTTATCCACCAGAAGGTCGGGCCGCGTGCCGCTATCGTCGTTGCGGGTCCGATGGCCAATTTCGTTCTGGCGATCCTGATCTTCGCCGCCGCGGCGATGATCTACGGCCGGCAGAGCACGCTCCCGCGCGTCGATACCGTTCAGCCCAACAGTGCGGCCATGGCCGCCGGCTTCCAGCCCGGCGATGTCGTGCAATCAATCAATGGCCGCTCGATTCGCAGCTTTGCGGACATGCAGCGCATCGTCAGCTTCAGCGCCGGCGAGGAGCTTGCCGTCGTTGTGGAACGCGCCGGCAAGCAGGTCGCGCTCACGGCGGTTCCCGCGCTGCAGGATGTGAAAGACAATTTCGGCAACACCCATCGCATGGGAGTGCTGGGGATCACGCGGTCGCTGGCGGCCGACGAGGTGCGATTCGAGCGAGTCGGGTTCCTGACCGCCGTGGGAATCGGATTCACCGAGACCTGGGCACTGATCGAGCAGACGATGACCTACATCTGGCGAATCTTCGCCGGACGGGCGTCGGCCGATCAACTTGGCGGGCCAATCATGATCGCGCAGATGTCTGGCCAGGTGGCGAGCGTGAGCTTTTCGCTGCTGGTCCAGTTCGTTGCGATGATCTCGGTGTCGATCGGCATGCTCAACCTGTTCCCGGTCCCGTTGCTCGATGGCGGCCACCTTTTGTTCTATTCGATCGAGGCGGCGAGGGGCCGGCCTTTGTCCGAACGGGCGCAAGAATACGGATTCCGGATTGGAATGGCGCTGGTTTTGATGCTGATGGTATTCGCGACCTACAACGACATCGGGCGACTCGCGGCCCTATGGCCCAAGTCTTGATCAAGTCTTGATCATGGGCCCAAGCCTTGATCGCAAGCCTGTGGACCGAGTCGGGGTCAAAATCGTGATTAAGGCGTGATTTAGGCGGCGATTGTTGTGTCTGGGCAACGGTTTGGGGGCAAAACACGAAGCGCGGATAGGTTGGTTTTCGCTGCGACCAAATCCCTGTAGAAGCGGGGAGTCGCAATGGTTCGGCGACCCTGGGGAATATGGCGGGTTCGAGGGGGTAAGGGCGTGAAGTTTGGTCTGCGGCTTATTCGGGGGCTAGGCGCGGTTGGGCTGGTCCTCTGGAGTTTGATACTCGGTGCGGCGCCTGTGGTGCTGCCGTCGACCAGCGCCTATGCGCAGAGCAATATCGAGGTTCAAGGCAATCGCCGGGTCGAGGCGGCCACCATCCGCTCCTATTTCCGTCCCGGTCCGAGCGGCCGGCTTGGTGCCTACGAGATTGATGAAGCCTACAAGACCCTCTACGGGACCGGGCTGTTCCAGGAGGTCAACATCCGGCAGGCGGGTGGCCGGATCATCGTGACGGTTGTGGAAAATCCGGTGATCAACCGGATTGCATTCGAGGGTAATACCCGGGTCAAGGACGATCAGCTCAAGCTCGAGATCCAGTCGAAAGAGCGCGGGACGCTGTCGCGCGGCGTCGTGCAGTCGGATGTGCAACGCCTTGTCGAAGTCTATCGTCGTAGTGGCCGCTATGACGTCAACGTGGTCCCGAAAATCATCGATCTTCCGAACGGCCGTGTCGATCTCGTCTATGAGATCTCGGAAGGCGGCAAGACCACGATCCTGTCGGTCGAATTCGCCGGCAACCGCGCGTACTCGTCGTTCCGATTGAAGGACGTCATCAAGACGACCCAGACCAACATCCTGTCGTTCCTGCAAAGCACGAACATCTACGATCAGGACCGGCTCGAGGCCGACCGTGAGCTGCTGCGACGGTTCTATCTCAAGAACGGCTACATCGACGTTCGTGTCGTCTCCGCTGCGGCTGAGTTCGATCCGCAACGGAACGGATTCGTCGTGGTCTACACGATCGAGGAAGGCGAGCAGTATCGAGTGGGCGCAGTCGACGTTCGCTCGAACGTGCGCGCCGTCGACCCTGGCTTGATGCGCTCGAAGATCAGAACATCGCCGGGCGACGTGTACAACGCGGAAGCGCTCGAGAAGTCGGTCGAGGAGATGACGATCGAGGCGTCGCGTCAGGGGTACGCGTTTGCGGTCGTGCGGCCGCGTGCTGACCGCGACTACGAGGCGCGCCTCGTCAATCTCATCTACACGGTCGACGACGGCCAGCGACTTTACATCGAGCAGATCAATGTTCGCGGCAACACGCGAACCCGCGATCACGTGATTCGGCGTGAATTCGACGTCGCCGAAGGCGATCCGTACAACCGCGCGCTGATCAATCGCGCCGAGCGGCGGTTGCGCAACCTCGGTTACTTCAAAGAGGTCAAGATCATGACCGAGCCCGGCTCGTCGCCGGACCGTGTCATCATCAATGTCTTGGTCGAGGAGCAGTCGACCGGCGAGTTCTCGATCGGCGGCGGCTACTCCACCTCTGACGGGCTGCTGGCGGAAGTGAGCGTCGGCGAGCGCAACCTGATGGGTTATGGCCTCTACGCCAAGGCGTCCGTGCAGTATGGCCAGTACTCGTCGGGCTACTCGGTATCCTTCGTCGAGCCCTATCTGCTCGGCTATCGTGTGGCGCTCGGTGTCGACCTCTTCTCGCGCATCCAGCGAGCGACCAACTTCGTCTCCTACGAAACGCGCACGACCGGCGGTGGTTTGCGGCTTGGCTTTACATTGCGCGAAGACCTGTCGCTGCAGTTGCGGTACTCGGCATACAGCCAGAAGATCGAGATTCCGCAAGCTTTGCGGAATTGTAACAATATCGATCCGAATTGGAGCAATACGTTCCCGACGCCAGGTGCGGTCGGCTTGTTTCCTCCACCGGTCGGTTATGACGGCATCGCGAATTGCTATGCAGACGGCGAAGCGTCGCTCGCGGTTCGGCGTGAGCTCTCGCAGGGGACGGCCGTCACGTCGCTGGTCGGCTATGACCTCGCCTACAACACGCTCGACAACAACCGCAATCCCACCAGCGGCGTTCTTGCGGTCCTGAAGCAGGACTTCGCCGGCGTCGGCGGTGACGTGCAGTACATCCGCACGACCGCCGATGTGCGCAGCTACTACGAGCCGATCGGGGACGTCATCGGCGTGCTGCGCCTGCAGGGCGGTTACATCCACGGTTGGGGTGACGACGGGCTGCGGATGCTGGATCACTTCCAGATGGGTCCGAACCTGGTTCGCGGCTTTGCCCCGTCCGGCATTGGTCCCCGAGACTTGACGCAGGGCACCCGACAGGATGCCCTCGGCGGATCGGCCTACTGGGGCGCCAGCGTCGAATTCCAGACGCCGCTGTTCTTCGCGCCCAAGGAGGTCGGCATCAAGCTTGCCGTCTTCGCTGACGCTGGCTCATTGTGGAACTATACCGGTCCGACTTCATGGCTGCCGCCCCTGCCTGGTGCGACAGGCGAATTCCTCAATCCGTCGAGCAACGGCATGTTCGTGAATTCGTCGGTAGGCGTGGGCCTGCTCTGGGCATCCCCGTTCGGTCCGTTGCGCTTCGATCTTGCCTATCCGATCACAAAGCAGCCTTGGGATCGCACCCAGGTCTTCCGTTTCAGCGGCGGCACAACATTTTAAGTTGAGCGGTCGGTCGCCGCCCGGTCGGAGTTGTATGAGCGCGCGGTCCTTTTTTCGGGGCGACAGGCAGATTAGCGTCGGCGAGATCGCGAAGCTCACCGGCGCTGAGCTGCGCCATCGTGCCGATCCCGCACGCGTGATCGCGGGCATCGCAACGCTCGATCGAGGCGGCCCGTCGGACCTGGTGTTCCTCGATAGCGCCAAGTTCGCGGAGGCGGCCCGCGCGTGCGCCGCCGGCGCTTGCCTCGCGAGCCCGCGGCTTGCAGAACACGTCCCCCCGAACATCGCCCTGCTGGTCGTAGAGAAGCCGTTCCACGCCTTCGTCAACGTCGCCCGCACTTTGTTTCCGGACGCACTGCGGCCGTCATCGCTGTTTGCCGGCGGCGCCTCTGCTCCGGGTGTCGCCCCCGGCGCGGTCGTGCATCCGAGCGCGCGCCTGGAAAGTGGTGTCACCATCGATCCCGGTGCAGTGATCGGCGCAGGCGCCGAGATCGGGTCGGGAACCGTCATCGCCGCCAATGCCGTCATCGGGGCTCAGGTTCGCATTGGCCGTGATTGCGCGATCGGCCCGAATGCTTCGATCGCATACGCCCTGATTGGCGACCGGGTGATCCTGCATGCGGGCTGCCGCATCGGCCAGGATGGGTTTGGGTTTGTCATGGGGCCCGGTGGGCATCGTAAGATTCCGCAGATCGGCCGGGTGATCATCCAAGATGATGTGGAAATCGGCGCGGGCACGTCGATTGACCGCGGCGGGCTGCGTGACACGGTCATTGGCGAGGGCACCAAGATCGACAACCAGGTGCAGGTCGCCCACAATATCTCCATTGGCCGGCACTGCGTGGTGGCGGCGCAAGTCGGAATCTCGGGCAGCGTCGTGATTGGAGACTACGTCGTGATGGGAGGGCAGGTCGGGATCGCCGACAACTTGACGATCGGCGAGGGCGCCAGGATCGGCGCCAAGAGTGGTATCCTGTCGGACATCCCCGCCGGAGAAACCTGGGTCGGCTATCCGGCGATGCGCGGCCGTGACTATTGGCGGGCCATGGTGGTCATGCGCTCCGCAGGCAAGTCGTCATCGAAAGCAAAGTCCGAGCGGGACGCGGAGCCGTCCGATGAATGAGACTGCCACGACGTTGGGCACGGCCGATATTGCCGAAATCCTGAAAGCGCTGCCGCATCGCTATCCGTTTCTGATGGTCGACCGCATCATCAACATGCAGGGAGACAATTCGGCCATTGGGATCAAGAATGTGACCGCGAACGAGCCGCAGTTTCTCGGGCATTTTCCCGGCAACCCGGTGTTTCCGGGCGTCTTGCTCGTGGAAGGGATGGCGCAGACCGCCGGCGCGTTGTGCGCCCTCGCAAACAATATGGGCGATGGCCCGAAGACGGTTTTCTTCATGACGATCGACAAGGCGAAATTCCGCAAGCCCGTCGTCCCAGGGGACACCGTCGAATTTCATGTGACGAAGATCGCTCACAAGAGAAACATGTGGTGGTATCGGGCCGAGGCAAAGGTCGACGCCACGCTTGTCGCCGAGGCCGAAGTCGGCGCGATGGTCTCGCCGCGATGATGTCAGGCGAGACGCAGATCGACCCGACCGCCCGGGTCGACCGGCAAGCGACGATCGGACAAGGGGTCGTCATTGGGCCGTTCTGCACGGTCGGGCCGCATGTCACGCTGGGCGAACACGTCAACTTGGTCGCAAACGTTCACATTGCCGGGCACACGACCATCGGTCCAGGCACCCGGATTGCGCCGTCCGCATCGCTGGGCGGGCCGCCGCAGTCCACCCGATATCGGGGTGGTGCTACGACACTCGTCGTCGGGGCGGACTGCGATATCCGCGAAAACGTCACGATGAACACCGGAACCGAGGATGGCGGCGGCGCCACGACGGTTGGCGACCGCTGCATGCTGATGGTCGGCGCTCACGTCGGACATGATTGCCATGTCGGGAACGATGTGACCTTCGCCAACAATGCGGTCCTCGGCGGACACGTGTCGGTCGGCGACTTCACCGTCCTCGGAGGTCAGGTTGCGGTGCTCCAGTTCGTGCACATCGGGGAAGGAGCGATGGTGTCCGGCGTCAGCGGCGTGGCGGCCGACATCATTCCGTTCGGCCTCGCGATCGGACAGCGTGCTTTCCTCGAGGGCGTCAATCTCGTCGGCATGAAGCGCAGGGGCTTCTCGCGCGACGACATCAAGCATGTGTGGCGCGCCTATCGATTGCTGTTCCACGGCGATGCGACATTCGACGAGCGGCGCTCCGCCGTCGAACGCGAATTCGGCGGACATCCCTTGGTTGGAAAGATCGTCGACTTCATGCATGCGCCGAGACATCGGCCGCTGATGATGCCGGAACGCTCCGGCAAATCCGCTGAACCCGCCGCTGCGGTGAGATGAGCGAGCAGCGCGCATTGACCGACATTGATGGCGGCCCTGTTGCCATCATTTGCGGCGGCGGCAGTCTTCCTTTGACGGTCGCCGACACGGTGCGGCGCAACGGGCGCTCCGTCGTGCTGTTTCCGATTCACGGCTGGGCCGATCCGGCAGCCTTCGCCGCGTACCGGCATCATTGGCTGCATCTGGGGAGCGCCGGGCGATTTTGCCGTCTTGCCCGTATGGAAGGCTGTCGCGACGTCGTTATGATCGGCAATGCCATCCGTCCGGCGATCCGCGAGCTGCGGATCGACTGGCTCACTCTGCGCTTGCTGCCGAGAGCCATCCGTATGTTCAGGGGTGGGGACGACAAGCTTCTGTCGGGCGTCGCCAGGATGATGGAGGAGCAGGGATTTCGCTTGATCGGAGCGCATGAGGTGGCGCCGGAGATTCTGGTCGGCGAAGGGCCATTAGGTCTCATCAAGCCGACCGAGGTGCACGGGCAGGATATCGCGCGCGGGTTTGAGCTTATTTCCGCGATCGCGCATTTCGACGTCGGGCAGGCTGCTGTCATCGCCGACGATCGCGTGCTGGCGGTCGAAGCGGCTGAAGGCACCGATCACATGCTTGACCGCATCGCGGCGCTGCGCGCCGAGGGCCGCATCCGGATCCCGGATAAGACCGGCGTGCTGGTCAAGTCGCCGAAGCCAACGCAGGATCGGCGAATCGACCTCCCTTCGCTCGGACCTCGCACCGTTGAAAAAGCCGCCCGCGCCGGGCTAGCCGGCATCGCCGTCGCTGCGGGCGAGACCGTGATCGCTGAGCCGTTGCGGGTGGCCGAGGCGGCGGACCGCGCCGGCCTGTTTGTCGTGGGAAGGCGGCGTCCTGGGAGCGCGCCGTGACGGTCTCAACCGACGAGGATGCAGGCCCGAGCAAGGCGCTGACCATCTGCATCATCGCGGACGAGGCGTCAGGTGAGCGCCTGGGCGCGGCGCTCATGCGCGCCTTGAAATCAAAGCGGCAACCGATACGACTGATCGGCATCGGGGGCGGCGAGATGTTGGAGGAAGGGCTTGAGCCGCTTGTGCCGGCTCAGCACTTTGCCATCATCGGGTTTGGCGTGATCACGCATCTGCCTGCGATCGTTCGATATATCCGCGATGTTTCCGACGCAGTGGTGGCGGCACGGCCGGACGTGCTCGTCATCATTGACAGCCCGGAGCTGACGCACCGGATCGCGCGGCGGGTCCGCAAGCGGTCTCCGTCGATTCCGATCGTGGATTACGTCTCGCCATCGGTCTGGGCGTGGCGTCCGGGACGCGCGCGCGCCATGCGTGCCTATGTCGACCACGTTCTTGCGTTGCTGCCATTCGAACCGCAGGTGCATGAGCGGCTTGGCGGCCCGCCCTGCAGCTATGTCGGGCACCCGTTGATCGAGCAGTTGGAGGCGCTGCGGCCCAATGCCGACGAGGCCGTCCGCCGGCGCGCCGATCCGCCGGTGGTGCTGGTGATGCCCGGAAGCCGCCGCAGCGAGATTGCCAGGATGGCCGGCGTGTTTGGCGAAGCGATTGCGCTCTTGAAGCATCGCGTCGGCGCAATCGAGCTGGTGGTGCCTACGGTCCCGCATCTCAGAGACGGCATTGTCGCGGCGACGGCGCGTTGGGCGATCCGGCCGCGCGTGATCGTCGATCCGGCGGAAAAGTGGGCGGCGTTTCGCATCGCGCGGGCGGCGCTCACAAAATCCGGTACCGTCACACTCGAGCTGGCGCTCGCCGGCGTGCCGATGGTGGCCGCCTACAAGGTATCTTTGTTTGACGAGATAATCGCGCGGGTCGCGATCAATGTCCCGTCCGTCATCCTGGCCAATCTCGTCATCGGCGAGAACGTGGTACCGGAGCTCTTGCAGCGGGACTGTACGCCGGCACGTCTGGCCGATGCTTTCGCGCCGCTGCTGACGGACAGTCCGCAACGCCGACGACAGGTCGACGCTTTCGCTCGGCTCGACTCGATCATGGAGGTCGGGATGGTATCCCCGAGCCGCCGCACGGCGGAGATCGTTCTGTCGTGCGCGGCAAGATCTTCCGCTCGTCCCGGTGAAGGCGGGGACCCAGACATCAAAACGGATTCTGGATTCCCGCTTGCGCAGGAATGAGCGGTGCATGAGGAGCACCGCGAGTCGACAAGACGTGTGCGCCTATTTTCGGCGTGAGATTGGCTGATAGTCGCGCCGCTGAGCGCCAGTGTAGAGCTGGCGCGGGCGGCCGATCTTCTGATCCGGATCCTCGATCATCTCTTTCCACTGGGCGATCCAGCCGACCGTGCGCGCGACCGCGAACAGCACCGTGAACATGGCGGTCGGGAAGCCCATCGCCTTGAGGGTGATGCCCGAATAGAAGTCGATGTTCGGATAGAGCTTCTTCTCGATGAAGTACTCATCCGACAGCGCGATACGTTCGAGTTCCAGCGCAACGTCGAGCAGCGGATCGTCCTTGATTCCGATCTCGTTGAGCACTTCGTGGCAGGTCTTCTGCATGATCTTCGCGCGCGGATCATAGTTCTTGTAGACTCGGTGGCCGAAGCCCATCAGGCGGAAGGAGTCGTTCTTATCCTTGGCGCGCTTGATGTATTCGGGAATGCGTTCGACGCGGCCGATCTCCGCGAGCATCTTGAGCGCGGCCTCGTTGGCGCCGCCGTGGGCCGGTCCCCATAGCGACGCGCAGCCGGCCGCGATGCAGGCGAACGGATTGGCACCGGAGGAGCCGGCGAGCCGCACCGTCGAGGTCGACGCGTTCTGCTCGTGGTCCGCATGCAGGATGAAGATGCGGTCCATGGCGCGTGCCAGCACGGCGTTGGCCTTGTACTCCTCGCAAGGCACGGCAAAGCACATGCGCAGGAAGTTGGTCGCGTAGTCCAATTCATTTTTGGGATAGATAAACGGCTGGCCGACCGAGTACTTGTAGGCCATCGAGGCGATCGTCGGCATCTTCGCGATCATGCGGATCGACGCGACCATGCGCTGGTGCGGATCGGAGATATCGGTCGAGTCATGATAGAATGCCGAAAGCGCGCCGACGCATCCGGTCATGATCGCCATCGGATGGGCGTCGCGGCGGAAGCCCTGATAGAATCGGCTCATCTGCTCGTGCACCATCGTGTGATGAGTCACACGATTGTCGAAGTCGGACTTCTGGGACGGGGTCGGCAGTTCGCCGTAGAGCAGGAGATAGCAGGTCTCGAGGAAGTCGCCGTGCTCGGCGATCTGCTCGATCGGATAGCCGCGGTAAAGCAGGATGCCTTCGTCGCCGTCGATATAGGTGATCTTGGATTCGCAGCTTCCGGTCGAGGTGAAGCCCGGGTCGTAGGTGAAGATCCCCGCCTGATTGTAGAGCTTGGAGATGTCCATCACCGACGGACCGATCGTTCCCTCATAGATCGGAAACGACCAGTTCTCATTGCCGATGGTCAGCTGCCCTTGCTTGGTATTGGCGCTCGTCTTCGCGTCCATGTTCGAGCCCTCGGTTTTGGATGACCCAGCGGATCGTCTCCCACAGGGTGCGGTCTGTGGGGTGGAACTGCGGCCGGGCCGCGGGGGGAGGTTCCCCGGTTGCGTAGCTTATTCAAGTGTGCGCTGCAAGACGGAGCCCTGCGGCAGGCACATAGCACAAAGAAGGATGGGCTTGACCTGCTTACGTCTGGTCGCGCAGCCGGGCCAGGCTTTCATCCTTGCCGAGCACCGCGAGCACATCGAAGATCGGAGGCGACGTGGTGCGGCCCGTCAACGCGGCGCGCACCGGCTGCGCCACGTTGGCGAGCTTTGTCTCCTTGCGCTCCGCAAAGGCGCGGACCGCCTGCTCGGTCGCCTCAGCATTCCACGTGCTCAGGCCATCGAGATCGTCAACCAGCTCGCGCAGCAATCCGCGCGCGCCAGCGCTCAATACCCCGGCGGCCTTCTCGTCGAGCTCAAGCGGCCGTCCGGACCATAGATAGCGAGCGCCCTCAAGCAGTTCGAGCAGCGTCTTGGCGCGCTCCTTGAGGCCCGGCATTGCGCTTAACAGGCGTTGCCGCAGCTCCGGCGTCAGCTTGGCGGCAAGCTCCTGGCCGCCGGCGATGTGCGGCAGGATGCGCTCGATCTCGACCAGCAATTCGCTGTCGGAGCATTTGCGGATGTAGTGCCCGTTGAGGTTGTCGAGCCGTGCGAGGTCGAGCCGCGCCGGCGACCGACCGACATGCGGGAGATCGAACGCCGCGATCAATTCTTCGGTTGAGAAGATTTCCTGGTCGCCATGGCTCCAGCCGAGCCGGGAAAGATAGTTGCGCATCGTCACCGGCAGGTATCCCATGGCTCGATACGCTTCGATGCCCAACGCTCCATGCCGCTTGGAGAGCTTGGCACCGTCCGGGCCGTGGATCAGCGGAATGTGCGCCATCTGCGGGACCGTCCAGCCCATGGCATCATAGATGTGTTTCTGTCGCGGTGCGTTGGCGAGATGGTCGTCGCCGCGGATGATGTACGTGACGCCCATGTCGTGATCGTCGACCACAACGGCCAGCATGTAAGTCGGCGTGCCGTCGGAGCGCAGCAGCACGAGATCGTCAAGGTTCTCGTTCTGCCAGACCACGCGGCCCTGCACGTGATCGTCGATCACGGTCTCGCCCGTCAACGGGGCCTTGAGACGGATCGCCGGCTTGACGCCAGGCGGCGCCTCGCTCGGATTGCGGTCGCGCCAGCGTCCGTCGTAGAGCCGCTTGCGGCCCTCCTGCCGCGCCTGCTCGCGCATGGTGTTGAGTTCCTCGGGCGTCGCGTAGCATCGGTAGGCCGCGCCGGATGCGAGCATCTGCTCGACGACCTCGCGATGCCGCGCGACGCGGGCAAACTGATAGATCGCATCCCCATCCCAGGTGATGCCGAGCCAGTTGAGGCCATCGAGAATCGCGTCGATCGCCTCCTTGGAGGAGCGCTCGCGGTCGGTGTCCTCGATCCGCAGCAGCATCTTGCCGCCATGGCCGCGTGCGTACAGCCAATTGAACAGCGCGGTCCGCGCACCGCCGATGTGCAGGAAGCCGGTGGGTGAGGGGGCGAAGCGCGTGACGATCTCGGTCATGTCCTGCGAGGTACAATGGGCCTGCGGCGCGAAACTGCGTGTAGCATAGTGGGCAGACGCGGCCTATCTCATGACAGGGCCCTTCGCAACCGGCCCGGCTATGCGTCTTGTTCTATACGGCCGGTCCTATACGACTTGTCCATCCGACTTGGCGCACCGACCCGGATTTGGCAGATACGCGGCGAAACGAGGACTCAGTTGACATGTCAGTTGCCGAGGCGGCCGCACCAGGGCGCGATTTCATCCGCGACATCGTCCAGGCCGACCTGGATGCGGGGCGGTACGAGACGGTCGTCACCCGGTTTCCCCCGGAGCCGAACGGCTACCTCCATATCGGCCACGCCAAGTCGATCTGCCTGAACTTCGGAGTGGCTGAGGAGTTCGGCGGCCGGTGCCATCTGCGCTTCGACGACACCAATCCGACCAAGGAGGAGCAGGAATACATCGACGCGATCGAGCGTGACGTACGCTGGCTCGGCTTCGATTGGGGCAAGCACCTCTACCACGCATCGGACTATTTCGAGCAGCTCTACCAATGGGCCGAGGACCTGATCCGTGACGGCAAGGCCTATGTTGACGATCAGTCGCAGCACGATATGCGCGCCAACCGCGGTACGCTGACCGAGCCGGGTAGGAACAGTCCGTTCCGGGACCGGACGGCCGAAGAAAACCTCGACCTATTCCGCCGGATGCGGGCGGGAGAGTTTCCGAACGGCGCGCGTGTCCTGCGCGCCAAGATCGACATGGGCTCGGGCAACATCAACCTGCGCGATCCGGTGCTTTACCGTATTCTCCACGCCACTCATCCGCGCACCGGCAGCACGTGGTCGATCTATCCGAGCTACGACTATGCCCATGGTCAGTCGGACGCGATCGAAGGCATCACGCATTCGATCTGCACGCTGGAGTTCGAGGATCACCGGCCGCTTTACGACTGGTTTCTCGACAACATCAAGGTGCCGTCGCATCCCCACCAATATGAATTTGCGCGGCTGAACCTGACCTATACGATCCTGTCCAAGCGGGTGCTGACCCAACTGGTGCGCGATGGCTACGTCAGCGGCTGGGACGATCCGCGCATGCCGACGCTTGCGGGACTGCGCCGTCGCGGTGTGCCACCGGAGGCGCTGCGCGAGTTCGTCCGCCGCATCGGCGTCGCCAAGGCCAACAGCGTGGTCGATATCGGCATGTTCGAGCATGCGGTCCGCGAGGTGCTCAACAAGACAGCGCAGCGCCGGATGGCCGTGCTGCGCCCGCTCAAGATCGTGATCGAGAATTATCCCGAAGGTCAGACCGAAGAGCTCGATGCCGTCAATCATCCCGACGATCCGACCGCCGGGACGCGTAAGATCCGTTTCGGCCGCGAGCTTTACGTCGAGCGCGACGACTTCATGGAGAATCCACCGAAGAAATTCTTCCGCCTGTCGCCCGGCAAGGAAGTGCGGCTGCGCTACGCTTACTTCGTGACCTGCCGCGAGGTGGTCAAAAATGCGGCCGGCGAGGTCGTTGAGTTGCGCTGCACCTACGATCCGGCGACGCGCGGCGGCAACGCACCGGACGGTCGGAAGGTGCAAGCTACGTTGCATTGGGTCTCGGCCAAGGATTCGGGGCCGGCCGAGATACGGCTCTACAATTCGTTATTCTTGAGCCCCAGTCCCGATCCCACCAATTTCGCGGCCGACCTCAATCCGAATTCGCTCGAGGTGCTGACCGACGCGCGGCTCGAGCCGGCGCTCGCGGTGCTGGGGAATTCTCCGGAGCCGGTGCAGTTTGAACGACAAGGCTATTTCTGCCCCGACCAGGACTCGAAGCCCGGCAAGCTGGTGTTCAACCGCACCGTCGGGCTCCGCGATACGTGGGCCAAGGTGTCTGGGGCCACGGTGTCTGGGGCCAATGTTTCGGGCGCCAAGGGGGCCTGACCCCTCGTCAGCGTCGTATGAAATGCATCAAACCCCGGCTGTGAAGCGGGCGCGGCCGATGTAGCATGACGATAGATGGGGCGCGCGGGTGTTGGGGGACCGCGCCATGGTCGGTCGGAGTACCGCGCGCGGACGGGGCGCGACTGGACGCGAAGCAACCTGGCGGCCGCCAGCCGGTGCCGGCAGCCGGCCTGTCTTCGTGTGGCCGGATCGGTTTGCGGACCTTGCGCCGTCGCTGGGCAAACGACTGCGCGCATGGGCGCTGGCCGATGTCGGTCCAGGGCGACTCGTGCCCTGGCTCGCCATCGCCTTTGGCTTCGGGATCGCCCTCTACTTCACTGCCGATCGCGAGCCTGCGCTGTTGGCCACGGTTTTGCTCTTCGTTATCGCCGCCGCGGGCGCGATCCTTGCCCGCAATCGCGCCATTGCATTTCCATTTGCGCTGGCCATCGCCGCTGCCTCGGCAGGCTTCCTGACCGCGACTGCGAAGCGTGCGTGGATTGCTCATCCGGTGCTGCCGGCCGCTATCTGGAACGTCGATGTCACCGGCTTTGTTGAAGCGCGCGAAGAGCGCGAGCGCTCCGACCGCATTGTCGTTCAGGTTCATCGCATGACAGGCCCGCGGCTCGAGCAGCCGCTGGAGCGCATTCGCGTATCGGTGCGCAAGGGCACGGCTCCGGCGGTTGCATCATTCGTCGCGTTCAAGGCGCGGCTGTCGCCGCCGCTGGAACCCCTGCAGCCGGGCGGCTATAACTTTGCACGCAATCTCTACTTCCAAGGCATCGCTGCCTCGGGCTTCGTGCTCGGTCGCATTCGCACATCGGAGCCGCCGCTGTGGCCTTCGCTGCGGCTGCGCGCGGCGGCGACGATCGACGGGATGCGCGAGGCGCTCGACCGCCGTATCCGCTCGGTTCTCACCGGTGATCGCGGCGCAATCGCATCCGCGCTCATCACCGGCAAGCGCGACGCGATCTCGACGTCGGTGAACGATGCCATGTTCGTTTCAGGCCTCGGTCACGTCCTGTCGATCTCCGGCTATCACATGGCGGTGGTGGCGGGTCTCATATTTTTCGCGCTGCGCGCGCTATTTGCGTTGATGCCGGCGTCGGCCGGCAGCTTTCCGGTCAAGAAACGAGCAACCAACGTTTAGTGCCGATGGTATCGGCATTGACGACACAGAAAGCCCAATAGACACGGGCATATCTTTTCCGGTGGCTTACGTCGCTTTCCGCTTGCATTCCCCCACATCCGCGCTCACAACGTGGGTACGGTCGTGGGTATATCGGAGGGGGCAACGTGGCACGCAAGACGCACAAGCTGACCAACGTTGGGGTGAAGAACGCCAAGGTCGGAATGCACAGCGACGGCGGCGGGCTGTATCTGCAAGTCACCGACAAGCACGCGCGGTCTTGGTTGTTTCGCTACGCGGTGAACGGTCGCGAGCGTTACTGCGGTCTCGGAAGCCTCACAACTGTGTCGCTCGCCGATGCCCGTCAGGAGGCGCAGCGGTGCCGCCAGATGCGTCTACAGGGAATTGACCCCATCGAGGCCCGCAAGGCAGGACGCGCAGCCCAGGCCCTCGCTGCGAGTCAGGGAACGACCTTCAAGGAAGCGGCTGAGGCGTTGATCGCGCTCAAGGGCAAGAGCTTCAAGGCGTCATCGCAGACGGAGGATACCTGGCGCCAGACGCTCGAGGACTATGCCTACCCAGTCATCGGCGGGCTCCCGGTCGCAGCGATCACCACTGACCACGTCCTGAAGGTGTTGGAGCCGCTCTGGCACATGAAGCCCGCCACAGCCGGCAAGCTCCGGGGTCGGATTGAGACGGTGTGGAATAGCTACAAGGCTCGCAATCCTGAGGCCAAGCTAGGGTCTAACCCCGCTCAATGGCGCGGCCATCTCGATCATCTGCTTTCAAAGCGGAAGCGGGGAGGGCACCATCCAGCCCTACCCTACGCTGAAGTCGGGGCGTTCATGGCGAAGCTGCGGACGCGCCCCCGCATCACCTCTGATGCGCTGGAGTTCGTCATTCTGACCGCCTCCCGTGCCGGCGAAGTTTCCGGAATGCGAATGCAGGAGGTCAACTTTGCCAAGGCACTGTGGACGGTCCCCAAGGAGCGGATGAAGATGACCCGCGATCATCTGGTGCCGCTGTCAGACCGCGCACTGGAGCTTATCCGCAAGCACGCTAAGGACGATCTAGACGCCTTGGTGTTCCCTTCCACTGAAGGCACCGAAATGGCGGGAACGACCCTCTCTAGGGTGCACCGTAACTTAGGCGACTATCGGGATCGGGACGGCAGACCGATTACGACGCACGGATTTCGATCCACATTCCGTGATTGGGCTGGTGACTGCACCGCCTTCCCAGAGGAAATTTGCGAGTTCGCCATAGCCCACGTGAAGGGCGATGAGGCAGAGGCCGCTTACCGCCGTTCGACGGCCCTGGAGAAACGCCGCGAGCTGATGAAAGCTTGGGCCGAATACTGCGATCGGATCATGCCGACCGATGCGAAGGTTATCCCCATTCGGCAAGCGGTGTGACCATCATGGCAAAGAAGCCCTTCGATGACTGGTTCGACTTCGAGCAACGTTTCTTGAAGCTCTGCGGCCGACTGGGGATGACCCATATCGACCCATCGGATGTTCTATGTCTGGCGGCCGTAGGGTTGGCGCTGGCGATGAAGGAGCCCGAGTTCAAGGTAAGCGGCCGTGGGCGTAAACTTGCCATTCAGACGAACGATCTCCGGATTGTTGCCCACGCCATCGACCAGGCCATTGCTGGCGGCCAGGATGAGAAAAAAAAACGCTTCGTCGTGTAGTTTACGACGCGGAGAAAGCCGACATCCTGGGCACTGGCAATGGTCGCCCCAACCTGAGCGCAGACGGCGACCGCACCACCAACCAAAAGCGTCTTTTGCGACTCTACAACCAGATGGGCGATCAAATCCGCGAGATTGTGCAGCAAGCCCGCCGCAGGCGCGTACTCGCTGCCGCGCTGCTTGCCAGCCCTCGTAAGGACCGGGACGGAAATACGATCCAATAGCGTCCCGGGGACGCAATTCGCGCCTTTCTGAAGTCCCCCATCAGATTCCCCTTTCGCGTATTTTCATAATCAGACGCACGCATTCGTGCGGACTGATCCGGAGATTTTTGTACTGCGTTCTCCGTCCATACACGAGGAGAACAGACGTGGAAATTGCCAAGCGCGCCTACAGTACCGATGCTTTTTGTGAGGCGTTTTCAGTCGGCAAAACCAAGCTCTACGAAATGCTGGGGGCAGGCGCGATCGTCGCGAACAAGATAGGCGGCAAGACCGTCATCCCTCACGACGAAGCCGAGCGGTGGCTAAAGTCACTGCCGAGCTACACGACCGCCAAGCGCCCCGGTGGGCCTGGTCGCGGTCAATCATCCCAAGCAGCCTAAACCAAAAAAAAGCACCGGACGCGGGAGTTGCATTCCCGGCCGGTGCAATAGGATTTTTTAGAACATGAAAAGAATACCACGACTGGATGATCCAGTCACAGAATCTTTCGACGGCGGGGGCGATGACTTTTCCCTCTTTGTCGATCGACCGCCCGGCACCCTCCCGAACGGGACCGTTCACATAGCGGATGTGCACCGCGAATGGTGGACAGCGCAGAAGTGGAAAGCTCGCAAACCCGAGATCATCATTGTCGGGGGAAAGTCATACCGCGTGAGAAACCCCGCGCCGCTGCGTGGTTGGCCCACTCATTCCAGTCGCGCTCTGCCGGCGATGGGAGTGATTACGGGGCCAGCTCCGAAGGCCGCACGGTGCGCCTACACCTACATCAACGATGCAGCCGAGCCTGTAGTTCGCGCTCGCGATTGTGTGAGCGCCTTCGATGAGCCTGCCGCCAAGGCGCGGGACGCCGTTCCCATTCATGAGGATGATGAGCGTCGCAATCACCCAAAACTCGACGCGGTGATAACAGAGAAAGAGAAGCGCCACGCCGAGCTTGTGGCAGCGTGGGACGAATACCTGGACGAAGCGACGCCTCCTGAATGGAAACCGATCCAAGCCAACAATCGGTCCCTTGAGATGCAGGGGGCAGGCCGATGAACCACCCACGACAGCACAACAACGGGCCAGAGCTGGCGAGCAAGGATGAGTTTTTGCTTGGCACGATGCGGGTGGCCTCCCTCAACTGCCGAGCCTGGGCCGTCGAAATCGACACAATCGGCGTTGCCTCACGCGGCAAGCTCATAACGCTGGATGCCGCGTGCGAGCATCTGAACGACATGGGCATCCTGCGTTGGCTTCCTGATCCGAGCGCACCCCGCGCAGCGTACGCATCGCGCTCTGGGGCGGCCGTGCGCTTGTCGGGCTTGTCTTCGTCTCGCTGCTCGCGGGCTTTGCAACGACGCTGTTCGCCGCCTACCACTTCCACCGCTTGGCGCCCTATGGCGCGATCGCGAACTTGATCGCAATGCCGGTGGTATCGGGTTGGACGATGCCGATGGGCGTTCTCGGCGTTATCCTCATGCCGTTCGGCTTTGACGGTATCGCCTGGCACGCCATGGGCCTGGGCATCGACTGGATGACCGCGGTCGCGCTCTGGGTCGTGAGCCTGCCAGGTGCGGTCGGCCGGATGGCTGCGTTCGGGATGGAACCTTTGCTGCTCGGCAGCGCCGGGCTCGTCGTGTTGTGCCTGCTTAAATCGCCGTTGCGGCTCACCGGCGTGGCTCTGCTCGCCATCGCCAGTCTCTGGGCCGCGCGGACGCCGCAGCCCGACGTCCTGATCGCGGCGGACGGCCTCTCTTTTGCGGTGCGCGGCGCCGACGGCCGGCTCGCCATCGCCCGCATCGGCAGCGATACATTCGCCGCACGCCAGTGGCTTGCGGCCGATGGCGACGCAAGAGCGCACACCGATGAGAGCGTGAGCGCCGGGATACAGTGCGATCGAGCCGGCTGCGTCGGCCGCCTTGCGGACGGCGGCATCATCGCGCTCGCGCGCTCGATCGAAGCCTTCGAGGAGGATTGCCACCGGGCTGTCGTGGTCGCGAGCGCGCGCGAGGCGCCCGAGCCGTGCGCGGCGCTGGTGATCGACCGCAACGTCCTGCGCAGGACCGGGGCAGTGGCGCTGCGGCGCACTGTCGACGGCTTCACGATGTCCGCCGTCAGACCACAGGGCTATGACCGTCCCTGGGCGCAAGCGCGGCCGTCCGCCAGCGGCACGACCGTCGCACCCACGGCAAAAAAGAAGCCCTCGCGCGATGCCACACCGGCGCCCGAAGTCTTGGAGCCAGGTGATTGAGGTCGTCTATGCAGGACAGTACCGCCGGATCAAGCTGATCAGCTTGCCCTGGATGCGTACGCGGTTGGGCGGGAGGATGCGTACCTCGTAGGCGGTGTTCGCGGGCTCGAGCGCAATCGAAGCACCACGCCGGCGGAAGCGCTTGAGGGTGGCTTCCTCCTCGTCGATCAGGGCGACGACGATGTCGCCGGTGTCGGCGACGTCGGTGCGCTTAATCACCGCCATGTCACCATCGAGGATGCCGGCTTCGATCATCGAGTCGCCGCGCACTTCGAGGGCGAAATGGTCGCCAGAGGAGAGCAGGTCCGGCGGCACGTTGATGACGGAGCTCTTGCTTTGGATCGCCTCGATCGGAGTGCCAGCGGCGATGCGGCCCATGACCGGCACGGCGACAGGACGGCCGCTGTCGTCTTCCGAGGCGGTGGCACGGATCCGGCCCAGATTGCCTTCAATGACGCTCGGGGTGAATCCACGGGAGCGGCTTGCGCCCATACCGTGCGCAACCGAATCCGGAAGCTTGATGACCTCGATGGCGCGGGCGCGGTTCGGCAAGCGGCGGATAAAGCCGCGCTCTTCGAGCGCGGTGATCAGGCGGTGGATGCCGGACTTCGATCGCAGGTCGAGCGCATCCTTCATCTCGTCGAAGGACGGCGGTACGCCGGCCTCCTTGAGCCGTTCGTGGATGAAGCGCAGAAGCTCGGCTTGCTTGCGGGTCAGCATCGTCTTTCGTTTCCCCCGGGCTGCGGCGCGCCAACAGGCGCGTCGAAACAAATCATGAACGGACACTATCTGTTCGATATGTGTTCTGCAAGTGTTTAATTTGACGTGAAGACGTCAAGAAGCCGCTACAGGCCGAGCTTCAGGATGTTGCAGCGGCTACCGGCGCGGGCGGCTGGATCATGCGCTTCGCGCACCAGCAAACAGCCGGCTTTTGCGAGCGGAACCAGCATGGAACTGTCCTGCTCTGCGAATGGGGTCGCCACCGGCCCGCGAGGTCCGTCGGTGAGGGTGGCTCGCATATAATCGGCCCGCTCGTCGTTGGCGGGGAGGTCACAGCCCAGAAGGGCCGTTTCGATTCGAGGCTCGACATCGGTGCGCCCGGCCAGCCTGCGGATCAGCGGGATGAGAAACAGCACCGAGCAGACGAAGGCTGAAACGGGATTGCCCGGCAGCCCGAGCACATGCATGGCGCCGAGCCGCCCATGCATCATCGGCCGCCCTGGCCGGAGCGCGACCTTCCAGAACGACAGGGCCAGCCCTTCGCTCGCCAGCGCCTTCTGGACCAGGTCGTAGTCGCCCACCGAGGCGCCACCCGACGTCACCAAGAGGTCGACCCCAGCATCACGGGCGCGGCGCACGGCTGCGATGGTGTCCTCGAGACGGTCCGCCACGATGCCGAGGTCGATGACGTCGCAGCCTTCGCCGCGCGCCAGCGCCATGGTGGCGTAGCCGTTCGAATAGACGATCTCGCCAAAGCCCGGCTCGGTGCCTGGCATGACGAGCTCGTCGCCGGTCGCCAGCACCGCCACCTTGGGCGTGCGGTGCACCGGCACGGTCGGATGGTTCATCGCGGCTGCGAGCGCGAGATCGCGCGCGGTGAGGCGGGTGCCTTTGCTCAGCAGCACGGCGCCGGCCTTGAAGTCGAGACCGGCGACGCGAATGTGGCGGCCCTTGGCGCTCGCGGTGGTCACCACCACGATGTCGCCGTCGCGCGTCGTATTTTCCTGGATCACGACGGTGTCGGCACCGGGCGGCAGGACGCCACCCGTAAAAATCCGCGCGGCCTGGCCCGGACCCACCTGGCCCTCGAACGGATGCCCCGCGGCAACTTCGCCGATCACCTTGAGCGTCGCCGGCACGGTCGAGACATCGGCTGCACGCGCGGCATAGCCATCCATGGCGGAGAGAGCATCCGGCGGCTGTGTGCGCCTGGCCGCGAGATCGACCGCCAGCACGCGGCCATGCGCGGCGCCCAGCGTCGCATCTTCGGCGGGGAGGGGCGCTGCGCCCTCCAGCACCCGGCGGAGCGCCTCCGCAACCGGCATCAGCGCTGCCACGGCGTCACTCCTTCGCGCGATAGTGGCCGGACTGGCCGCCCGACTTCTCGACCAGGCGGATGCCCTCGATGCGCATGCCGCGCTCGACCGCCTTCACCATGTCATAGATGGTGAGGCAAGCCACCGACACGGCGGTCAGCGCCTCCATCTCCACGCCAGTCTGGCCGGTGATCTTGACAGTCGCGCGCACGACAAGGCCCGGCAGCTTGCGGTCCGGTTCGATCTCGATGCCAACCTGTGAGATCGCCAGGGGGTGGCAGAGCGGGATCAGCTTGTGGGTATGCTTCGCCGCCATGATGCCGGCAATGCGGCCGGCCGCGAGCACATCGCCTTTCTTGGCGTTACCCTCAAGGACGAGATCGAGCGTCTTCGCGGTCATCACCACCCGCCCTTCGGCCACCGCGACCCGCTCGGTCGCGGGCTTTGCGGAGACGTCGACCATGCGGGCGTCGCCGCCCTTGCCGAGGTGGGTGAGTTTTTTGGCGCGCGCCATCGGCTTACCCGGCGGCGCGGCGCTGTTCGCGCCCGATCAGCATGCGCGTCGCTTGTTCGACGTCGGCCTCGCGCATCAGGCTCTCGCCGACCAGGAACGTCCGAATGCCGACGCGCACGAGCCGGGCTAGGTCATCGGGGGTCGCGATTCCGCTTTCGCCAACGATGACGCGATCGCGCGGCACCTTGGGCGCGAGCCGCTCACTGGTCGCGAGCGCGGTATCGAAGGTCTTGAGGTCGCGGTTGTTGATTCCGATCAGGCGCGACGTGAGCTTGAGCGCACGATCGAGCTCCTCCTCGCTGTGGACTTCGAGCAGCGCGTCCATGCCGAGCGAGAAAGCGGCATCTTCCAGGGCCTTCGCAGCCGCATCGTCGACAGCCGCCATGATGATCAGGATGCAGTCGGCGCCGCAGGTGCGCGCCTCCGCCACCTGATAGGGCTCATACATGAAGTCCTTACGCAATGCGGGCAGGGACGTGGCCTCGCGCGCGGCCGTCAAATGCTCGGGCCGGCCTTGGAAGGATGGCGCGTCGGTCAGCACCGACAGGCACGCAGCGCCGCCGGCCTCATAGGCGCGCGCCAGTGCGGACGGATCGAAATCGGCACGGATCAGGCCCTTCGAGGGGCTCGCCTTCTTGACCTCGGCGATCAGCGCGCAATCGCCGGCCGCAAGGCGCCGCTCGATCGCAGCGAGGAAACCGCGCGGCGGAGGTGCAGCCTTGGCAGCGGCCTCGACCTCCACCGACGCGCGCACGCGCTTTGCAGCCGCGATCTCGTCGCGTTTGTAGGCCTCGATCTTGGTCAGGATGTCGGCCATGGCGCTCCCTAGTGTGGTGGATTTGACGTTCCTACCACTGCGCGGCAACCTCATATAGGAACGTCAAATCCAAAACCACACTAGATTGATAACCTGCTAGTGTCCCTTTGATTCCGACGTTCGTATCGGTGGATGCTGCGAGGATATACGAACGTCGGAATCGGGACACTAGCCGTTGGACACTTTAACGAGGAGATCGAGGCGCGCCTTGGCGGCGCCGGAGTCGATCGACTTCGCCGCCTGCTCCACGCCCTGCTTGAGGTCGTTCGCCTGTCCGGCGACCACGAGCCCCGCAGCGGCGTTCAGAATCGCGACGTCGCGGAAGGCACCCTTGACGCCCTTGAGTACACCAACCAGAGCGGCGGCGTTTTGTTCAGCGTCGCCGCCGCGCAGCGCTTCCGGCTTCTGGCGGGTGATGCCGACTTCTTCGGGTGAGACCTCGAACGTGCGAACCGCGCCTTTCTCCAGCGCGGCGACATAGGTCGGTCCCGATATCGTGATCTCGTCGAGACCGTCGGACCCGTGCACCACCCAGACGCTTTCAGAGCCCAGATTCCTGAGCACCTGCGCCAGGGGCTCGACCCATTGTCGCGAGAACACGCCGACCATCTGCCGCCGGACGCCGGCGGGGTTGCTGAGCGGCCCGAGCAGGTTGAAGATCGTGCGGGTGCCGAGCTCAACGCGGGTCGGACCGACATTCTTCATCGCCGGATGGTGCGCGGGCGCGAACATGAAGCCGATACCGGCCTCATGGATGCAGCGTCCGACGGCGTCTGGCGTGATATCAATGTTGACTCCGAGTGCCGCCAGCACATCGGCGGCACCGGAGCGCGAGGAGAGCGCACGGTTGCCATGCTTGGCCACCGGGACGCCCGCGCCGGCCACAATGAAGGCCGCACAGGTCGAGATGTTGTAGGAGCCGGACGCGTCGCCGCCGGTGCCGACCACGTCGATGGCGTCCGGCGGCGCCTGCACACGCAGCATCTTCTCGCGCATCGCAAAGACTGCGCCGGTGATCTCGTCGACAGTCTCGCCGCGCACGCGGAGCGCCATCAAGAGGCCGCCCATCTGCGACGGCGTCGCTTCGCCCGACATCATGCGGTCGAAGCCGCGCGCGGCTTCCTCGCGTGTCAGCGTGGTGCCGGAGGCGGCCTTGGCGATGAGCGCCTTGAAATCGTCGGTCACCGTCACCCCTTTCGCGCCCTCAATGCGCCGCACGGCGGCGGCCCGCCGGCTTGTGCGCGGTGCCGCGGCCGGTCGCAGCATTCCACGCCGCCGCGATATCGAGGAAATTCTTCAAAATGAGATGCCCGTGCTCGGACGCGATGCTTTCGGGATGGAACTGGACGCCATGGACCGGAAGGCTCGTATGGGCGACGCCCATCACGACGCGATCATCGGTTTCGGCGACGACCTTGAGCTCCTTCGGCATGGTCGCGCGCTCGACCACCAGCGAGTGATAGCGGGTTGCCTGGAACGGCTCATTGATCCCGCGGAACACGCCATTGCCCTGGTGCTTGATCAAGGAGAGCTTGCCGTGCACCTGCGTCGCGGCGCGCACGACCTTGCCGCCAAAGCTCTGGCCGATGGCCTGGTGGCCCAGGCAAACGCCGAGGATCGGGATGTTCGACGAGGCCTTGGCGACGACATCGAGGCAAATCCCGGCCTCGTTCGGCGTGCACGGCCCGGGCGACAGTACGATCGCGTCCGGCGCCGCCGCGATCACATCGGCCGTCGAAATCTTGTCATTGCGATGCACGACGACATCCTCCCCCAACCCGCCGAGGTAATGGAACAGGTTGAAGGTGAAGCTGTCATAGTTGTCGATCAGGACTATCACGCGATTTTCGCCCGTAAACAGCGGTTTTTCTGGTCCTCGTGCGGCTCCCGTGCGGCACTCAGGCCGGCGACGCAGGGCCTAGGCCCCAGGGCGCGGGCTTAATTAGCACCCGCCGGCCGGACCCGTCCAACGCCCTGATTGGGCCTCCCCTCTTGCACGTGGGCCGGGGATTGGCTGTTGAAGAGCTGGGTATAGGCTCTTGCCGGCTGGGCGCGCAGGTTCCACCTTCGAATTTACTGATTCGTTTTTCAACCGCCGGTGGCGGTTAGTTTTTGAGAGCACCACAGATGACCGAAAAGGACGCCAGCACCGATGCAGACTGGTTGCGCGTCATAGGCAGGGCGCTTGCCTATCTGTGCGTGCAAGAGGCTGAACGTAGGGAGCCGAAGAAGTTCGATACGGTCCTGAAGAAGGTGAAGTTCCTTGAGGGCTTGGGGCTATCGCGCAGCGAAGCTGCCGGCCCGGCGGGAAGCTCCGCCGACTCCGTCAGTGTGATGCATAGCCGCAGCAAGAAGGCCAAGGCGAAGCATGGCAAGTCGAAGAAAAGCCGCCGCAGCCGGTGAGGACGCATCCTCGCCTGCGCCGGAGAAGATTGCGCGTCTTCTCGCGTTGCTGGTGACGCGCGACATGGAAACCGATGACGCCGCTCTCAAGCTGGACGGTGTTGGCTTCAGCGCTCGCGAAATATCGGACCTGCTCGGGGTCGGCGCTAACTACGTGAACGTGGCCAAGCACCGGAAGAAGGGGCGCAAGACCTCGAAGCCTCACAAAAAAGCTGATGGCTAGAATCCATCCGAGGTTAATTGAGCGGCTGGCAGGGAAGCTTGGGGTCAATCCGAAGGCAGTGTATCCGCACATCCAGCGAGTGGCTGCAGAGACGCTTCTGGACCGACACTTGGCCGCGCTGGTGCTTGCGAGCCGTAAGGGCATAAGCATCAACCAATATTCGACACAGCAGGAGCGTGCAGAGATTCGAGGCGCGCATGCCGGAGGTGTACGGTCGAACGCGGAGCGGATTTCCGGTCCCAGCGAGCCGCCAGCCCGTACCCGCAAGGAGCGGAAGGGCAAATCCCAAAAGACTAAGGGCAACTCGGTCTTCGTCGTTCATGGGCGCGACGAAGAACTCCGCAAGTCCATGTTCGCATTCCTGCGAGCACTGAATCTCAATCCATTGGAATGGGCACACGCCGTCGAGACCGCTAAGGGACACAATCCATACGTTGGCGACATTCTCGATTCAGCGATGGCGAAGGCTCAGGCCGTTGTGGTGCTGTTCTCTGCCGACGAACTTGCGCACCTGAAGGAGGAGTTTTGTTCGCGCGAGGAGAAGAGGACCGAGGGTAAGCCGCAAGGACAGCCCCGGCCTAATGTCCTCTTCGAGGCGGGACTGGCGTTGGGTGCTCATCCCGAGAAGACGTTGATAGTTCAGGTCGGCAAGGTTCGGGGCTTCAGCGACATCGCCGGCAAACATGTCCTGCGTCTCACGAACGAACCGGCGCGGCGCAATGAACTCGTCAATCGTCTTGAGAAGATTCTCGGCAACAGCGTGAATCGTAAAGGCACCGACTGGATGTCGAGCGGAGACTTCGAGCGGTCTTAGGTTCAAAGCTTGCTATAAGCCAACATCAGGCCGGCGCAGGCTATCGTTGTTCCGATAATCCACTGCCAGTGGGCGAGCCAGAAGCCGACTAACGCCTGCGCCGCGCGGGCCGTCCAGTGCGGCTTATGGTGCCCCGTGATGAACACTAGCGACGACCTGGGGTCGTTCGGCGGCGGGGTCACGTAAGGCCCGCGATACCACTCCTGGATTCGCTTGAGCACGACGTTAGGATGACTCCGACTTTTTTGACTTGGAAAAGAATTTCTTTAGCGCGCCGACTGGCCTCCTGTACTCGATGGCGGATTGTCAGATTGGGCTCCTGATTGGGCCGCGGTTTGCGTCCAATAAGCGCGCCACCGCATTCTTCAGTTCTGCTTGGTCGCTCAGCGCCTGACTGATGCGCTCGGCCAAATCGGCGAGCACTAGCCGAACAGTTTGTGCAAGCTCTAAACATTGCTCGTCTGTTAGTTCATGCACTCCTTTGCTCAGTGCCGTGTGAAGTAGCGTGAGAGGGTTGTGCCCGTCTACGAGGAGTGACTGTGGGATGGCGAGCTTGACCTCTTTAACTCCCTTCGAGAACTGTATCTCGTTCTTCACCTCTTCGAGCCCTACAATCGTCTCGTCGGGCGCGCCGACCTTCCGCGCGACCTTGATAATCTCGTCGATGATTTGGTTCTTGTGATTTTCTACAACACGACGGTAGTACACGAATGCGCCGATGCCCAAACCATGAATCTCGCAGCGCCTTCCCCGGAGGAAGGTATCTCGGTCGCTGCCGAACAATCTAGAAGTCGAGTTGGCGTCTGTGGGCCGAATAAGGGAATCTCGCCAAATTTGTAAGCTCTTCCTTCGCCATCGGCCAAGCGAGTCAATTGCAAGGCATACCGTTTTGTCCTCATTTGGCAGTTCGAGCAGCGGTAGGTTATGAACGTCGCTAGGAGTTTCACATCATCCCTCGAAAAACTCCTATCGCCTCTTAGATACCGGTAGATGCGCGGCCCGTTGCAGGAGCTATGACTGCAATACAGGAGCAATTCGGGCACCAGCAGTTCGTTCTCAAACCCGCCATATGACTGCTGCTTCCTCTTCCACATGTCAGCCACTCGGACCGAGTGCGAAGAGCCAACACCTTCTAGAAACTCCGCGAATGGCATTGGCTGCGACGGCTCGAAACCCTCGCTCGCTTCAGTCTGATTTTCTGCGGCCAACGCAGCCTCCGCGCCGGCGGCTGCGTTGGCCGGGTTCACTTCCTCTGCGTCTCCCATGGTCGGGCCCCTCCCGTTTCCCGAGAATATATCCGAGTTCACAGTTTTTGGCTGAGACGAATTTAAACCGGGCTGAGCGTTGTGAGAGCCGGGGTCCTTGTTCAGAGTGCAGGACCCCAGCCGCCTGCCGTCGCCCAATGGGGTCAAGCTACGGCCGCTTGCACCGTTGCCCAGCCGATGACGCTCCGCCTGTGGGATTGTGAAACCGGCGGGAGGCTACTTGCGGAAGAGGTTGCCGCCTGCGACAAGTGCGGAGTCGTGACTCCACGCTGGAGCACGCCGTCGCGTGCGAGCAACTGCCCGAGTGCGGTGTTAATCACGCTGCGGTCCTCCGCCACTTCTTCCTCCACTTTGGCAGCGGCTCGTGCCGCGCAGCCTGCGCACACTTGGCTGCGTGCGACGCGCGTGAACGCGCTTATGGCTCAACCCGGGCTATAGCCACTGCTCCGGCTGCAGCGGAACGCCGTCATCCTTGCATCAGTTGAAGAAAGGGAATCGCGAAGCCGATAGCGGCGCCGACCGCGGCTTGCGCAATGTAGAGGTAGAGGATGATCCTTACCCAACGCATACGACAGCCAATGTCCACCGGATCGGAATGCTTATCGGCAATCCTCTCCTGGCACTGGATGGCTGTATAGCGTTTGTCGGCCTTAACGTTAGCGCCGGCGGCGGCGCGATGATCGCACACACAAGCGCCTCGCTAAGGCCGAATCACGCTTTCGATCTCGCCGTGATTGCCGAGCGGTTATGGCAGCAGGGGCCGGCGCGTCGGCGCGACGGCGATCTCATTTCGATTGGCACGTCACGCGGCGGCCGGCGCGCGTCATCGTGGCATCTTTTCCCCTGATCCAGAATTCCATGTCGCTGTTGGCATATCGGCCGCCGTCGGCAGATTTCACTTGTGGCAGCGTCACCTTGGTGTTGGAGCCGGCAACGACGAGAACAACGTTTCCAGGTCCGGCGCCGACCGGCCAGACGCGTGCCGTCGCTACACGTGTAATTCACGTCCGCTGAAAATGCCGGGCGGGTCATGGTCGCAAGCGCCACGACGCCAGCAAGCGCAACAATTCTGGCAGTCATGATGGTTCCCTTGTCGTACGGTTGGATGATCAGCCTTTATGGATCGGATCGATCCACGCCACCGTCTCGGGCTTCTCGACCCCTTCGATGTCGAGATTGACCACCACCGCCTCGTTGTCGCTGCGGACCAGGACGCACTCGAGCGGCTCGGACGCGCTCGCGTTCATCTCCTGATGCGGGACGTAGGGCGGCACGAAGATGAAATCGCCAGGGCCGGCCTCGGCGGTGAACTCCAGCCGCTCGCCCCAGCGCATCCGCGCGCGGCCGCGCACGACATAGATCACGCTTTCGAGCTCGCCGTGGTGGTGCGCGCCGGTCTTGGCATTGGGGTGGATCGCCACGGTGCCGGCCCACAGCTTCTGCGCGCCGGCACGCGCGAGATTGATCGCCGCCTTGCGGTCCATGCCCGGCGTCTGCGCCGTGTTGCTGTCGAGCGAATGTCCCGGGATGACGCGGACGCCGTCATGCTTCCATTTCGGTTCGCTCATAGTGGCCTCGTCTCATTCAGCCCGTGTCCCGGGCGCAGCGCAGCACAAGCGAAGCGCGGTGGTGCGCTGCAGAACCGGGATCCCGGTTTCTTTCCTCGCGGAGCAAGTAACCGGGGTCCCGGATCAGCAGTGCATCACTACGTGCTGCACTGCGTCCGGGACACGAGAGTATCGCTTCCCCGCAGCAGAGCAAAGACAGCGCGATTTTAAGCTGGCAATTGCTACTGCCCGCGTTTGGCGGCGCTGGCGAAACGCTTGGCCTCCTCGGCGGCCCGGAACAGCGCCTTCGCCTTGTTAATGCATTCCTGCTGCTCGGATTTCGGATCTGAATCCGCGACGATGCCGGCGCCAGCCTGCACATACATCACGCCGTCCTTCACCAGCGCGGTGCGCAATACGATGGCGGTGTCCATCTCGCCGGCGGCGGAGAAATAGCCGACCGCGCCGGCATAGAGCCCGCGCTTCTCCTTCTCCAGTTCGTCGATGATCTCCATCGCGCGGACTTTTGGTGCGCCCGAGACAGTACCGGCCGGGAAGCCTGCGGCCAGCGCGTCAATCGCGTCATGTTCGGAGGCGAGGGTACCTTCGACATTGGAAACGATGTGCATCACCTGGCTGTAGTGCTCGACGAAGAACTGATCGGTGACCTTGACGGTGCCGATCTCGGACACGCGGCCAGCGTCGTTGCGGCCGAGGTCGAGCAGCATCAGGTGCTCGGCGCGCTCCTTGGGGTCGGCCAGCAATTCGGCTTCGAGCGCCTTGTCTTCGTGCGGAGTAGTACCGCGCGGGCGCGTTCCCGCGATCGGCCGCACGGTGACGATGCCACCGGCAACCTTTACGAGGATCTCGGGGCTCGATCCGGCGATGGCGAATTCGCCGAAGTCCAGGAAGTAGAGATAAGGGGAGGGGTTGACCCGACGCAGGGCGCGATAGAGCGAGAACGGCGGCAATTCGAATGGCGCTTCGAAGCGCTGCGATAACACCACTTGGAAGATATCGCCGGCGGCGATGTATTCCTTCGCTGCGCCGACCATGCGCTCGAATTCGGCGGGCGTGGTGTTCGAGGTCGGTAGGACCGTCAGCGAGCCGGCGTTTGATTTGGCGGCGGAATGATCGAGCGGCTGGTCGAGCGCGTCGACCACGACGAGCAGCCGATCGCTCGCCCGCGCCAGCGCGGCCTCGGCCGATACGTCTTTTTCCGGGCGCACCGGGGTAACGACGGTGATGCTGTCTTTGACCGCATCGAACACCACGACGATGGTTGGGCGCACGAGCACGGCGTCCGGCAACCCGATCGGATCCGGCTTAGGGGCCGGCAGCTCTTCCATCAGCCGGACCATGTCGTAGCCGAGATAGCCGAAGATGCCGGCGGCCATTGGCGGCAGGACGTCGGGCAGCTCGATGCGGCTCTCGGCGACGAGCGCCCGTAACGATTCGAGCGGCGCTTCCTTGCATGGGATGAAGCCGCCTTTCTTGCTACGCGCCGTCCGATCGATTTCCGCGCGACCGTCGATTGAACGCCAGATCACGTCGGGCTCGAACCCGATGATCGAGTAACGCCCGCGCACGGCGCCGCCTTCGACGGATTCGAGCAGGAAGCTCAGCGGGCGGTTGCCGGCGATCTTGAGGAACGCAGAGACAGGCGTTTCGAGGTCGGCGACCAGGGTGGTCCAGACCACCTGCGCCTCACCGTCCGCATAGCGCTTGGCAAAGGCCGATGCCTGCGGCTCGATCTGCATCACAAACTCAGTTGGTGTTGGGATTTTGCCCGGTGACGATCTGCTGCAGCGCGTTCTCGTTGATGGTCACGCCAATTTCTCGCTGCAGGTAAGCGAGATATCCGCCGAACACTTCTTCGGTGAAGCTGCGATTGAGGTTCTCGCGAATGCGCGTTGCCTCTTCCGACTTATCGTCGACCTCCGGCATCGTGATGTCGGTGACTCGGAACAGCACCTGCTCGCCGGGCACGGTCGCTTCTGCCGCTCCGTAGCCGTCCTTCGCGGTCCTGAAGATTCCGTCGACGGTGCGGACCGAGAACGGCGGGGCGGCGTTGCCACGCTTGATATCAGCTCTGGTGTCGATCTTGAGGCCCGCTGCGCCTGCGATCTCCGCGAACGGGGTTCCCGCCTTCAGCTTGTCCAGCATTTCGGCCGCCTTCACCCGCAAGACGTTCGCGATCTGGTCGGTGCGCCAGCGCGTTACGACGTCGTCCTTGACCTCGTCGAGCGTGCGGTCCCGCTCAGGCGTAATGCCTGTGACCTCGTACCAGATGTAACCGCCCTGGACCTGGAGCGGATCGTTTTCGATGCCGACTTCGGTGGCGAACGCCGAAGTGAGGAGCCGCTGGGCATCCGGCAGTCCCTTGACCGGCTCGCCCGACGGACTGATGCCTTCGCGGTTCACTTCGATGGTTCGCGCCGCGAGCTTCAGATTGGCCGCGGCCTCCGAAAGCGTCCGCCCGATCGAGCGCTCGTCCTCGATCTTGTCGTAGAGCGGAAGGATCTCGGCGCGGGCCCGTTCATTCTGGAGGTCGCGCCGCAGCTCGTCGCGGACTTGGTCGAACGGGCGAACCTGCTCTGGTATGATCTTCAACACGTGCACCAGCACCGTGCCGAAACGTCCCTTAACAGGCGCGCTCACCTCGCCGTCCTTGAGCGAGAAGGCGGCCGTCGCGACCGCCTGATCGACCATCGAAGCCCGTGTCAGCGTGCCAAGGTCGACTTCCTTCTCGGTCAGCTTGCGTTCCTTGGCGATGTCGAGGAACGACTCACCCTTCGCGATCCGATCGGCGGCCGTCTGTGCGTCCTGCGGATTGTCGAACACGATCTGCTGGAGGGCCCGGCGCTCGGGCGTGAGATAGCGCGAGCGGCGATCCTCATAGGCCTTCTGCAGGTCGGCGTCCGAAACCTGCGTCCACATCGCCTGCTCGCCAGGCAACAGCGGCAACACGACGATCTTGCGGTATTCGGGGGCGCGGAACAGAGCCTTGCGCTCCTCGAAAAACTTCGCGAGCTGCTCGGGCGTCGGCTCCGGGATCTCCCCGGCCTGCGCTCGATCGAGCAATACATATTCGACCGTCCGCTGCTCGTTCTGGTAGCGCTCGGCAGCTTCCATCGCCGCCTTCGGCAACTGCGAACCGGTCAGCACGGTGCCGCCCAACTGCCGCCGCAACAGCAGCTGGCGCTGCTCGTCAATGAAGCGTCGCTCGGTGGTCTGGTTTTGCCGCAGCAACATCTCGAAGCGCGTGCGATCGAATTGACCGGTCGGGCCGAGGAGTTCCGGATTCGTCGTGATCCGGCGCGCCATCTCGGCATTCGAGATGCCGAGCCGCAGCGCCTTTACGCGTTCGTCGAGCGTCGCTTCGCCGATGAGCTGGCCGACCAGTTGCTTGTCAAGGCCCATGGCGCGCGCCTGCTCGAGCGTGATGGGGCGGCCAAGCTGACGGCCGAGTTGCTGCAGCCGTTCGCTGTATTGCTGACGGAATTGCTCCACGGAAATCTCGGTTCCGCCGATCCGCGCCAGGCCGGAGCGGCCGAACCCACGGAAAATATCGCCGATCCCCCAGACCGCGAAGCTGATCGCGATCAGGCCGAGCACGACGCCCATGACGATTCTGCCGAGCCAATTGGAAGAGGCAGTCCGAATACCTCGAAGCATGGTGCCGTTTTCCGGGTGATTGATGGCGCTAGTGTCTCGATTCCGAAGTTCGTGCCATTTCGCAGCGGCCTCTTATACGAACTTCGGAATCGAAGGACACTAGCAACTCTTTGAATCTAGTGTGGCTTTGGTTCAGAAGTCCGCATTTCGGACTCGCCGCGAGAATGATGCGGACTTCTGAACCGCCACACGAGTGCTGCGCGCTTTTGCTCCTGCGCCAGCAAGGCGTTACGGTCATCCTAGGTTATTTGCCCGCGTCGCAATAGACGGTCGGCGCCGCCCATTCAATGGGTCACGAGGCTGCACCGGGCGCGTCGCGGGAAGGTCTAACCAACGGAATCCGCAGTGGATTTAGGGCCTCTCTCGAAGCCGGTCAATGGCACGGTCGAGAGGTCGTGCTAAGTTTGGCCGCGTACCCGAACTCTCAATCTCCCGACAGGAACCATCATGGCCGAAACGCCTCGTCCGCTCGTCGCGGGCAACTGGAAAATGAACGGTTTGCGCGGCTCATCGGCCGAACTGACGAAGATCATGAGCGGGGCCGGCGAGGTGGCCGCGCGGGCCGATCTGATGGTTTGCCCGCCTGTCACGCTGCTCCCGGCCTTTGCGGCGCTCGCGCAGGATACGCCGGTCGCGATCGGCGCCCAGGACTGCCACGCCGAGCCGTCCGGCGCCTTCACCGGGGACCTCTCCGCCGAGATGCTGCGCGACGCCGGCGCGGTGGCGGTCATCCTGGGGCATTCGGAACGTCGGCAATACCATCGGGAAACCGACCAGGACGTGAACGCCAAGGCGCGCGCCGCCTGGCGAGCCGGGCTTACGGCTATCGTCTGCATTGGCGAGACCAAGGACGAACGTATCGCCGACAAGACCCTCGACGTGGTGCACGTGCAAGCGCAGACCTCGCTGCCGGACGGCGCGACCGCGGAGACCCTCGTCGTTGCCTATGAGCCGGTCTGGGCGATCGGCACCGGACTGACGCCGACACCGGCCGACGTGGCGGCGGTCCATGGATTCATCCGCGAGCACCTCGAGACGCGCTACGGCGCGGCGGGGAAGCAGATCCGCATTCTGTACGGTGGCTCGGTCAAGCCATCGAATGCCGCAGAACTGATGAAAGTGGCCAATGTCGACGGCGCGCTGGTCGGCGGAGCGAGCTTGAAGGCGGACGATTTCCTCGGCATCGCGAAAGCGTATCTGTAGTAGCATCAGTGCCATTGCCGTCTCCGTTCACAGGACGATCTCGCGAGGGGTGCGACCATGGCCAAGGGAGGCATCAAGCGAACGATCCAGCGCCGGCAATTCCTGTCAGGAGCAGGGGCCGCGGGCGCTGCGGCCGGAGCTGTCGCTGTCGTGCGACCGGCGCAAGGCCAGCCCGCGCGCGTTTCTGCCACACCGGCGATGGCGGTCGCGGACGCCGTTCTTCGCAACGGCAAGATCATCACGATCGATGCGGCGTCGACCGTCACCGACGCGATTGCGGTGTCGAACGACAAGATCATCGCCGTCGGCCCGAACGACGCGATGGCAGCGCATATCGGTCCTTCCACGCGCGTCATCGACCTAAAGGGCAAGGCCGTCATTCCCGGCATCACCGACGGCCATGCGCATATGGATCGGGAAGGGCTGCGTAACGTTTTCCTGTCGCTCGGGCGCGTGCGCTCGATCCGCGACATCCAAGACCGGATCGCAGAGCTCGCGCGCGGCAAAAGACCGGGCGAGTGGATCGTGACCATGCCGATCGGCGATCCGCCGTACTATTTCGACGTCCCGGAAATTCTCGCCGAAAAGCGTTGGCCGACACGTCAGGAGCTCGATCAAGCTGCACCGAACAATCCGGTCTATATCCGATCGATCTGGGGCTTCTGGCGCGGGACGTTGCCGCTCGTCTCCTGCGCCAACACCGAGGCGCTCAAGCGCGCCGGCGTTACGCGTGACACGGCGTCGCCGGTCAAGTCGCTGACCATCGAAAAGGATGCGAACGGCGATCCGACCGGTGTCTTCATCGAGCAGGAGATGCAGCCGATCACGGAGCTCGTCTGGTTCCGTGAGGCGACGCGGTTTTCGCACACCGACCGGATGAAGGCGCTGCAGGAGTCACAGCGCCTCTATCACGCCGTCGGCACGACCGGCGTGTTCGAAGGCCATGGCGCGGCCGGCGAGCTGATCCGCGTCTACAAGCAGACGCATCAGGATGGTGCGCTCTCCATGCGCACGACGCTCGCGTTCAGTCCGGATTGGCTGGCGGCGGGCAATGCGCCGCTCGGTCCTTTCGTCGATGCCTGGGCGGCGTGGCTCGGCGAACCCGCCATCGGCGATGATCGTCTGCGGATGAGCGGTGTCTATCTCAGCCTCGGACAGGCGCCGGCGGCCAGCGTGCGGAGCACTGCCGCGGGCTCCTACACCGGCTGGGCGGGTTTCAACTATACCAGCGGATTGCCGCGCCAGAAGCTCAAGGAAGTCCTGGTGCGTTGCGCCGTCAACGACATCCGCGTCGTCATGAACGGCCCGCCCGTGCTTGATCTCTATGACGAAGTCGATCGCGAGGTGCCGCTCAAGGGCAAGCGCTGGGTGATCGCGCACATCAACGATTTCTCGGCCAGGGATGTCGAGCGTATCGTTCGCATGGGACTAGTGCTGACTACCCACACCAATAACTATCTCTACAAGGGGCTGCACGTTCATGCGAAGCGGCTGCCGCCCGAGCGCCACGCAGAGATCGTCCCGCTGCGGAGCCTGCTCGACGCCGGCGTGAAGGTGTCGCTCGCGACCGACAACGTACCGATCACGAACTTCCTGCCGATCTCGCACACAATCCTGCGCACCAGTTACGTGACCAAGCAACGGATCGCACCTAAGCAGGTGCTCACGCGCATGGAAGCGCTGCGCTGCGCGACTGCTGATGGCGCCTACCTTACGTTCGATGAGAACAAACGCGGCAGCTTGCAGACAGGCAAGTACGCGGACCTTGCGGTACTCAGTGCCGATCCGCTGACGGTCGAGGAGAGCCGCATCGAAGGCATCGCGTCGTTGATGACGATGGTTGGCGGCCGCATCGTGCACGAGGTGCCTAACTGGGCCGGTTGAGATGGCGCCTCTTACGTCGGCTGAGGCACATACTCATAAGTCACAGTCGTTGCGCTGCGATCATTTTTCTACGATCATTCGAGGCGTCAGGGTTGGCGCCAAATCCATTTCGGAATTAGGCTCGGCTCATTGAACAAGAAACACAAGCACTAGGGGAGAGAAGACATGGCCAGGAAGCGCGACAGCAAGCCGGAACAAAAAAAGCTCGAGAGTGAGAAGTCCGTTAGCCGGCGAAATTTCCTCAAGCATGGTGCAGTTGCTGGTGTCAGTGCGGCCGCCGTCGGCAGCAGCGTTGGCGAGGCGGCGGCGCAGGAGGCCGGCGTCAACGGCATCAAATGGGATTATGAAGCAGACGTTATCGTGATCGGCTCGGGGGCATCCGGAATGCCCTGCGCCATCCGGGCGCGTGATGCCGGCCTACGTGTGCTCGTTATCGATCAGAATTTCGACGTTGGCGGTAAGATGTTGCACAGCGGAGCACAGGTCGCTCTCGGCGGCGGCGACCCGGTGCAACTGCGGGACATCGCCGGGCAAGGCGACAAGGAGGGGTTCATCAAGATCGCCCCGCTGCACAAACCGCAGGACATGACCGAAGACACCGATTTTCTGTTCAAGGACATCACCGACTGGTCGGTGCTTGATGTCGCAGGCCAGGCACCCTACCGCCACAACGAGCGAGAGCTCCATCGTGCTTGGGCAGACAACTGCTATGGCACCAGACAATTCCTCATGGACAACTACGTCCGCTTCTCGCGGATCCACGGCACGCACCCGACGAGCGGGATATCGCGCGCCCGGCGCGCGACCGCATTCCTCATGCTCGGCGACAAGACAGACATCAAGGCGGGGACCGTCACGCGCCAGGACGCAGGAATTCCCGGCAAGAGCTCGAGTCACTTCGCTCCGCGCATCATGGGAGACGGGAGTAAGCGGGTTGGCCCGGGCGCGGTCTGGAACGGCGCCGCGCTCACACGATGCTTGGAGTTCAGCGCGCGGGAGAAAGGCGTCAAGTTCATGCTCAACCGGCGCATGACTGAGATCATTCGTGAGAAGCAGTTCTCGGGACGGGTTCTGGGCGTCAAGGCCAGCTATACCCCGCGGTTCAATCCGGACACCGGCGCGCATCTGGAGAGCCTCTCGCAGAATGGCAACGTCGACGAGCGCCGCGACACCATCACCATCCGAGCGAAGGTAGCCGTCATGATCGGCAGCGGAGGCCACGGCGCTAACCCGCAGTTCCGCAGCATGTTCTATCCCGCGTTCAACGAGCCGGCGTTTGTGTCGAGCGCCTGGGCCCTGCTCGGGCCGCTCGGTCAGGATGCCAGCGGAATCATTGCTGGCATGCGGATCGGAGCCAATCTCTCGGGGATGCAGCAGAATCTCTCAGCAAACGCCACGTACCACATCCCGACGCGACTGGCGACCCGCGACTCCTACACAGACATGCATCCGGGTCACCCGACCTTCCCGTTCCGCCGTTCCACCGGCATCACGCTGGGCACCAGCTCGTATGAGCATCTGATCGCCGTGAACCAGGTGGGCAAGCGCTTCTACAATGAGATGGATCTTGCTAAGCGCCGCGATACCCCGGTTTGGCCAGGCGGGCCGCGCGTCGGTGCGCCGAAACATTCGCTCCAGCACGTCCAATGCGACTGGCGCAACTGCAGCCCCAACTGGGTCAAGCAGATGTACAATTACTCTCCTGCGCTCGACGCCGCGATGGCGATGAACGAGGGTTCGCAAGCTCCGCACTACTACTCCGGTCCGCTGTGGGCGATTTTCGACAGCGACACGATCGAGCGTGATGGCTGGGACATCAAGCCTCCCTTCACCGCCGACAACGGCTATTTCTTCAGCGCCGACACCATCGAGGGGTTGGCCAAGAAGATCTATGCGCGTCACGAATTCCAGCGGGTGCCCCTCAAGGACCTGAAGGAGACGGTCAGCAAGTGGAACGCCTACGTGGACGAGGGTTCTGATCCCGATTTCGGGCGCGGGAAGGACGCTCCGATGCACAGGATCGACAAGCCGCCGTTCTATGCCGCAGCGATCTGTCCGGTGTGGCACGACTCCTACGGGGGTCTGCGAATCAACGGCAAGGCGCAGGTCGTCGACATGGACGGTGCCGTTATTCCGGGCCTCTATTGCGGGGGAGAAGCCAGCGGCGGCGGCCAGCAGCATGGCCTAGGCCGGGCGCTGGTCCACGGCTACATCGCCGGCACCAGCATCGCGCAGGAACGGGCATAGTCCCGAGGACCGCATGACGATCCGGTGGGGCTTTTACCCCACCGGTGCATGCGACTTCTGCGGAGCGCACATGCTTTGTCCCTCGTTGCCGGAATGCGACATGAAGCACGATGATTGCATCTGCACCGTCGAGATCTCGTCCGACGAAGCGGATGCCGGCGCCGACGTCACGCTGAAGGTCCAAGTCAAGCCTCCTCGCAAGGGTGGCCTGCGCGGACCGCGGGTTTCGATTCGAGATCACGAGGGCGCCGAACTGGCGCAAGCCGAACTCACGAAAGCGGACAGCGGCGCGTACGCGTCGAACGACATCGTTTTGTCGGCGCCGCGCATCGTGGGAGAGCACGTCTATCGCGCTGTCGTCATAGCGGCCGACAAGGACGGCGCCATGCATGAACAGGCTTCGACGGACGTCCGTGTCGTCGTCAAACCGCACGCGGCAGAGCTGACCGGCTGGGACGTGCCGTCCGCGATTGTGGCGGGCGCGCGGTTCAAATTCATGGTCGGCGTCAAATGCTCGGCCGGGTGCTGCCTCGGCGGTCGGGGGTTGAGTATCTTTGACCAGAAAGGCTCTCAAGTCGGCGCCGCAAATCTCGGCCGCGACGTTTGGCCGGGCACAGATGCGCTCTATGTCGCCGAGATTGAAGGCGAAGCCCCGCCGGCGGCGGGAGCCTATCAATGGGAGGTCAAGACTGCCGACTGGGATTTGGAATTGCCGCATGCAGCGGGCTCGCTCGCCGTGCCCCTTCGAGTCGTCAGCCCTCCCGATTGCGAAATCACTGTCGAGGCCTTCGACAGAGAGAAGCAAACTCCGATCAAAGATGCGCGCGTGGTCGTGCATCCATACCGGGCGATGACCGACGAGAACGGAGTCGCAAGGGTCGAGGTGACCAAAGGTCAGTACGACATCCTGGTTTCGGCCTCCAAATATGTGCCGGTCAGCACCACCGTTGAGGTGACGGCCGACATGATCACCAGAGCGGAGCTTGACCTGGATCCTCCTTGGGAACCTCCGGACGAGGATGCAGTGTGATGAGCGACAACGAAGTTGATGTGGGAAGGTGGAATAGATGAAAGCCGTTGCGCGCGTGGTTTTGATGGTGTGCTTGATAGTTGGCGCGCCCGCTCTCAGCATCCCAGTTGCAGTGGCCCAGCAAAGCACCCACGCGGGGCCGATCATCGATCCCGCTCTGTTTGAACAGGGGCGCGTGCTCTACGACGCCAATTGTGTCGCATGCCATCAGGCCGGTGGCGCGGGAACGCCACCAAGCTTCCCGGCATTGACCGGCAACGACCGGCTGAAGGACCTCAACCTGATCGTGCGTGCGATCCGCCTCGGCCAGGGCGCAATGCTGGCGTTTCCCAAGCTGACCGACGGTGAGATTGCGGCGCTCGCTACGTACATTCGCAATGCGTGGGGCAACAAATTGGGTGCGGTGACCGCCGATCAGGTGGCGACGATATTGGCCGGGCTCAGCAAGCCCGCAGACAAGAAGGTATCGGTCTGGAGTGGCGTTTACACGCAGGCCCAAAACAAGCGCGGCGAGGAGCTTCACTCGGGTGCCTGCGCTCAGTGTCACGGTTTGCGACTGAATGGCGCAGCTCAGCCGGACATGCCCCCGTCGCCCGCGATTGCGCGCGCGACGTTCGTGCGCAAATGGGAGGGGCAGACCGTCGCTGCGCTCTTCACCTATGTGCGCACGAAAATGCCGCCCGACAATCCAGGCACGATCACGGATCAGCAATCCATCGATGCCATCGCGCACATGTTTGCCGTCAGCAATATGCCTGCGGGAGACAAGGAGCTGCCACCCGACCCCAATGCGCTCGAGGGCATTGTGATCAACGCGAAACCGAAATAGTACGGGAACCTGCCGCGGGTCTCCTGGACCACTCCGATGCGCAGGTGATCGACACCCGTGGCGAGGTGATCCCGGGCCTTTACTGCGCCGGGCTACCCGACCGGATTCGCTTTCTCATAGGCGTCGATAATCTCGCTGCCGGTCGCGAACCAGACGCGATCATCCTTCTTCATCTCGGTCAGCGCCCGCTTCAGATAATTCGCGCGCAGGGGCTGGCCGGTGATCATTGGGTGCAGCGGAATGCCCATGACGCGCGCGTGCTTGCCACTGTCCGCCAGTAAGCCCTCGAACTGATCCATCACCGAGCGATAGTATTGCTCGCCGGTGTAGCCCTTACGGATGAAGAGCGGGATGTCGTTGATCTCCATGCAGTAGGGGATGCCGAGCATCTTTCCGGATTTGACCTTCATGCGGTACGGCTGATCGTCGTTGTTCCAGTCGCCGCAATAGATGACGCCTTCCTCGGCAAGGATGTCGAGCGTGTTGTGGGTCTGCGTGAGCCCGGAGCCCAGCCAACCGCGCGGGCGCTGTCCCGTTGCCGCCGCGATCGTCTTGAGCACGTGGGCAATGACCTCCTTCTCCTTTTCGGGAGAGAGGCCGGCGAGGCTTTCGCTGTTCGTGGTGCCGTGGCCCATGAACTCCCAGCCACGCTTCTTCATTTCATCGACCGCTTTGGGATGTTCGTCGCACACCTGCGAATTCAAGGCGACGGTGGCCTTGACGCCGACGCCATCGAGGACGTCGGCCATCCGCCACAGCCCGACCCGCATGCCGTATTCGCGCCAGGCAAAATTCATGACGTCCGGAACGCGATTGGTGGGATTGGGCGAAATGCCGGTGCCGACCGCGGAGTCGTAGTGCCACACCTCGACATTGGGCGCGATCCAGATGGCCAGCGTCTTGCCGCCCGGCCAGGAGAACGGCTTGCGTTCGTGGATGAAGGTGTCTTCGTAGCGGTTTGACCGGCGCATCTTACCGAGCGTCTGGGCATAGCTCGCAACGGGCGTCAAGCCGGACGCGAGCAGGCCTGCTGTCCCTGCGAGGAGGAGACCTTTCCGCATGAAGTCCCTGCGGTCATCGATTTGCATGAGCGCGCCGTCCTTCTGTGAATGGGCTACGATTGCCTTGGCCTTGATGAGCCTACCATTCTTCGAGCGCCAAGGAGTAAGACCGCGATAGCGCATCACGACGGCGGGCAGCGCATGGCTGAAGGACAATCCCATATTGCAGCGATCGAGCTCCGGCAGCCGGTGCCGCTCAAGTACCGGTCGGCGCGACATTCCCTCTGAAGGTTGCGGTTAGCTGCATTGAGGGCATGATCGCGCAACGACCATCTCGCCGGGGGGATAGCCGCGCTCGAGGTGCCGAAGCGGACCTACGAGCTCGTCGTGTGGAAAGTCGGCTATGACGTTCCGATTGTGAACACGGAGGTCGATGCCGGCCGGATCGTCGAGATCGAGGCCGCCATCGTCCCCCCAGGAGGATCCGGACGCGATCTGGACCATGTGACCTCTTATAAAGCCCATTGATAAATGATGGAAAACCGCGCTGGGATTGTGTAGGACCCCGGCTGCTTCCTATATGGGCAACGAGGTGGGGCTCAGGCCCCCGACCGGACAGGTTCAATGCTGACGTTCATTGTTGTGATTCACCTGATGATCGTGCTCGCCATGTGCGGGCTCGTCTTGCTGCAGAAATCCGAGGGTGGCGGCCTCGGGATCGGGTCGAGCGGCGGTTTCATGAGCAGCCGCGGCACGACGAACGTGCTGACCCGGAGCACCGCGATCCTGGCCGCATGCTTCTTCGCCACCAGCCTGCTGCTGTCGGTGATCGCCGGTTGGAACCGCAATCCGGGCTCGATCTTGCAGACACCGGGTTCGCCCCCGGTCAGCGTTCCGGGTTCGCCGGCTCCCAAGGCGCCGGGCAGCCTGCTCGACCAGCTCAAACAACAGGAGCAGGCCCCTTCGGGGCCGCAGGTTCCGCAATCGAAGTGACCTTCAAGGGCCGGGCGACCGGCCCTTCGACTTTGTGGGCTGCTGCCATGCAGTCGGAGAATGGCGAATGGCAGGAACGTCTGATGAGACCGGGTCAATGCATTGCGCAGACAGGAGAAACAGGGCTCGAGATGAACGCTTCGCAGGCAATCCACAGGGCCATAAGGCGCTCGTCGAATCGATCCGGCGGGGTTAAAGGTTAGGTCCCATGGCGCGGTACATCTTCATCACCGGCGGCGTGGTCTCATCTCTTGGCAAAGGCCTCGCGTCAGCCGCGCTTGGCGCGTTGCTGCAAGCCCGCGGCTATAGCGTTCGTCTGCGCAAGCTCGACCCCTACCTCAATGTCGATCCGGGCACGATGTCGCCATATCAGCATGGCGAGGTTTTCGTGACGGACGACGGTGCCGAGACTGATCTCGACCTCGGCCATTACGAGCGTTTCACCGGCCGTCCGGCGACCCGGCAGGACAACATCACCACCGGCCGCATCTATCAGGAGATTCTCGCCAAGGAGCGGCGCGGGGACTATCTCGGCGCGACCATCCAGGTGGTTCCGCATGTCACCAACGCCATCAAGGAGTTCATCCTCGACGGCAATGACGGCTACGACTTCGTGCTGTGCGAGATCGGCGGCACTGTCGGCGACATCGAAGGGCTGCCGTTCTTCGAGGCGATCCGTCAGCTCGGCAACGATCTGCCCCATCACCACGCGATCTACATCCATCTCACGCTCTTGCCCTTCATCACCAGCGCGGGCGAACTCAAAACCAAGCCGACCCAGCATTCGGTGAAGGAGCTGCGCTCGATCGGCATCCAGCCGGACATTCTGCTGTGCCGCTGTGATCGCCCGATCCCCGCTGAAGAGCGTCGCAAGCTCGGCCTGTTCTGCAACGTGCGACCGAACGCAGTGATCGAGGCGCGCGACGCCGACAACATCTATGCGGTCCCCGAGGCCTATCACGCCGCCGGTCTCGATCGCGAAGTGCTCGCCGCGTTCGGGATCGAACCGAAGGCTGAGCCGGACCTGTCGGTCTGGCGCAACATCAACGAACGCATCCGCAATCCGGAAGGCGCGGTCACCATCGCGGTCGTCGGCAAGTACACCGGCATGAAGGACGCCTACAAATCGCTGATCGAGGCGCTCTCACACGGCGGGATTTCGAACAAGGTTGCGGTCAAGCTCGACTGGATAGAATCCGAAGTGTTCGAGCGCGAGGACCCGGTGCCGTTCCTCGAGCACGTCAACGGCATTCTCGTTCCCGGCGGATTCGGCCAGCGCGGCGCCGAGGGCAAGATCAGGGCGGCGCGGTTCGCGCGTGAGCATCGTGTGCCATATTTCGGCATCTGTTTCGGCATGCAGATGGCGGTGATCGAGGCGGCCCGAAACCTGTGCGGGATCGAGGACGCGAATTCCACCGAGTTCGGCCAGACCGCGAACCCACTGGTCGGCCTGATGACCGAATGGATGAAGGGCAACGAGTTGCAGACGCGCGGCGCGGAGGGCGACCTCGGCGGCACCATGCGGCTTGGCGCCTATCCTGCAGTCCTCCAGCGTGGCAGTCACGTCTCGGATATCTACGGTGCAAACGAGATCTCCGAGCGGCACCGTCACCGCTATGAGGTCAACACCAATTACCGCGGCCGGCTCGAGCAGCACGGCATGCGTTTCTCCGGCATGTCGCCGGACGGGCTGTTGCCGGAGATGATCGAATACGAGGATCATCCCTGGTTCATCGGCGTTCAGTTCCATCCGGAGCTGAAATCCCGGCCGTTCGAGCCGCATCCGTTGTTTGCTTCTTTCATTGAAGCGGCGGTCGAGCAGAGCCGGCTGGTCTAATTCTTCGCAACCATCGCGTTCGTTGACCCGAAGAACTGACGTGCGTTTTCGGCCGTTGACCCGTCCCGGCCGGGGCTCCATGGTCCGCCCCGAGGCATTGTCATGTTGAAAACCGACCCTGAACCCCATCCGGTCGTCACGATCGGCCAGACGCGTTTCGGCAACGATCTGCCGTTGGCGCTGATTGCCGGGCCATGCGCGCTCGAGAGCCGCTCGCATGCCCTCGAAACGGCGGCGGCGCTGAAGGAGATCGCGGCGCGTGCCGGCATTGGTTTGGTCTACAAAACCTCGTTCGACAAAGCGAACCGCACCAGTGCGCGCAGCGCGCGCGGTGTCGGGATTGATGCCGCGCTGCCGATCTTGGCGGAGATCCGATCGTTGCTCGGCCTGCCGGTCCTGACCGACGTGCACGAGATCGACCAATGCGCGCCAGTGGCCGAAGCGGTCGACGTGCTGCAGATACCGGCGTTCCTGTGCCGGCAGACCGATCTTCTGGCTGCGGCTGCCGCCACCGGGCGCGTCGTCAACGTCAAGAAGGGGCAGTTCCTCGCTCCGTGGGACATGGCGAATGTGGTCGCCAAAGTCACCGGCGCCGGCAATCGCAATGTCCTGGTGACCGAGCGTGGCGTGTCGTTTGGTTACAACACGCTCGTCTCGGACATGCGCGCGTTGCCGATCCTCGCGCGCTCGACCGGCGCACCGGTGATCTTCGACGCCACGCATTCGGTGCAGCAGCCGGGCGGGCAGGGAACCTCCTCCGGCGGCGAGCGCGAATTCGTGCCGGTGCTGGCGCGCGCGGCCGTGGCCGTCGGCGTGGCCGGTGTCTTCATCGAGACCCATCCCGACCCCGACAAGGCTCCTTCCGACGGCCCGAACATGGTGCCGCTCAAGGAGATGGAAGGGCTTTTGCGCACGCTGATGGAATTCGACCGGCTGGCCAAGCGCGGGCCACAATAATCTACCGCAAATAATCTGCCGCATCATCAAGAGCACTGCCATCCCACCCGTCCTCAACATTGTCTTCCTGGTCGTGTTTGCGTCGACGCTGTTCAGCCGCGTCGTCGATCCGGTCGTGCCGCAGATCGCAACCGATCTTGCGGTCGACTTGAAAACCGCCGCCTTGCTCTCGACTGCATTCACCTTGCCTTACGCGCTGACGCAGCCCGTGCTCGGCACTATCGCCGATTTCTTCGGCAAGACGCGGCTCATGAACCTGAGCCTGCTGGTCGTCTCGATCACCGCGTTGGTGTGCGCGATCGCAACCAGCTTCTCATTGGTGTTTGGCATGCGCGTCGTAGCCGGCCTGGTTGCTGGCGGCATTTTCCCGGTCGCGATGGCATTGGTCGGCGACCTCGTGCCGATCCACCAGCGACAAATCATGATCGGCCGGCTGTTGGCGGTCGGCCTGACCGGCAACGTGCTCGGCGCCGCCATTGCCGGCGTGATCGCCGACCTGTTCGGCTGGCGCGGAATATTCGCGGTGATCGGGCTGTTCGGCCTGACGATCACCGTCGCCGCGTTCGTTATCTTGCGCGGCTTTCCGGTGCCGAAGCCGCGGCCCGTGTTCAATCTATCCGCGGTTAAGGAGAATTATCGCGGAATCTTCGCAGACCCGCGCGCCAAATTCTGCTTCGGCTCGGTCTTCTTCGAAGGTATCTTCATTCACGGCATCTTCCCATATGTCGCGATCCTCCTGCTCGTCGGAGGTGAAGCGCGAGCTTCGATCGCTGGACTGGTGATTGCAGCCTTCGGTGCAGGCGGCGTGATCTATTCGCTGTCGGTTCCGGCACTCGTCGCTCGTTTTCCGGAGCGGCGGCTGATGCTGATCGGAGGCTCATTGGGCGCAATTGCACTCAGCCTCGCGGCCATGCATTTCCCGTGGTATGCCCAGGTGGCGATCTTCGGAATCTTCGGGTTTGGCTTCTACCTGCTGCACGGCTGCATCCAGGTGCACGTGACCGACCTGTCATCGACCGCGCGCGGCGCTGCCACCTCGGTACATTCGAGCTTCTTCTTCATGGGGCAGGCGACCGGCCCGGTCCTTTACGGCTACGGCTACGCGCACGGCAGCCTGGAACTGCTGATGTTCCTCGGATCAGGGGTCATCATCGTGATCGCGATCGTCTGCTCGCGCTTCCTGCGGCTGCGCAACCCTCCTTCCACGACTTGACAGCGGACTTGTGGAACCGCACCAAAACGCCCATTATGAAGGCATACGGCCTGGGGTGCCGCGGATCGCGGCTGAGATCACACCCACTGAACCTGTCTGGGTCATGCCAGCGAAGGGAGCAGCCTCTTGACGTCAAGTTCCGCACGCTTCGGCAAATCGCCCAAGGTCGCCATCATCGGCGCCGGCGTGATCGGCTTGGGCATTGCCTGGCGCCTGGCCGCCCAGGGCGCGCGCGTCGACGTCTTCGATCGCGGCCCCGCGGGCAAGGGTGCGAGCCATGCCGCGGCCGGTATGCTGGCCGCCTGCTGCGAAGCCGAGCCTGGGGAGGACGCGCTGGTGGCGCTCGGACGCGAGAGCCAGGCGCAGTGGCCGGCCTTCGCCGCCGAATTGTTGAAAGCCTCCGGCATCGATGTCGAGCTACGCCAAGAGGGAACGCTGGTCGTTGCGCTGACCGCCGACGATCAGGCGCGCATCCACCACCATTTGACGCATCAGAAGAAGCTTGGCTTGCCGCTGGAGTGGATTTCCGCCGCCGAGACACGCCGCCGCGAGCCGCACCTTGCCGGCAAACTCGCGGGCGCGGTATGGAGCCCGGAGGACCATCAGGTCGACAACCGCAAGCTCGCCGCTGGGCTGCGCGCGGCGGCTGAAGCTGTCGGCGCGCGCATCCACGAGCACAAGCCGGTCAAAGAGATGTCGATCGTCGGCGGCCGTGTTGATGGCGTGATGCTTGCCGACGGCGTCAAGGTCGACGCCGACGTCGTGGTACTGGCCGCAGGCGCCTGGTCGCGCGGGATTGCAGGGCTAGCGCCCGAGCAGCGTCCGCCGGTGCGACCGATCAAGGGCCAGATGCTCGCGCTCAAGATGGACTCTGCTGCACCACTCACCACGCATGTGATCTGGGCGCCCGGCGTCTACATGGTCCCGCGTCTTGACGGTCGCCTGATTGTTGGCGCGACGGTCGAGGAGAAGGCGTTCGACACGTCGCTGACTGCCGGTGGACTGTTGACGTTGCTCGAGGCCGCATGGCGGGCGGTGCCCGCGATCGAGGAGCTTCCGATCGACGAAATGTGGGTCGGACATCGGCCGGGCAGTCGCGACGATGCACCGATCGTCGGGCCTGGTCCGGCGCAAGGGTTGATTTACGCCACCGGCCATCATCGCAACGGGATTTTGCTCACGCCGGTCACGGTCGATGCGGTTGCGAGGCTGGTGCTGGAAGGCACGATCGATCCGGCAATCCGGCCATTCGGTATCGACCGCTTTGCGCCGCCACGGGCTGCTGAATAGGATCAAAGCTATGACGCAAACCACGCTCAACGCTCGGATTCGTGTTAACGGCCAGGACGAGCCGCTGAACGTCACGACGCTCGCCGCTCTGCTCGACCAGAAGGCCGTCGACACCAGTCAGAAGGGGATTGCGGTCGCGCTCAACGGTGCGGTCGTCCCACGGGCTGAGTGGCCGGCGACGCCGCTGAATGCCGGCGACAGCGTTGAAATCGTGCGCGCCCGGCAGGGCGGTTGACCGTTCGAGACTTGGAATTTCGAGACCTGGGATTCGAGACTTGGGAGTTGTTGCAATGTCCGATCCATTGATCATCGCCGGCCGCGAGTTTCGGTCTCGCCTGTTCCTCGGCACTGCCGGCTATCCGAACCGCAAGATCATGCTCGACTCGATCGCGGCGAGCGGGAGCGAAATGGTGACCGCGTCGGTCCGGCGCATCAGCCTGGCGGGCGACGATGAGAGCCTGGTCGACCTGATCCCGAAACACATCAACTTCCTGCCCAACACGGCAGGCTGCCAGACCGCCAAGGACGCGATCCTCACCGCCGAGCTGGCACGCGAGGCGCTCGGCACCAACTGGGTGAAGATCGAAGTGATCGGGGATCGCGAACTGCTCTACCCCGATACCGAAGAGTTGATCAAGGCGACCGAAGCGTTGGTTGCGAAAGGCTTCATCGTGCTGCCGTACTGCACCGAGGATCCGGTGGTATGCCGCAAGCTCGCGGATGCGGGCGCCGCCGCTGTCATGCCGCTCGGCTCGCCGATCGGATCGGGACTCGGCATTTCGAATCCGCATCTTATCGAACTCGTCTGCGCGCGCTCGCCGGTCCCGGTGGTGCTCGATGCCGGCATTGGAACGGCGTCCGACGCTGCGCTCGCGATGGAGCTCGGCTGCTCGGCGGTGCTCCTCAACACGGCGGTGTCGAAGGCGCAGGACCCCGTCCTGATGGCGTCGGGCATGCGCGCGGCCGTCGAAGGCGGGCGCGCGGCGCGGCTTGCCGGTCGCATTCCGAAGATCGCCCATGCGGAGCCGTCGAGCCCGCAATTCGGCCTCGTCGGAACGTGAGGCTTCCACAGCCGCCGCTGCTCCTGGTGACCGACCGCCGTCAGGCACGCAAACCGCTGGTCGAAGTGGTGGCGGGAGCGCTTGCCGCCGGCTGCCGCTGGGTGAGCGTGCGCGAGAAGGACCTGCCTGAGGACGACCAGATTGCATTGGTGCGCATGCTGCTGCCAATCGCGCGCCGCAATGGCGCACGCTTGACCTTGCACGGAGATGCGGCCCTGGCGAAGGCTGCCGGCGCTGACGGTGTGCACGTCTCGGCGGGCGGCGATGCTGCGGCCAGCCGAAAGCTGCTCGGTCCTGGCAAGCTGATCGGCGTTTCGATCCATACGGCGACCGAGGCGGCTACGGTCGATCCGGCGATCGCCGATTACGCGATTGCCGGACCGGCCTACGAGACCGCCAGCAAACCCGGCTACGGACCCGAGATCGGCCGCAAAGGCCTGGCCGATCTCGCCCGCAGTGCGCGCGTGCCGTTGGTCGCGATTGGCGGTCTCAACGCCATGCGCGCCGCCGAAGTGCTGGCCGTCGGTGTTGCTGGTATTGCGGTGATGGGCTCGATCATGCGCGCCGCCGATCCCGCCCAAGAGACGAAGGCGCTGCTGGCGACGGTTACGCGCTAGTGGAGTGGATTTGACATTCGCTACCCCGTTGACCGCAGACTCGCAAAGCGAATGTCAAATCCAAAACTCCACTAGCAGCTTATATTTGCTAGTGGTCCTTTGATTCCAACATTCGCAAAGTCGCCCGCTGAGAAGGGATGCGAATGTTAGAATCGGACCACTAACCTCGTCCTCGGTAGGGCGCGACACCCTGATCGGGTATCCACACGTCGTTGGGCAATCTGCCGGCCTGCCAGAACACGTCGATGGGCATCCCGCCGCGCGGATACCAGTAACCGCCGATGCGCAGCCATTTGGGCTTCAGCAACGCAAAGAGCCGCTTGCCGATCGCGACGGTGCAATCTTCGTGGAATGCGCCGTGATTGCGATAGCTGGTGAGGTAGAGCTTCAGCGACTTCGACTCGACCAGCCATTTGCCGGGCACGTAGTCGATGACGAGATGCGCGAAATCGGGCTGCGCGGTGATCGGACAGAGCGTCGTGAATTCGGGCGCTGTGAAGCGCGCGACGAAATTGCTGTCGCTGTGCGGATTCGGCACGCGATCGAGCACGGCCTCTGCGGGCGAGACGGGGAGCGCGCTTGGCTTGCCGAGGTGACGGAGGGATTTGTGATCAGGGGATTTGGCCATCTCAGTGGCTTGCAACTGCGGTGATGCTGTTTCGGAGATCGATCGGTTGTGCGACGCCCGTCAATGTCTCGAGGCCAACGCCGGTACCCGTGATGGTTACCGTGCCGTAGTCCAGGATGCGCCCGAGAATGGACTGGTCGACCTGCACGCTCTCGACCTTGTCCATGTTCATTTCGTTGGTCCGACGGTTGATGAAGCCGGTCTTGTAAATGACCCGCAGGTTGGTCACAGCGACTTCGGTCGTCCACCATCCGAACCATTCGCGGATCAGCAGAAACAGAGCGACGACGGTCAAGAGGCCGGCGAGTCCTTGCAACCAGATCAGCATGTTTTGGGGCAGGAATCTCGCCCAAATGAGAACAGCGGCTGCCGCGAGCATGAGGAGCACTCCCGGCCAATAGACGATCCAGTGAATCGTCGCGGTGTGGCGCACCACCTCTCCCGGCTGCAGGACGCGCTTGACGTAGCTCATCTGAGACTCTCCTGCCTGCTAAGATAATGGACCCGGGCGGGCGGTACCACCGCTTGCGGTGCTTTGCGCGGCGACAGCCAATCCTGTAGAGAAGCCACACTAGATTCAACGAGTTGCTAGTGTCCTTCGATTCCGAAGTTCGTATAAGAGGCCGCTGCAAAACGGTGCGAACTTCGGAATCGGGACACTAGCAAGCACCATCAGCCTTCAAGGATGTCATGACCGCCATAGTCGATATCACCGGCCGCGAAATCCTCGACAGCCGCGGCAATCCCACGATCGAAGTCGATGTCAGATTGGAGGACGGCTCGCTCGGGCGCGCTGCCGTTCCGTCGGGCGCGTCGACCGGTGCGCATGAGGCGGTCGAACTGCGCGACGGCGATAAAAGCCGCTATCTCGGCAAGGGTGTGCGCAAGGCGGTCGATGCGGTCAATGGCGAGATTTTCGACGCGATCGGCGGCATGGACGCGGAATTGCAGGCCAAGATCGACGAGACGATGATCGCGCTCGACGGTACGCCGAACAAGGCGCGCCTCGGCGCCAACGCGATCCTTGGCGTGTCGCTTGCGACCGCCAAGGCGGCCGCTGCGGCGAGCGACTTGCCGCTTTATCGCTATGTCGGCGGAACATCGGCACGGGTGTTGCCGGTGCCGATGATGAACATCGTCAATGGCGGCGTGCACGCCGACAACCCGATCGATTTCCAGGAATTCATGATCATGCCGGTTGGCGCGGAGAGCTTTGCCGAGGCTTTGCGCATGGGCGTCGAGGTTTTCCAAACGCTGAAGTCCGGGCTCAAGGGCGCCGGCCATAACACTAATGTTGGCGACGAGGGCGGCTTTGCGCCGAACCTGAAATCGGCCGACGACGCGCTCGGCTTCGTCATGACGTCGATCGAGAAGGCCGGCTACAAGCCGGGACAGGATGTGGTCTTGGCGCTCGACTGCGCATCGACCGAATTCTTCAAGAACGGCGTCTACGACTATGAAGGCGAAGGCAAAAAGCGGTCCCGCGAGGAACACGCGAAGTACCTCGCCGATCTCGTGTCACGCTATCCGATCGTGTCGATTGAAGACGGCATGGCTGAGGACGACTTCGAGGGCTGGAAGCTGCTTACCGACATGATCGGAAAGAAATGCCAGCTCGTGGGCGACGACCTGTTTGTCACCAACGTGCTCCGGCTCGCCGACGGCATCAAGCGGGGTCTGGCCAACTCGATCCTGGTGAAGGTCAACCAGATCGGCACTCTTACCGAGACACTCGCTGCCGTCGAGATGGCGCACAAGGCGAGCTACACCGCGGTCATGTCGCACCGCTCGGGCGAGACGGAGGACTCGACAATTTCAGATCTCGCGGTGGCGACCAATTGCGGACAGATCAAAACCGGGTCGCTCGCGCGCTCCGACCGCACCGCAAAATACAATCAGTTGCTGCGCATCGAGGAGGACTTGGGACCACAGGCCAAGTATCCTGGCCGGGCAGCGCTCACGGCATTTCGATAAGGTCTTGTCGCGACCGCGATCCGCATGCACCCTGAAGCGCTTGGTGCGGAGATCTTGCGACCGTCTTTGCCGGGACGAACAGGATGGATCAGTCGACAATTCGGCAGGGGAGCGAACGGCGGGGGACTATCAGCGATCTGAGCCGCTTCGTCGCGGCGTCGGTCGAGGCGGCGCGCGTGAAACAGCAGCCATTCTTTCATCTCGAATTCGATCGCGTGTTCCCGGACGACGTCTATCGCGCGATGCTTGCCGCTATGCCGCGCACGACCTCGTACCGCCGCAGCAGCCGAAAGGACGACATCCTTGCGGATGGCACGGTGACGCGCGCCAAGATCGACCTGTTTCCGGAATACATCCGGGGCCTGCCGGCCGAGCAGCGTGGGCTTTGGAGTCTCGTCGGTGCGGCCTTGTGTTCGTGCGAGGTATCCGACGCAATGGTTCGCAAGCTCGCGCCGGCCTTGGCACGGCGGTTCGGGCCGAAATATGCCGCCGTCGGTTTTTATCCGATTCCAACCCTGACGCGTGACGGACCGGGCTACAGCATCAATATCCATTCCGATCACGCCTCGAAGGGCATCACCGTTCAGTTCTACCTGCCGACAGACAATTCGACGACGCATATCGGCACTATCTTCCACGCGGAACTTGCCGACGGAAGCAGGCCGCCGGTGGAGAAGAAGACCTTCGCACCGAATACCGGTTATGCCTTTGCGGTCGACCGCGACACCCACCATTCCGTTGATACAGTCGGGCCGGACGTCAAAACGCGCGATTCCATCCTGCTGACGTACTATGTCGACGCCGGACCGACCAAATTCCTTCGCAACCGCGGGAAGAGAATTGGCAACTTCCTGCTCAATGAGATGCAAGCTGGACTGCGGCGTCTGACCAGCAATTAGGATTGCCTTAACGTGCGGCTTGCATGGTCGTGGAATGGTCACCCGCAGGCGACTCAGAACAGTTCTCACCGCTCTCGGCCTCTATCTTGGCGCGGCGCTGCTCATCGGCTATTTCGGCGTCAACGCCTATACCGGCAACCACGGCATCCGGGCCCGGCAGGCGCTTGACATTCAGATGGCGCGGCTGGCCTCCGAGCGGGATATGCTGAAGTCCGAACGCCAGCAATGGGAGCGACGGGTCGCCCTGCTGAAATCCCAAAGCCTCGATCCGGACATGCTGGACGAACGGGCACGGGCCCTGCTCAACTACGTGGACGCGAACGACCTCACCCTGATGCTGCGACGGCGGTAGGAGCCGGAACGGCGCGGGTTTATTCAACGAAAGCAATCTGCTTGCCCACCGGCTGCGCTTTCGTCCCGCCGGGATTTCGGCTAAGGGAGGGCGGCCAATGGCCTAGTCTGGGCCGGCATTTCGTTGAGGAGCTCAATGGCAGTCGCCACCAGCAAAATCGCCCAGCCGGTTCCCGAGGCGCCTGACAACCGGGGCGCGCCGCCGGACCTGACCAAAGACCAGGAGTTCAAAGCGTTGCGCGACATGCTGCTGATCCGCCGCTTTGAGGAAAAGGCGGGCCAGATGTACGGCATGGGCCTGATTGGCGGGTTCTGCCACCTGTATATCGGCCAGGAGGCGGTCGTCGTTGGCATGCAGATGTCGCTCAAGGACGGCGACCAGGTCATCACCGGCTACCGCGACCACGGCCACATGCTGGCCTGCGGCATGGACCCGAAGGGCGTCATGGCGGAACTGACGGGGCGCCGCGGCGGCTATTCCAAAGGCAAAGGCGGCTCGATGCACATGTTCTCCGTCGAGAAGGGCTTCTTCGGCGGTCATGGAATCGTCGCCGCGCAGGTGCCGCTCGGCACTGGCCTTGCCTTCGCCAACAAGTATCGCGGCAACGACAATGTGAGCCTGACCTATTTCGGCGACGGCGCTGCCAATCAGGGGCAGGTCTACGAAAGCTTCAACATGGCGAAGCTTTGGAAGCTGCCGATTATCTACATCATCGAGAACAACCAGTACGGCATGGGTACGTCGGTCGCGCGCGCCTCCGCGACGACCAATCTGGCGACCCGCGGGGCGGCGCACGGCATCCCGGGCGAGCAGGTCGACGGCATGGACATTCGTGCGGTCAAGGCGGCGGGCGAGAAGGCCGTGAAATGGTGCCGCGATGGCAACGGACCGCTCATTCTCGAAATGCTGACCTACCGCTACCGCGGTCATTCGATGTCGGACCCGGCGAAGTACCGCTCAAAGGAAGAGGTCGATCAATACCGGACCGGGCACGATCCGATCGAGCAGGTGCGTGCGCGATTGCTCCAGAAGAAGTGGAGCAGCGAGGACGCACTGAAGAAGATCGACGCCGAAGTGCGCCTGGTTGTCAATGAAGCGGCCGAGTTCGCAACCCACGACGCCGAGCCGGACGTCTCGGAGCTCTACACCGACGTGTACGCCTGACCGGGACGCGCATGGCTCAAGCTGCATACATCGTAGCCGGTCTTGCCGTTGCAGGAGCGGTTGCCAGCTGGATCGTAGGCGCCACCTTCTACGTCCGCACGCTACGTGAAATATCCGGGACGCCGGGGCAGCGCGGCCTCGTGGTGCGCGCGATCGTCGCTTGGCCGTTTGCCATCGGCCGCCTGCAAGGCGAGGCGGCCGTCCATGCCTCAACCGTCAACAAGGCGCTCGTCGCCTTCTTCGCTTGCCTGATCGTCGCCGTGTCGGCGGTGTCGGTCGCGACCAATCTCGCGCGGGTTTCCCGCTAGTGTCCCGAATGCGAAGTTCACCCAGCCCTGCCGCAAATGCTCCTTGCGATCTTCGCATTCAAAGGGACACCGGCACGGATAGCTTGCTAGTGTGGCGGTTCAGAAGTCCGCATCATTCTCGCGGCGAGTCCGACATGCGGACTTCTGACCAAAGCCACACTAGATTCAATGAGTTGCTAGTGTCCTTCGATTCCGAAGTTCGTATAAGAGGTCGCTGCGAAATGGACGAACTTCGGAATCGGGACACTAGTGTGGCCTTGGTGCAGAAACTCGCTACCGATCCAGCCGCACCAATCCAGCCGCCAAGTACGGCGAACTTCTGAACCGCCACGTTAGTACTCGAATCCGCTCAACGGAACGCTCTCAATGCCGATCGAAGTCCTGATGCCCGCGCTCTCGCCGACCATGGAGAGGGGCAACCTTGCCAAATGGCTCAAGAAAGAGGGCGACGCGGTCAAGTCCGGCGACGTCATCGCCGAGATCGAGACCGACAAGGCAACCATGGAGGTTGAAGCGGTCGACGAGGGCACGCTCGGCAAGATCCTGGTGCCGGAGGGGACCGTCGACGTCGCTGTCAATACGCCGATTGCGATGATTCTGGGGGAAGGGGAAGACGCAGGTTCGCTGAAATCCGCCAAGCCGGCGCCTCGCAAGGCCCCAAGTGAGCCGGCGACCTCCGAGGAGGTCGAGGAGTCCCGGCCACGCGTCGAAGAGCGCGATGCGATCAAGGCACCACCTGCCGCGCCCAAACAAGCGATCCCGGACGAGGCCGAGCTTCCGGCCGGCACCGAGACCGTGAACATGACGGTCCGCGAGGCCTTGCGGGATGCCATGGCCGAGGAAATGCGCCGCGATCCCAACGTGTTCGTCATGGGTGAGGAAGTTGCGGAGTATCAGGGCGCCTACAAGGTGACTCAAGGGCTGCTGCAGGAATTCGGGGCCCAGCGCGTGATCGACACGCCGATCACCGAGCATGGTTTCGCCGGCGTCGGTATCGGCGCCGCGATGGCCGGGCTGAAGCCGGTGGTCGAGTTCATGACCTTCAACTTCGCGATGCAGGCGATGGATCAGCTCATCAACTCGGCCGCGAAGACGCGTTACATGTCCGGCGGCCAGATGGCGACGCCGGCCGTCTTCCGCGGTCCGAACGGACCAGCTGCGCGGGTGGCCGCGCAGCACAGCCAGGACTTCACGGCTTGGTACTCGCACATTCCGGGTCTCAAGGTGATCGCGCCATACACGGCGGCCGATGCCAAGGGCCTGCTCAAATCGGCGATCCGCGATCCCAATCCCGTCATCTTCCTCGAGAACGAAATTCTCTATGGGCACCATTTTCCGGTGCCGAAGCTCGACGACTATGTGGTCCCAATCGGCAAGGCCAGGATCGCGCGCAGCGGCAGCGACGTGACTTTAGTGTCCTGGTCCATGGGCATGACTTATGCGCTCAAGGCCGCCGATGAACTGGCCAAGGACGGCATCAATGCCGAAGTGATCGACCTGCGGACGCTCAAACCGATGGACCTCGATACCATCGTGGAGTCGGTGAAGAAGACAGGCCGGATCGTCACGGTCGAAGAGGGATGGCGGCAATCGGGCGTGGGCGCCGAGATCGCCGCCCAGGTGGTCGAGCAAGCTTTCGACTGGCTCGATGCGCCGGTGCTGCGCGTCACCTCCAAGGACGTGCCGATGCCCTACGCCGCCAATCTGGAGAAGCTCACGCTGCCGTCGGTCGCCGATGTCGTCGAGGCGGCGAAAGCTGTCTGTTATCGGTGACGACATGCGGATGCTCGCATCGGCCTTGTGCGTCATCTGTATTGCGAGTCTCACGATGCCCGTGCGTGCCGTTGCGGAGCCGAGTATTGTTCTGCAGCCGCATACGAGTGTCCTTCATCCGATGACGGTGGAGACCTATCGCGTGCTGCAACGGGTGTCGCGGAATGCGGGTTGGGCATCGACTGCGTATCGGAACTATCTCATCGGCCTGTTCGAGGGCCTCTTGAGCTCAGAAGGGGAGGCTGCTGGCGATCGTTTTGGACGACTCTTCTGCCTTCCGCCTGAAGGCAGCCGCGGCTCGCTCGCCCAAACGTTCGAGTGGCTGGAGATCGAACTGAACAACGTCGTCGCAAAAGCCAAGCCGAATGCCTATGTCGCGCGGATCTTCGTCGCGCACCTGACCACGAGCTACCCATGCAAGGGATAGATGACAGGGGAGAGACTATGGCGCCGGACAATTCAGCCCCCGTTTTCGACGCGCTCCATGTTCCCCCGGTCGCCCTTGAGCAGGGTGGGGTCGAAGTGCTGCGCGCGGTCGTCGTCGATGGTGACCTGCATGTCTCGCTGCGCCGCGCCTTCGACGATCCGGACCCATGGGGGATGTTGCTCGCCGATGTGACACGTCATATTGCGCGCATCTATGCGACCGGGAGCAATCTGACCCAGGACCAAGTGATCGAACGCGTCCGCACGATCTACGACGCTGAAATGGCACGGCCGACCGATGTCGGCAGCACCAGTGCGATCAGCTAAGAGCATGATCCCAAAAAGTGGGAACCGATTTTTTGGACAAGATCATGCTCAAACGCAACAAGCCAAGACCGAACCGCCGGGATTGAAACCGATATGCCCGTGAACATCCTCATGCCCGCGCTGTCGCCCACGATGGAAAAGGGCAACCTTGCGCGTTGGCTCAAGAAAGAAGGCGATGCGGTCAAGGCCGGTGACGTCATTGCCGAGATCGAGACTGACAAGGCGACGATGGAATACGAAGCGATCGATGACGGCGTACTGGCCAAGATCGTCGTGCCGGAAGGCACCCAGGATGTGGCGGTCAACCAGCTCATCGCGGTGCTCGCCTCAGAAGGCGAGGATGTGAAGGCCGCGGTTTCGGCGGTCGGCAAGGCTGCTCCCGCCAAGGAGGCTGCTCCCGCCAAGGAGGCTGCTCCCGCCAAGGCTGCTCCCGCCAAGGCTGCTCCCGCCGCCATGACCGCGGAGCCGGCAAGGCCCGCTGCACCGCCGCCGACACCGCCAGCGGCTCGTACCCCGCAGCCTTCAGCGCCAGCGAAGGCGGCGGCTCCAGGTCCGGCGCCGACGCACGGCGCCAACCGCGTGTTCGCATCGCCGCTGGCGCGGCGGCTTGCTAAGGACGCCGGCATCGAGGTCGGCCGTATCCAGGGCTCGGGTCCGCATGGCCGGGTCATCGCCCGCGACGTCGAGGCCGCGAAGTCGGGCAAGGGGCTCGCCGCGGCGCCCGCCGCCGCGGCCGGGACACCGCTCCCGATCCAGGCGCCGTCCGACGACAAGATCCGCGCGTTGTTTCCGCCCGACAGCTACGAGGTCATTCCGCACGACAATATCCGCAAGGTGATCGCGCGGCGCCTGGTCGAAGCCAAGCTGACGATCCCGCACTTCTACCTGACGCTCGACTGCAATATCGGGAAGCTCCTGGCGGCGCGCGAAGAGATCAACGCGTCCGCGCCGAAGGACAAGGACGGCAAACCCGCTTACAAGCTGTCCGTCAACGATTTCGTCATTAAGGCGTTGGCGCTGGCGCTGCAGCGCGTGCCTGATGCCAACGTGACCTGGACCGAAGGCGGCATGCTCAAGCACAAGCATTCCGATATCGGCGTCGCAGTGGCGATTCCGGGCGGTCTGATCACGCCGATCGTGCGCCATGCCGAGTCGAAGTCGCTGTCGGTGATCTCCAACGAGATGAAGGATTACGCCGCGCGCGCACGCACCAAGAAGCTCAAGCCCGAGGAATATCAGGGCGGCTCAAGCGCGGTGTCGAACCTCGGCATGTACGGCATCAAGGATTTCGCCGCAGTCATCAACCCGCCGCATGCGACCATTCTCGCGGTCGGCGCCGGCGAGGAGCGTGCGATCGTCAAGAACGGCAAGATCGAACCGGCCTGGATGATGTCGGTCACGCTTTCGACCGATCATCGCGCAGTCGACGGCGTGCTCGGCGCCGAACTCATCGGCGCGTTCAAGACGTTGATCGAAAATCCTGTCATGATGGTCGTGTAAGTCCGTGTAAAGTCCATTTGCAGACGCACAAGACGGGCCGCGTTTGGGAGGATGCAGATTGGAAAGACGAGCCCCGGCTGGGTCAGGCGCCGCCGGTGATGACCGGCGCCACGCCGCCGGGTGCTTCGATGCTCCTTGGCAAGCCGGCTTCGGCGCAGACCTGGTCGCCAACGAATCCGCGACATGCTGCGCGACCAAATCGCCAAGGTGAGGCCGATCGTTGCCGACCTGAAACTCACGTGCAAGAGTAGCGATTTAAAGGAGCTCTTTCCATGCCTCGCGTCCTGCTTGACGGCAATCTGGATCACCTGGTGACCCCGACGCATTCCGACGCGCGCGGGCCCGTCGTCCGTGGTTCGTCGATCGAGGTCATGAAGATGCATTGGCGCGCCGGCGACAGCGCACGGCCGCACCAACATCCGGAGGAGCAAGCGATCTATGTGATCACCGGCCGCATGCGCATGACCTGCGACGGCGAAACCTACGACATTGGCCCCGGCGAGGTCAGCTATCATCCATCGAACGTGCTGCACTCTGCCATGGCCGTCGAGGACACCGTCGCGATCAGCTTCAAAAATGTGGTCGCACCGTTTTACGAGGCGACGACGACGCTTTGATTTCCGGCTATGCTGCTCGTTTCTTGACCTGATTGCCTGGCGGGAAACGTCTGAGCATGAGCGAAAGTGAAACCAGGGTTCGGACGATCCTCGTCACCTATTTTCCGATGTTCATTGCAACGCTGTCGCTCGTGGCGTCGATCTACAACGGCTATCTCAACGGCTTATTCGTCGATCTCATCCAGCGCAACGTGGGCCGCACCGAATATATGCGGACTTGCAAGGACGTGATCGATGCCTATTTTCAGACGAAGTTCCGCGCCTCCGTCGTCAGCAGGAACCGCGAGAATGCAAGTGCTGGTGGCGCCGCTATGACCCCCGAACAGATCGAAGCAGCGAACGCGGTTGCCAAGCTCGGTGCGCTCGGGACCTATCTCGCCAATCTGCGCGACGAAGCGATCCGGGCTCGCTACACCGAATTGTCGAGGGCCGTGGACAAGGCGGTCACCGACGCGCGGCAGACGGCGCCCGCTGCCCTGGATGAGCTGTTCGAGCCTGCCGACCGCATCTTTGCCGACCTCAACGCCGACTGCGTGAAGTCGGCGCTGGACAAACCCCTGTAATGTCCCTCAATTGCCCCGCCCAGACGCCGTTCCTGGCGGCGTGCAAACCAACTCATCCCCATGCGTGGACGTGAGAGATATGGCTGATACGAGTTTCGACGTTATCATCATCGGCTCCGGGCCTGGCGGCTACGTCACGGCTATCCGCGCGGCGCAGCTCGGCTTCAAGACTGCGATCATCGAACGCGCGCATCTCGGCGGCATCTGCCTCAACTGGGGCTGTATTCCGACCAAGGCACTGCTGCGCTCCGCCGAGATTTTTCATTACCTGCAGCACGCCAAGGACTATGGCCTCAAGGCCGACAATGTCAGCTTCGATCCGGGCGCGGTCGTCAAGCGTTCACGTGCGGTGTCGAAGCGTCTCAATGATGGCGTCGGCTTCCTGATGAAGAAGAACAAGGTGTCGGTCATCTGGGGCGAAGCGGAGATCGAGGCGGCGGGCAAGGTCTCGGTCAAGGCCAGCACGGCCGAGGCACCGAAGGGCGCGCTGGGGCCGGGCACCTATCAAGCCAAGCACATCATTCTGGCGACCGGCGCGCGGCCGCGCGTGTTGCCCGGCCTGGAGCCGGACCAGAAGCTGATCTGGACCTATTTCGAAGCCATGGTCCCGGAGCGGATGCCGAAATCGCTCCTGGTCATTGGCTCCGGCGCGATCGGAGTCGAGTTCGCCTCGTTCTACCGGACGCTCGGCGCCGAGGTGACCATCGTCGAGGTGCTGCCGCAGATCCTGCCGGTCGAGGATGCGGAGATTGCCGCGTTCGCGCGCAAGGCGTTCGAAAAGCAGGGTATCAAGATCCTGACCGGCGCGAAGGTGACCAAGCTCGAAAAAAAGGGCGACAGCGTTACCGCCACCATCGATGATGGCAAAGGCGGTACGCAGACGCTCACCGTCGAGCGGGTGATCTCCGCCGTCGGCGTCGTCGGTAATATCGAAAATCTCGGGCTTGAGAAAATCGGCGTGAAGACCGAGCGCGGCGCCGTCGTGGTCGACAGCCTCAGCCGCACAAACGTGCCGGGCATCTACGCCATCGGCGACGTGGCAGGTCCGCCACTGCTCGCGCATAAGGCCGAGCATGAGGGCGTCATCTGCGTCGAAGCGATCAAGGGTCTCAATCCTCATCCGATGGACAAGCTGCTCATTCCCGGCTGCACCTACTGCTCGCCGCAGATCGCGTCGGTCGGGCTGACCGAGCAGGCCGCCAAGGAGAAGAAGCTCGACGTCCGCGTCGGGCGCTTCCCATTCGCCGCGAATGGCAAAGCCATCGCGCTCGGGGAGGACCAGGGTTTGGTCAAGGTCATCTTCGACAAGAAGACCGGTCAGCTCCTGGGCGCGCACATGGTGGGCGCGGAAGTGACTGAACTGATCCAGGGATACGTGGTTGCGATGAACCTCGAGACGACCGAGGAAGAGCTGATGCACACCGTTTTCCCGCACCCGACGCTCTCCGAAATGATGAAGGAGGCGGTGCTGGACGCGTATGGGCGGGTACTGAACGCCTAGTGTGGTGGTTCAGAAGTCCTCTGCGAAATGGTACGAACTTCGGAATCGGGACACTAGCGGGGCCTTGCCGGGGGCCGGGCCGCTTCGTAAGTAGAGGTGGCCTAACACTCCGAACAGCGGAGATTCCATGGTTGTCGTGCTCGACGCCATCAGCTCTGACAAGCGTTCGCGCCATCCCGAAAAGGCGCATCGCGCTGACGCGCCGGTCGCGAAGAAGCCGGATTGGATTCGCGTCAAGGCGCCAGTCTCGAAAGGCTATGCCGAGACGCAACGGATCGTGCGCGACAACGGCCTGCACACCGTGTGTGAAGAGGCCGGGTGCCCGAATATCGGCGAGTGCTGGGAGAAGAAGCACGCGACCTTCATGATCATGGGGGACACGTGCACGCGCGCCTGCGCGTTCTGCAACGTCAAGACCGGGCTGCCGAGTGCGCTCGACGTCGCGGAGCCGGTGCGCGTCGCCGAGGCGACCGCCAAGCTCGGCCTGGCGCACATCGTGATCACGTCGGTCGATCGCGATGATCTTGATGACGGCGGGGCAGGGCATTTCGCGGCGACTATTCGCGCCATCCGCGCGCGCTGTCCAACAACGACGATCGAAGTGCTGACCCCCGATTTCCTGCGCAAAGACGGCGCCGTCGAAACCGTCGCCGCCGCCAAGCCGGACGTGTTCAACCACAATCTGGAAACAGTGCCGTCGAAATATCTCACCGTGCGACCGGGCGCTCGTTACTTCGCGTCGATCCGGCTCTTGCAGCGGGTTAAGGAGATCGACCCGACGATGTTCACCAAGTCCGGCATCATGGTCGGGCTCGGTGAAGAGCGGAACGAGGTGATGCAGGTCATGGACGACTTGCGGGCCGCCGGCGTCGATTTCCTCACGATCGGCCAATATCTGCAGCCGACGCGAAAGCACCATGAGGTGGTGCGCTTCGTGCCGCCGGAGGAATTCAAGGCCTACGAGACCATTGCCTATGCCAAGGGCTTCCTGATGGTCTCGGCGTCGCCGCTCACGCGCTCCTCGCATCACGCGGGTGAGGATTTTGCCCGCCTCAAGGCCGCGCGCCATGCCGCCCACCGGCGCGGCTGATGACCCAATGCGTCGCGTTCTCGTGCTTGGCTGCGCCGGTGCAGGCAAGTCGACGTTTTCCAATCGGCTTGCTGCGGTGTTGAAGCTGCCAGTCATCCATCTTGATCGCTATTTCTGGCGCCCACAATGGACGCTGCCTGACATGACGACATGGCGCGAGACAGTTGCGGAGCTTGCTGCCGGGTCTAACTGGATCATGGATGGAAACTATTCTAGCACCTTCGATCTTCGGATGCCGCGTGCCGATACGGCGATTTGGCTCGACTTTCCGCGCCATGTTTGCATGCGTCGCGTGCTGACGCGCACGCTGATAGGGTATGGTCGCACGCGTCCGGATGGGCCTGACGGTTGCCCGGAACGCATTGATTTCGAGTTCTTTCGTTTTGTCTGGAAATTTCACACCGAATATCGGCCACGTATTGTGGAAGGCATTGCGAAGTACGGCCCTGATCTTCGCTTGTTTCGACTGACCACCGATCACGAAACCGAAACCCTCCTCCTGCAGATCGGACATTCCTGATGCCGCGCTTCACCGACAAGCGCCGGGTCCGGCATGCCGCTGCCGACATGTTCGACCTTGTCGCCGATGTCGAGCGCTATCCCGAATTCGTCCCGATGTGCCGTGCGCTCAAGGTCCGGCAGCGAATCCAGGAGCCGGAGGGCGTCGAGATCATCATTGCGGACATGACGGTCGCCTACAAGCTGGTGCGCGAGGCGTTTTCGAGCCGGGTGACGCTCGACCGGCCTAACCTGCAGATCCTGGTCGAATATCTCGAGGGCCCGTTCAGTCACCTGGAGAATCGATGGACGTTCCACGCGATCGGCGAGCGCCTCTGCGACGTCGAATTCTTCATCGACTACGAGTTCCGGAGCCGGATGCTGGGCATCTTGATGGGCTCGATGTTCGATATCGCGTTCCGGCGCTTCGCCCATGCCTTCGAGCAGCGTGCAGACCGCATCTACCGCAGCTAAATTGCTAGTCTAGTGCGCCTCGGCGAGCTCGCGCAACATGGCGAGCGCCTCCACGACAGAAGCCTGCCGCACGTGGGACCGGCCGATATCGCCGAAGCGGCGCTGGTGATGAATCAATTGACCCCGTTTCGAGGCGGCTGCGAAATGAACGAGCCCAACGGGCTTGTCCGTCGAGCCACCGCCGGGACCCGCGATTCCGGTAACCGAAACCACCAGTTCGGCTGGTGAGTTCGCGAGTGCGCCCGTGGCCATCGCTTCGGCGGTCTCGCGGCTCACTGCACCGAACTGGCGCAGTGTCGCGATGGGCACGTCCAACATCGCCTGCTTCGCCTCGTTGCTGTAGGTTACGAAGGCGCGGTCGACGACATCGGATGACCCTGGGATTTCCGTCAGCGTCGCCGCGATGAGGCCGCCGGTGCAGGACTCCGCGGTCGCGATTCGTAGCTTACTCCGGCGGCACAGGTCGAGGAGCGCCGTGGCTTGCTCGGCAAGCGTCGCCATCAATCCCTCCAGGGCAACCGGACCGTCGCGTTGGCGAAGGCGACAATGCCTTCGCCGCGACCGGTGAAGCCCATCTTCTCGCTCGTGGTCGCCTTGATCGCCACGCGTTCCGGCGACACCCCGGCAATCTCGGCGATCCGCGCGCGCATCGCATCGCGGTGCGGGCCGACGCGCGGCGCCTCGCAGACTACGGTGATATCAAGATGCGCGATCAGGCCGCCGCGGGCGCGCACGCGCTCAACGGCGAACGCCAGGAATTGGTCGGAGGAAGCGCCGCGCCATTGTGGATCGCTGGGCGGGAAATGCACGCCGATATCGCCGTCGGAGATCGCGCCAAGGATCGCATCCACCAGGCTGTGCAGCACCACGTCGGCGTCGGAGTGACCTGTTACGCCACGGACATGGGGGATCTTCACGCCGCCGAGCCAGATGTGGTCGCCATCGGTGAATTGGTGGACGTCGGTCCCGAATCCGGTGCGGATGTCCCCGAGCTCCGACAGGCTTGTGGCTTCTGCGCGCAGGAAATCCTCCGGCGTGGTGAGTTTCACATTGCCGGCTTCGCCGGCGAAGGTCGAAACAGTCATTCCGGCCCACTCGGCAAGCGCCGCGTCGTCGGTGAAGTCATCGCGCGCCGCCTTTTGGGCGCGCCTGTGTGCATCGGCAATCGCAGCAAAGGCGAAGGCCTGCGGGGTCTGTACCGCACGCAGCAACGAGCGGTCGAGGGTACCTGTGACGCGCCCCTGTGCATCCACAGTCTTGACCGTATCGGCGAGCGGCAACACCGGCACGGCAGCGCCACTTTGCACCGCGGCCGCGATCGCCCGGGTGATCAGCGACGGCGACGCAAACGGGCGCGCCGCATCGTGGATGAGCACGATATCCGGCTTGCGGCCAGCAAGCGCCTCGAGGCCAGATCGCACTGAATCCTGCCGGGTCGCCCCCCCGAACACCGGCGGCAGGGACCGAAACGTGGACGAGAACCGCTGAAATGTGTCCTGGTCGTCGCGGTGGATGACCGGCTGTACGAGTGTCACCTCGCCGTGAATGGAGAACGTCGCTAATGACCGCTCGATCGCGGTTCCACCGGGCATCAGCCGATACTGCTTGGGGACGCCTCCGCCGGCGCGGAGCCCGCGCCCGGCTGCGACCACCACTGCTGCCACCGTCCCTGCCATCGTCAGAACCCTTCCATTGAACGGTGGGATTAGCGCATGTCGCGGAAAAAGCTTGCCCCAAAAAAAGGGACGTCCGCCGCTCGATGCGCTCTAGCGCGTCGCGAAGCGGCAGCAAACGGGAATTCTGCTGTCACAAAGGGCGGTTGCTCCACAGGTCTAACATTTTGCAGTGCAGCACTTGCCGGGTCCGAGGGATTTGGCTAAAGTCTGGGCAAATGTCCGGCTCGCCTATTTCCTGGGCACTTCGGATAAATGGTTCCAAGGATGATCGATTTCCATCCGAGCCTGCCGATGATCGGCACAATCACGCTGACAAACCGCGTGGTGCTTGCCCCGATGTCAGGCGTCACCGATGCGCCGTTCCGCCGCCTGGCGGCGCGACTCGGGGCGGGGCTCGTGGTGTCGGAGATGACAGCCTGTTCCAAGCTGGTGGAGGGACGGCGCGATGCGTTGCTGCGTGCCGAAGGGCAGGGCGTGGGTTTGCACGTGGTGCAGCTTGCCGGCTGCGAGGCGCACTGGATGGCGGAAGGCGCACGCATGGCCGAAGCCAATGGCGCCGCGATCATCGATATCAACATGGGTTGCCCGGCGCGCCACGTGACCGGCGGTGAGTCGGGCTCCGCATTGATGCGTAACCTCGACCACGCGCTCACCCTGATCGATGCGACAGTCGGTGCCGTCTCGGTGCCGGTGACGCTCAAGATGCGGCTTGGTTGGGATGACCGCACGATCAACGCTCCGGAGCTTGCGCGCCGCGCCGAGGCTGCGGGCGTCCGCATGATCACGGTGCATGGCCGTACGCGTTGCCAATTCTACAAAGGCCGCGCCGACTGGACTGCAGTGCGCGCGGTCAAGCGGGCGGTCTCGATCCCGGTCGTCGTCAACGGCGACATCGAGAGCTTCGACGATGCCGACGCGGCGCTTGCCGCATCGGGCGCAGACGCCGTCATGGTCGGACGTGCGGCTCAGGGCAAGCCATGGCTGCCCGGACAAATCGCGCGCTACCTCGCCACCGGCCGTCGCGAGAGCGCGCCGCCGCTTGCAGTCCAACTCGGACAGACGCTCGCGCTCTACGACGAGATGCTCACGCATCATGGCTCCGTCGGCCTGCGCCACGCCCGCAAGCATCTCGGATGGGCGCTCGACACGGCGGCTGCGATGGCAGGCGTGCCTGCCGCACGGCTCAAGGCGCATCGCGAGAACGTGCTTACGCAAATCGATCCGCACGCGGTACGACATCGGCTGGCGGCGGCCTTCGACGAATTCTCCGGACCGGAGAAAGCCGCGGCATGAACAGTCTCGAGCCCATGCCGACGCTGCCGTCGGGAACCGCCGATGCGATGCTCGATGCTTTGCCGCATCCGGTCATCATGGTGGCGGCGGATGGCCGGGTCGCCAATGCCAATGCGGCAGCCGAATCCTTCTTCGAGGCCTCACTGCTGATGTTGCGCCGCCATTCGCTCGACGACCTGGTGCCGTTCGGCAGCCCTTTGCTCGCGCTGATCGATCAGGCCCGCGCCCGCGGCGCCGCGGTCAATGAATACAAGGTCGATCTTTCGACTCCGCGCAATCCGGGCGAGCGTCTGGTCGACCTGCATGTCGCCCCGCTGCCGGAACGGCCCGAAAACGTAGTCGTGATGCTGCAGGAGCGGACCATCGCCGACAAGATGGACCGCCAACTTACCCATCGCGGGGCCGCGCGTTCGGTCACTGCGCTCGCTGCCATGTTGGCGCATGAAATCAAGAACCCGCTGTCGGGCATCCGCGGTGCGGCGCAATTGCTGGAAAGCAGCGCCAACGACGACGACCGCGCTCTGACGCGGCTGATCTGCGACGAGGCAGACCGCATCGTGAAGCTTGTGGACCGGATGGAGGTCTTCACCGACGAGCGGCCGATCGAGCGCGAGCCGGTTAACATCCATGTCGTGCTTGATCACGTGAAGCGGCTGGCGCATTCCGGCTTCGCGCGGAATATCAAGTTTACCGAGGACTACGACCCGTCACTACCTCCGGTCTTTGCCAATCGCGATCTGCTGATTCAGTTGTTTCTCAATCTGGTGAAGAACGCCACCGAATCGATCGGCGAGGACGCGTCCGACGGGGAAATCCAGCTCACGACCGCATTTCGCCCCGGTGTGCGCCTGGCGCGGCCGGGCAGCAAGACGCGAGTCTCGCTGCCGCTGGAGTTCTGCGTCAAGGACAACGGGCCCGGTGTGCCGGAAGATCTGCTGCCACACCTGTTCGATCCGTTCGTGTCGACGAAGCCGACGGGCTCCGGTCTCGGCCTGGCGCTCGTATCGAAGATCGTCGGCGATCACGGCGGCATCATCGAATGCGAGTCGCAACCGCGACACACGATCTTTCGCGTACTCATGCCCATGTACCGGGACAACGTCGCCGAGCCGGGCGGCGCTGGCCAAAGGGGAAGCTGATGCCTGCCGGAAGTATTCTGGTGGCCGACGACGACGCGGCAATCCGCACGGTCTTGAACCAGGCGCTGTCACGCGCCGGCTACGAAGTCCGTTCAACCAGCAATGCCGCAACGCTGTGGCGCTGGGTAAGCCAGGGCGACGGCGACCTGGTCATCACCGACGTCGTCATGCCGGACGAGAACGCCTTCGACCTCCTGCCGCGCATCAAGAAACTGCGGCCGGATCTGCCCGTACTCATCATGAGCGCGCAGAACACATTCATGACCGCGATCCGCGCGTCGGAGCGGGGTGCTTACGAGTACCTGCCGAAGCCGTTCGACCTCAAGGAACTGATCGCGATCGTCGGCCGCGCGCTCTCCGAGCCCAAGGAGCGTACCCAAGCGACCGTAAAGTCGGAGGAGTTCGATTCCATTCCGCTGGTCGGACGCTCGCCGGCGATGCAGGAAATCTACCGGGTGCTGGCACGCCTGATGCAGACCGACCTCACGGTGATGATTTCCGGCGAGTCCGGCACCGGCAAGGAACTGGTCGCGCGCGCGCTGCACGACTATGGCAAGCGACGCACGGGTCCGTTCGTTGCGGTCAACATGGCGGCGATCCCGCGCGACCTGATCGAGTCCGAATTGTTCGGGCACGAGAAGGGCGCGTTCACCGGCGCCAATGCGCGCAGCGCCGGGCGTTTCGAACAGGCGGAAGGTGGAACGCTCTTCCTCGACGAGATCGGCGACATGCCGATGGAGGCGCAGACACGGCTGCTGCGCGTGCTCCAGCAGGGAGAATATTCGACCGTCGGCGGTCGCACTCCGATCAAGACCGACGTCCGCATCATCGCGGCAAGCAACAAGGACCTGCGCATCCTGATCCAGCAGGGTCTGTTCCGCGAGGATCTGTTCTTCCGTCTCAATGTGGTGCCGCTGCGGTTGCCGCCGTTACGCGAGCGGCTCGAGGACGTGCCCGATCTGATCCGCCATTTCCTGGTCGTGGTCTCGCGTGAGGGCCTGCCGCTGAAGCAGATCGATCAGGCCGCGCTCGAACGCCTCAAGCGCTACCGCTGGCCGGGCAATGTGCGCGAACTCGAGAACCTCGCCCGGCGTTTGGCCGCGCTCTACCCGCAGGAGACGATCACCACCGCTGTCGTCGATGCCGAGCTGGCGCAGCCGGCGACGCTGCCGGCAACTGAGGAGCCGCACGCCGACGAAGGGCTGTCGGCTTCGGTCGAGCGGCATCTGGCGGCCTATTTCGCGAGTTGCGGCGATCAGCTTCCGCCGCCAGGGCTCTACCACCGGATCCTGCGTGAAATCGAATATCCGCTGCTGACGGTCACGCTCGCGGCCACCCGCGGCAATCAGATCCGCGCTGCCGATCTCCTCGGTCTCAACCGCAACACGCTACGCAAGAAGATCAGGGACCTGGATATCCAGGTGTTCCGCACCAGCGGCTGAGCGGGATCGGCTGACGCCTTCCGCGCTCTAGACTAGATTTCATTGAGTGGCGCTCGTGTCCTTTTCGGAAGACCGGTCCCACCCCGGATTAGGTTCCGGGGCAGGCTTTTCCGGGACATGCGCTAACGCAGTGCTGTTGTTGCCGCTTTGCACTTGCCACGGGTGATTCCGTGCCCAGCGCGTCCTAATATCGCATCGCGGGCTATGAAGTCTCTGCTGGTCGCCTAAATGGCTTCCTTAACAACCGGCGCCCATGTATGGCCCCGGAATTGTCGCAATTGGGCAACATTGTTGTATAAAAGCCGCACTTTCCGCTGGCGAGCAGGGGATATCGCCGGTCGTACCGTTGCAAAAATCCCGCATCTTCCAATGGTCGCGAGTGATGACCAACGTCGGCCAGGCCGCCACCGCCGAACTTGTCGTTGCGGCGACCACCGCCCCGGGGCGGATGGCGCGGCTGCTGGGCGTGATTGCCGTCGCGCTCGCCCTATTGTCGGCGCTGGCGACTTTTCTGGTGCTGGCCAATCTCACGCCCATCCGGCCGACCCACGACGCCGTCCTTGCGGTCCTGCTCTGCAACGCGCTGACGGTCCTCCTGCTGATCGGGGTGATCGGCTGGGAGGTCTGGCGGGTGGTTCAGGCGCGGCGACGCGGCCGGGCCGGCTCGCGGCTGCACGTGCGCATCGTCGGCCTGTTTTCAATCATCGCTGCGGTGCCGGCGATCCTGGTGGCCGTGGTCGCCAGCGTCACGCTTGATCGCGGGCTCGACCGGCTGTTCTCCGAACAGACCGAGCAGATGATCCAGAACGCGCTCATTGTAGCGGAAGCCTATCTGCGCGAGCAGGCGGGAATCGTCCGCGCCGACACCATCGCGGTCGCAATCGAATTCGCGCGTGCAAAACCGATGTTCGACGAGAAGCGTGACGAGTTCCACAAGTTCGTCAATTTCCAGGCTGGCGTGCGCGGGCTTCCCGCCATCATCATATTCGACCGCAACGCCAATGTCGTTGACCAAGCCGATGTGAAGATCGGGAACCAGAAGCTCATCCGGCCGTCGCGGCAGGCGCTCACCACGATCGGGGAGAACGAGCCGCAAATCGGCATGTTCCTCGACGACAATCACGTCGCCGGTCTCATCAAGTTACGTGGCTATCCCGACACCTATCTCTACGTCGCGCGGCTGCTCGATCCGCGGGTGGTCGCGCAGTTGCGCGCCACGGCGGAGGGCGTCACCCGGTTCACCGAGATCCAGTCGCAACGGTTGGGCGTGCAAATCGCCTTCGGCATGATGTACGCCGTCATCGCGCTGATCGTGCTGTTCTCGGCAGTCTGGATTGGGTTGAATTTCGCCAATTATCTCGTTGCGCCAATCCGGCGCCTCATCGGCGCCGCGCAGGTCGTCTCGACCGGCAACCTGTACGTCCAAGTGCCGACGCGGCGTTCCGAGGGCGACCTCGCGCAGCTTGGCGACTCCTTCAACAAGATGACCCAGGATTTGCGGACGCAGCGCGACGACATTGTGCGCGCCCGCGACCTCATTGACAGTCGTCGCCGTTTCACCGAAGCGGTGCTGGCCGGCGCCAGCGCGGGCGTGATCGGTGTCGGCGCCGACGGCCGCATCGGCATCCTCAACCGTTCCGCCGAACGCCTGATCGGACTTACCGAAACCGAGGCGCTGAGCAAACCGCTCGACGAGATCGTTCCCGAGCTGTCCGAGCTGTTCACGACCGCACGGTCCGGCGGTCAGCGTCTCGTGCAGGGTCAGGTGACCATCAGCCGCGGCAATCGCGAGCGCAATCTCTCGGTGCGCGTGACCAGCGAGCAGTCGGCCGAATCCGATCACGGGTATGTGGTCACGCTCGACGACATTACCGATCTCGTGAGCGCGCAGCGCACCTCGGCCTGGGCCGACATTGCGCGGCGCATTGCACATGAGATCAAAAATCCGCTCACGCCCATCCAACTTTCCGCAGAGCGCCTGCGTCGCAAGTACGGCAAGCTGATCACCGAGGATCCGGCAGTGTTTCAGCAATGCACCGAAACGATCATCCGCCAGGTCGACGACATCAAGCGCATGGTCGACGAGTTCTCGCAATTCGCGCGCATGCCAAAGGCGGTGATTGGCAGCGAGGATGTTGCTGATACGGTGCGGCAGGTGGTCTTCCTGCAGCGGGTCGGCAATGCCGATATCCAGATCGACGCCGAGGTGTCGGAGGATCCGATGCCGGCGCGTTTCGACCGGCGGCTGATCTCGCAGGCGCTGACCAATATCGTCAAGAACGCGACCGAGGCGGTCGCCGCCGTTGCGCCGGCCGAGCGTACCGGCCCGGCCCATATCCACGTCTCGGCGCTTCGCGAGGGCACCGACATCGTCATCGACGTGGTCGACAACGGCATCGGACTGCCGAAAGAGAGCCGGAGCCGGCTGCTCGAGCCCTATGTGACGACGCGCGAGAAGGGCACAGGCCTCGGTCTCGCGATCGTCGGTCGGATTGTTGAGGAGCATGGTGGACGCATCGAGCTGAACGACGCCGCCGCCAAGGTGCCGGGCCAAAGAGGAGCGTGGATACGGTTGAGGTTTTCCGCGGAGACGGTGCCGGCGGAGGCCGGCGCTGACCCCAAGACGCAACAGCTAGCGACTAATCCCTGAACCCAAGATCGCCCCATGACCGCCGACATCCTCATCGTTGACGACGAAACCGACATCCGGGAGCTGGTCGCCGGCATCCTGCAGGACGAGGGTTATCTGACCCGAACCGCCCGCGATGCGGACGACGCGCTCGGTGCGGTGGCGACGCGGCGGCCGAGCCTGGTGTTCCTCGACATCTGGCTGCAGGGCAGTCGCCTCGACGGGCTCCAGCTCCTCGAGGCCATCAAGCAGCAGCACCCGGACCTTCCCATCGTGATGATCTCGGGCCACGGCAATATCGAGACTGCGGTGGCCGCGATCAAGAAGGGCGCCTACGACTTCATCGAGAAGCCGTTCAAGGCCGACCGTCTCGTGCTGGTTGCCGAGCGGGCGCTCGAGAATTCGCGCCTCAAGCGCGAGGTGAGGGCGCTCAAGCAGATGCAGCCGCTGCCGGCTGCGCTGATCGGCCACTCTCCGTCGATCAACCAACTCCGGCTGACCGTCGAAAAGGTCGCGCCCACCAACAGCCGCGTCCTGATCGTCGGGCCTTCGGGCTCCGGCAAGGAGCTTGCGGCACGCACGCTGCACGCCCAGTCGTCTCGCGCGCAGGCGCCGTTTCTGGTCATCAATGCGGCAGCGATGACGCCGGAACGCATGGAGAGCGAGCTGTTCGGCACCGAAGCGTCGGACGGCGTGCAGGAGCGCAAGATCGGCGCGCTTGAGGAAGCGCATGGCGGCACGCTGTTCATCGACGAGATCGCCGACATGCCGCGCGAGACCCAGAACAAGATTCTGCGTGTGCTGGTGGACCAGACCTTCCAACGGGTCGGCGGGTCGTCCAAGATTTCCGTCGATGTGCGCATCGTGTCGTCGACCACGCGCAATATCGAAGCCGACATCATGACCGGAAAATTTCGCGAAGACCTCTATCACCGTCTGTCGGTTGTGCCGGTGCGCGTGCCGCCGCTCGCCGAGCGGCGCGAGGACATTCCGGACCTCGTCGTTTATTTCATGGAGCAGATTTCGGGTGCCACCGGGCTGCCCAAACGGGTCATCGGCGAGGACGCCATGGCCGTGCTGCAGTCGCACGACTGGCCGGGCAACGTGCGCCAGCTTCGCAACAACGTCGAGCGGCTGATGATTTTGGCCGGCGGCGAACCTGACGCTGTGATTACCGCGTCGATGCTACCCCAGGACGTCGGTTCGATGGTGCCGGCGATGCCGAACGGCAATGGCGGCGAGCAACTCATGGGTTTGCCCTTGCGCGAAGCGCGCGAGGTGTTCGAGCGCGAGTATCTCGTTGCTCAGATCAGCCGCTTCGGCGGCAATATTTCGCGCACCGCCGAATTCGTCGGCATGGAGCGCTCCGCGCTCCACCGTAAGCTCAAGGCGCTGGGGATCGACTAGGCGCCCTGCGGCCTTTTCGAGCCCTCCAATGCCCAGCGGATCAGCGCCCAGAGGCTGCCGCCGGTAACCATGCCGAGCAGGTAGATGAGCCCGATCAAGATCGCCAGCGGCGCGCTGATCTGGAAATTGAGGAAAGCCACGGTGACGCTCTCAAGATTCTGCAAGGCGAAGATCACTGTCACCAAGACCAAGATGGCGATCACGGTCATGTAAAGCCAGCGCATGTCGGGCCTCCGAATGCTGGGTCGCGCCCACGGCGACGCTCGTTGTGATTCGTCCTCCTATTTACAATGCCACAGGCGTCCGCGTCTTTGCGCCCTAGATCGTGATCCTTTTCAATTGAAACGGATCACGATCTAGCTTTTGTTTGAGCATGATCTTGTCCGAAAACCGGTTCCCACTTTTCGGGACCATGCTCTATGAACGCGCGGCGGAGTTCGACGGGTCCTCTTCGCGCCAGAAGCCAAGCTTCTCTTGAGCAGCACGATCGGAGAGCGAGAACAACACGCAGTCCTTGGCGGCACTCAGGTGGTAGGGCGTCCAGGCCGGCACGACGAAGACGTCATGCGGTTCAAAGTCGAACGTTCGGTCGCCGATATGGGCGGTGCCGCTGCCCTCGACGACGTTGAATGCCGTCCCGTCGGTCGAGCGGTAGGTCTGGCCGGAGAAGCCCTGCGGCAGGTATTGGATGAACACGGCGATGGTCGGGTACACATAGCCGCCATCGAGCGGATTGGCGTAGCGCATTTTGATGCCGTGCGAGGGATGCAGCGGGCCTGGGCGAGCGAGCCGCAGCAGCGCCTCGCGGGTGCGGTTGTAGGGATAGACCAGGAGCGGCGAGGACGGCCGTCCAGTGCGGTATTCGACCGGCATCAGGTTCGCGCCGTAGCGGGCCGCGGCGTCGCCCTCGGCCAGCGACGGCGCCTGCGCGTCGTCGGGATAGTTCTCGCGGAAGATCGCGCCGAAGAATTGCCCGAACGGATTGTCGAGCGCATCCAGCCAGATCACCGGTGCGTCGCCGAGATGGCCGTGGTCGTGCCAGGTCCAACCCGGCGTGAGCACGAAGTCGCCCGGCCGCATGGCCACCCGCTCGCCTTCGACGGTGGTGTAGGCGCCTTCGCCGTCGATGATGAAGCGCAGCGCATTGGTCGAATGCCGGTGCGCGGGCGCGATCTCGCCGGGTTTGATCACCTGCAGGCCGCAGTAAAGCGACGTGGTGATATAGCCCGTGCCCGGCAGGCCTGGGTTCTCCAGCATGAACACGCGCCGCTCCGCTTCCTTGGCGGTGATGAGGTCGATCGCGCGCAGCAATTGTGGCCGCATGTCTCGGTAGCGCCAGATCGTCGGCACCGCAGGCGTGCCCGGGCCCATGCGCTGAGTGCGCTCCCACAACGGCCGCGCGTTGAGGCTTTGGATATCACGGGAGAGCCGCGCGAGGTCGCTGTCCGGCTGTGGCGTGGTCATGCCCGTCACCGTTTCCGGAACGTCTTATGGATGTCGGCAACCTTGCTGCGCTGCTCTTCGATCGCGGCGGTGAATTCGGCTGACGATCCGGACCGCGCCACCGATCCACTCGCCGCCACCTTGGCGCGGAAACCGGCATCGGCGGTGACCACCTGAACACCATCGGAAATGCGTGTTCGAATCTCTGACGGCATGTCGCGCCCGCCGTAAATGCCGATGATACCGTCGAAGGTACTGCCGGGATAGCCGGCCTCGCGGGCTGTCGGCACCTCCGGCGCTTGCGGCGAACGCTTGGTATTGGTTACGAACATGAGCCTGGATTTTTCGGCGCGGTGGTGCGGCAACAAAAACGGCACGCCGGTGGACGCCAAGTGCAACCGGCCGTGGTTCAGATCCTGCATCGCCGGAACGAAATCGCGATACGACACCTGGAGCATGTCGATCCCGGCATTCTTCATCAGGGCGAGGACCGCGTAATAGGGTAAGCCGGGCGTCGCCGCCCAATTGAGCTTGCCAGGTTGCGATTTTGCGATCTTGACCAGATCGGCAAGATTCTCTGCTTTCAATGTTGCGCTGGCGGAAACTCCCAAAAATGTGTCCAGCACCGGCACGATCGGTACAAGGTTGCGGGGATTATAGGGCAGACGTTCGTGGATCAATGGATTCATCGTGACGATGCCGGCGAATGACATCAACAAGGTGTGGTTGTCGCGGGCGCCAAGGAGGGCCTGCACCGCCGGAATGCCATCACCGCCCTGGCGGTTCTCGATCACGACCGGCCGACCCCAGTGGTGCGACAGCGGCTCCGCCATCATGCGAGCGGCAAGATCGGCACCGGTGCCGGGCGGGAGCGGCACGATCACGCGGACGGCACGCTGCGGCCACGTCTGCGCCATGGCCGGAAGCGATGCGAGCGAAGCGACAAGCAGGAGACTGGAGACGCCAAGGCGGCTGAACATACGCATGAAGTATTCTCCCTGTTACGTCTTGCTGGTCTGCGATGAACTCCGTTTGCGGCGGCCTCCGCCCGGCCGGGCGTGCGCCCAATTTCCCTGAATGACGCGAATGAGCATGTCGAGGAACAGCTCGCGCTCGTGCGGCGCTAGCGGTGCGATCACCTTCGCATTGGCGACCTTTCCCTTGACGCGCGCCCGCCGCCAGAGCGCCTTTCCCTTCGTGGTCAGGTAGAGCTCACGCGCGCGGCGATCGACGCCATTGATGCGCCGCTCGATCAGTCCCATGGAATGAAGTCGGTCGACCACAAGACTCGCATTGCTGGGATCGATTCCGATGGCGTCGCCCAGCCGACGTTGATCGATCCCCGGCTCGATCTCGAGCGCGATCAGAGATGCGTATTCCACCTGCACGATGCCTTCGCCGGCGATCGCATCGCCGATCATGGACGCGCAAACCTGCTGGAAGCGCCGCGCCAGCAAGGCCGGCACGCGGGGCAGGGGTGGAGCGCCATCCTCGGGCACGACTGTCGTTGGCAGCCCAATCGACTCTGCGGCGGATGCGCGGCGCCGCCGCTCCGCGGCAGGTCTCGCGCCGTTGCGCCTGCTTGCTGACTTTGTTTGGCTGTCGGCCATTGAAAGTTCAATCATTGAAATTATAATGATTGAATACTCATGCATTTCGATTGTCAAGGAGCCACGTCAGTTGGCACGCGCGATGCTTTTGAGGCGCGGGATTCCTGTGCTATCGCGTCGCGCCGGCGAATTGGAAAGGTCCCCATGTCCCGCATCGCCTACGTGAACGGCCGCTATCAGCCGTGGCGCGACGCTACGGTCCACGTCGAGGATCGCGGCTACCAGTTCGCCGATGGCGTTTACGAGGTCTGCGAGGTGAGGGGCGGCCGCATGGTCGACGAGCGCCGGCATATGGCGCGGCTTGAGCGTTCGCTCGGCGCGTTGCACATGGCGATGCCGATGTCACCCGCGGCGCTTGGCGTTGTCATGCGCGAGACCATCCGGCGGAACAGGGTGGTCAACGGCATCGCCTATCTTCAGGTTACCCGCGGCGTGGCGAGGCGCGATCATGCTTTCCCACCATCAGGAACAGCACCGGCTGTGGTAATCACCGCCCGCGCGATCGACGGCGCGGGAAACGTGGCCATGGCGGAGAAGGGTATCGGCGTGGTGACCGTGCCCGACAACCGCTGGGGTCGAGTCGATATCAAATCGATCGCGTTGCTGCCCAATGTGCTCGCCAAGCAGACCGCCCGCGAGCAGGGCGCCAGAGAAGCCTGGTTCGTGGGCCGGGACGGCAAGGTGACGGAAGGTTCCTCCAGCAACGCCTGGATCGTGACCGCCGACGGGAAGGTGGTCACCCGCGCCGCCGACAGCGCGATCCTGCGCGGCATCACCCGGGACGTCCTGATCCGCGTCATTTCAGCCCAGGGCCTGGCTTTCGAGGAGCGCCCGTTCGCGGTGGCCGAGGCGTTGGCCGCCCGCGAGGCCTTCCTGACCTCGGCAACCCAGATCGTGATGCCCGTCGTCAGGATCAACGGCAAGGCGGTGGGCGAGGGCAAGCCGGGGCCGGTCGCGCGGGCGCTGCGGCAGGCTTTCCACCGCCATGCCGAATGGAGCTAATGGCCCGTTCTTGACCGATTTTGACCAGTTTTCCCCCAACTTGTGCTTGCGCCGCCCCGTAGGGTGCCCTGTAATGGCCCGGTCCAGGCCGTCGTGAACGAACTTCCAACAACCAGGGGCACGGCGGGCTGGCAATAAAGCCTGCGGGAAGGGGTCCGCGGGTAAAAAACTGGGACAACGACAATGGCGGCCGACCGCTCGCAAAACTTGCAAGACACCTTCCTCAACCATGTCCGCAAAGGCAAAACACCGCTCACTATTTTTCTGGTGAACGGCGTGAAGCTGCAAGGCGTGGTAACGTGGTTCGATAACTTCTGCGTGCTGCTGCGGCGTGATGGACACTCGCAGCTCGTCTACAAACACGCCATTTCAACGATCATGCCGGGTCACCCGATCCAGCTATTCGAAGGTCTCGAGGAGGCGCCGGCGGTCGGGGACAAGGTCTAGTTTGGAACCCCGCCGGTTTGATCACGACAGCAATCGTCCGGGCCCGCGCGACGGCTCAGCGACCGGCCGTGCTATTGTCATCGAGCCGCATCTGCGCGAGCGCACCAAATCGGGATCACGGGCGTTGCGAGGCGAGCGTTCCGCCGAAGCAAAGCTCGACGAGGCCGTCGGCCTCGCGCATGCGATCGATCTCGACGTGGTGTCGTCGGGCATCGTGCCGCTTGGCGACATCCGTCCAGCGACCTTCGTCGGCAAGGGCAAGGTCGAGGAGATCGCCGGCATCGTGAAAGGCGAGGAGGCCGGCATCGTGGTGATGGATTGCGCGCTCTCGCCGGTGCAGCAGCGCAATCTCGAAAGGGCCTGGGACGCGAAGGTCCTCGACCGCACCGGGCTCATCCTGGAAATCTTCGGGCGCCGCGCCCACACGCGCGAAGGCTCTCTGCAGGTTGAGCTTGCGCATCTGACCTATCAGAAGAGCCGGCTGGTGCGGTCCTGGACCCATCTCGAGCGCCAGCGTGGCGGCTTCGGATTCCTCGGTGGACCGGGCGAGAGCCAGCTCGAGACCGACCGCCGTCTGATCGAGGAACGCATCGCGCGCATCGAGAATGATCTCGAAAAGGTCAAGCGTACGCGCAAGCTCCACCGCGACAGCCGCAAGCGCGTGCCGTATCCGATCGTTGCGCTGGTTGGTTACACCAATGCCGGCAAGTCCACGCTGTTCAATCGCCTCACCCAGGCGCGTGTGCTGTCGGCGGACATGCTTTTTGCCACCTTGGATCCAACCTTGCGCGCCGTCGACCTACCGCACGGCGCGCGGATGATCCTGTCGGATACCGTGGGATTCATCTCAGATCTTCCGACCATGCTGGTTGCGGCATTCCGTGCAACGCTCGAAGAGGTGATTGAAGCGGACGTGATCCTGCATGTGCGCGATGTCTCGCACGAGGACGCCGAAGCGCAGCAGCATGACGTCGATCGCGTGTTGCGACAGCTCGGCATCGACGCGGAGCAGGGCGCCCGCGTGATCGAGGTCTGGAACAAGATCGACCGACTCACGGCCGCCGACCGCGAGCGGCTCGCCAATCTCGCGGCGCGTCAGGATGCGGAAAATCGCCCGGTGCCGGTTTCGGCGATCACCGGCGAGGGGATCGACCGGCTTACCGACGCGATCGAGGCACGCATTGCTCAGAATCGCATCGTGGTTGACCTGGTGGTCGACGGTGCCGACGGCGCCGGCCTGAGTTGGCTGCATCGGAATACGGAGGTGCTGTCGCGTACCGACCGGGACGACGGCAAGGTGGCCATGAGCGTGCGCGCCGATCCCGCCAAGGTCGAAGCCGTGCGTGCGAAGTTCAGCGCGGTCTAACGTCTGGTTCAAACCATGATCCGTCATCCTGAGGTGGCCGCGAAGCGGCCCTCGAAGGATGCACGGCCTCGGCCGTCGCCCTTCGAGGCTCGCCATAGCGCGTCGAAGACGCGCGTGAACGCGCTTATGGCTCGCGCCTCAGGGTGGCGGGTCTATGGCAGAACATGCCGCGGTCACTTCTCCGTTGCCTTTGCCTCGTCCCAAAGGGCATCCATCTCGGCGAGGGTCGATTGCGCCGGCGTCTTGCCGCGCGCGGCCAGTGCGCTTTCGATCGACGCGAAGCGCCGTTCGAATTTCTGGTTGGCGGCGCGCAGTGTCGCTTCCGGATCGGCATCAAGGTGGCGCGCGAGGTTCGCGACCGCGAACAACAGGTCGCCGACTTCGGCGGCGGCCGCGTCGCGCTTGCCGCTCTTGAGATCGGCCTCGATCTCGTCGGCCTCTTCGCGGATCTTCGCCAGAACCGCCATTGGGTCGTTCCAGTCGAAGCCGACTTTGCCGGCCTTCTGCTGAAGCTTCAGCGCCCGAGTCAGGGCAGGGAGTGCGACCGGCACACCGGCCAGCGCCCCGATATCGCGATCGGGCTTGGCCGCCTTCTCCTGGCTCTTGATCCGTTGCCAGAGCCCCTCGACCGCCTTGGCCGACAACCCGCGCTCATCGCCGAACACATGCGGATGGCGGCGCACGAGCTTCTCGGTGATCGCTTCGACCACGCTGCCGAAATCGAATGCGCCTTGTTCCTCGGCCATGCGGGCGTGGAATGCGATCTGCAGCAGCAGGTCGCCCAGCTCTTCGCGCAAGTCGTCGAGATCGCCGCGCTCGATCGCATCGGCAACCTCATAGGCTTCTTCGAGTGTATACGGCGCGATGGTCGCGAAATTCTGCTCGAGATCCCATGGGCAGCCGGTGCCGGGCGTGCGGAGCGCCGCCATGATCTCCAGAAGCCTCGTGATGTCGCGGGAAGGGGTCATGGCGGTCTCCCCAGTTGATATCCGGGTATTCCTACCAGACCCCTTGGCAGGCTTCGACCGCTGGGCCATGGCCGGCGGTGGATATGTCCTTTACGCCCTAATGGCCGCTACGGTCGGCGCCGCGGCTGGCCTCGAACAGGAACCAGCACCGCTTTTCCGCCTCATCGATGAAGTTTTCGAGCAGGCTCGCGGTCGCGACGTCCTCGTTCTCGTCAGCGACCTTATGCGCCTCGCGCATGTTCTGGATGTGCGCCTTGTTATCCGCCATCAGCTCGGCGAGCATATCGCCCGGCAGCACGATGTCCTCGTCGTTGTCCTTCACGCGCTGCAGCTTGGCGATTTGGCCGATCGAACGGATGGTCGTTCCGCCGATCTTGCGGACCCGCTCGGCCAGGACGTCGACGCTGGCCTCGATCTGCGTCGCCTGTTCGTCCAGGAGCAGATGATAGTCGCGGAAATGCGGCCCGCTGACGTGCCAGTGGAAATTTTTGGTCTTCACATAGAGTGCAAAGGTGTCGGCCAGCAGACCGTTGAGCGCCTTCGAGATGTCCTGGATGGCGTCATCCGACAGATCGGTTGGCGTGTTCAGGCGTTCAGGCACCTGCGTGTCGAGCTTTCTGATCTTGCTGGTCACGGCGTGTACCTCTGTGGTTGGGAGCGGGGACGTCGAAGCGTAGCGCGCAACGTGCACGTTCAGGATGACGATAAACGCACTGTGGGAACCGATGTTCCAGGCCGTGTCGGCTCCACGCTCACCACGTCGTGATTCGCATAAGATATATTATGGAATATTTTAGATGAATCCGGCTGTGTAGGGCTTCAGCGGGCTTCTAGAAGGCCTTGAAAGGACGTTGGAAATTGGACGGCCTTAGGCGTCATGCGTCCGGCAGCTCGACCGTAAGCCCGTCGTAGGCTGGCTCCACGTTGGGCGGCAGCCGGCTGCGTAATTCATCGTAGTCGAGGTCCGAGTGCAGGTTGGTGAGGATCGCGCGCTTTGGCTTGAGCCTCTCGATCCAGTCGAGCGCCTCCGAGACGCTGAGATGGCTCGGATGCGGCTGGTCGCGCAGCGCATCGATGATCCAGACCGAAAGTCCTTCGAGCGCTGTCACGCTGTCCGCCGGCAGGCCGTTGAGGTCGCAGGAATAAGCCAAGGGTCCGAAGCGGAATCCGAGCGAGGTGATGTCGCCATGGTCCTGGAGGATGGGGAGGGCCGTGATAGCCCCTCCCTGCCCCTCGACGGTCACCGGTTGGTACGCCTTCATACGGTTCTCACGCACCATCGGCGGATATTCGCTGCCGGGCGCCGCCGTGAAGCAGTAGCCGAAGCGGGCGTTCAGCAGCGCGGAGACGCGCTCGTCGAGCCAGACCGGCACGCGCTTGCGGCGGTTGATGAACAGGCCACGCAGGTCGTCGATGCCATGAGTGTGGTCGGCGTGCTCGTGCGTGTACAGCACCGCATCGACCCAATCGACATTGGCGTCGAGTAGCTGCTCGCGCAGGTCCGGCGATGTGTCGATCAGGACGCGGGTTACGCCGTCCGATCCGCGGCGTTCGACAAGCAAGGACGTGCGGCGCCGGCGATTCTTCGGATTGTTCGGGTCGCACACGCCCCAGCCCAATGCGGGCCGCGGGACACCGCCGGAGGAGCCGCAGCCCAAGATCGTGAACCGCAGCGTCATGCAGAATTACGCGCAGATTGCATAAACTTGTCTGCAATTGCCGCCGTGGGCGGCGGGACCTTGCTGAACAGCCGGAAGAAATTGTCTGTGGTCTGGCGCGCCAGGTCGTCGAAGCTGACGCCGCGGGTCTCCGCTAAAATTTTAGCGGTCTCCACCACATAGGCCGGCTCGTTGCGCTTGCCGCGATACTTGCCGGGCGCGAGATAAGGCGCGTCGGTCTCGACCAGAAAACGGTCCGCGGGCAGCGACGCCGCGATGGCGCGCAACTCGTCGGACTTCTTGAATGTGACGATGCCGGTGAAGGAGATCGACAGACCGAGCGCGATGGCGCGCCGGGCGAGCTCGGGACCGCCGGTGTAACAGTGCAGCACGGCGGGGAAGGCGCCCTTCCCCGTTTCCTCCTCCAGGATCCGCGCCATGTCGTCATCCGCTTCGCGCGAATGGATCACCAGCGGCAGGCCGGTCTCCCGAGCGGCCGCAATGTGGTTGCGGAAGCCGCGCTCCTGGGCGTCGCGCGGGCTGTAATCGTAGTGATAGTCGAGCCCGGCTTCGCCGATTGCCACGACCTTCGGATGGCGCGCGAGCGCAACGAGGTCGGCAGTGGTGACGTCAAGTTCCTCGTGGGCGCTGTGCGCGTGAGTGCCGACCGAGCAGTAGACGTCCGGGAATTGCTCGGCGATCGCAAGCAGATCGCCGTGCTTCTTCACCTTCGTCGAGATGGTGACGATCCGGCCGATGCCGGCCTCCTTGGCCCGACCGACAATGGCATCGAGTTCGCCCGCAAAGTCCGGAAAATCGAGATGGCAGTGGCTGTCGACGAGCATGGCCATGACTACGTTTCGGGCTCGACGTAACGCGGAAACACGCCCGCGGACGTCGGCAGCGTCGTGCCAGGCGCGAGCCGGTGGGCGCCGTCGAGCGTCGCAAAGCTCCGCTCGTCGGCGGGAACCGCCAACAGATCGAGCAGCTTGCCCGCGGACGTTGGGATGAATGGCTGCGCCAGGATCGCGACCTGCCGGATCACCTCGGCTGTCACGTAAAGCACCGTGCCTTGCCGCGCCGGATCGGTCTTGGCCAGCGCCCAGGGCGCCTCGCCCGCGAAATAGCGGTTGGCATCGGCGACCACGTCCCAGACCGTATTCAGCACCTGATTCAGCTGCTGCGTCTTCATCATCTCGCGCGCCTTGCCAACCATCGCGTCGGCAGCGGCCAGGAGGATATTGTCGTTGTCGCTGAAGGAGCCTGGCGTCGGCAGCATGCCGCCGAGCTGTTTACCGATCATCGACAGCGAGCGTTGCGCGAGGTTGCCGAGATCGTTGGCGAGATCGGCATTGACGCGGTTGACGATGGCCTCGTGGCTGTAGTTTCCGTCCTGTCCAAACTGAATCTCGCGCAACAGGAAATAACGGAGCTGGTCGACGCCATAGGCATCGGCAAGCGCGAACGGATCGACCACGTTGCCGACCGACTTCGACATTTTTTCCCCGCGGCTCAGAATATGGCCGTGGCTGAATATCCGGCGCGGCAAGTCGATCCCGGCCGACATCAGGAACGCCGGCCAGTAGACGGCGTGGAAGCGCACGATGTCCTTGCCGATCACATGCAGGTCGGCTGGCCAGTAGCGTCGGAAGTTTTCCGCCTCGGTGTCCGGAAAGCCGAGCGCGGTGATGTAGTTGGTCAGCGCGTCGACCCAGACATACATAATGTGCTTCGTGTTGGCGTCGCTATTGGTCCCTTGGCGCTGGCCCGGTACCGGAATGCCCCACTCGAAGGTGGTGCGCGAGATCGACAGATCCCGCAGCCCGCGCTTCACGAAGCTGGCGACCTCGTTCAGGCGCTCCTTCGGCAGCACAAAATCCGGCACCCGCGTATAAAGATCGATGAGCTTGTCCTGATAGGCAGACAGCTTGAAAAAATAGCTCTCCTCCTCCACCCACTCGACTGGCGTGTCCTGCGGGCTGAGGCGGACCCCGCCCTCGCCCACGCGAGTTTCTTCCTCATCGTAGTAGGCCTCGTCGCGTACCGAATACCAGCCGGAATATTTCGACAGGTAGATGTCGCCGTTCTTCGCCATGCGCTCCCAGATCGCCTGCGACGACTGATAATGGCGTTCCTCCGTTGTGCGAATGTAGCCGTCATTGGAGCAGTTCAGCCGTACCAGGAGCTCACGGAATCGCGGCACGGTGCGATCGAGAAGTTGGCGCGGAGTAATGCCCTCCTTTGTCGCAGTCTGCAGCATCTTGATTCCGTGTTCATCGGTGCCGGTCAGGAAGAACACATCGTAGCCGTCCAG
>WHTP01000040.1 GCA_009377695.1 Hyphomicrobiales bacterium | reverse complement strand
GCCGACCGCGGACGCGACGCGGATCTTCGGCGTGCCAGGGACGCGCTCCGCGAGGAAACTCCAGGCGGATTCTCCCAAGGCGGCGATCTCGCGCCCGTCGTAACGGACGAGGTCCTCGGGCGCCGCACGGCCGAACAGGCCCGTGATGAAGTCTGCGGGAATCGAGGGGATTTGAGCGGTCAACAGCGCCTCCGCCGCAGCGACGAGCAAGGCCGCAGAGCGCTCCTCGTCGGTTCCAACGGAATGCTGCATGTTTCGTCCCTGATGACGGGCCAGTCCCAAGGCGTGCGGGTATGGGGCTGCCGACTAGTGTGGCGGTTCCAGAAGTCCGCATCAATCCTCGCGGCGAGTCCGAAATGCGGACTTCTGAACCAAAGCCACACTAGATTCAATGAGTTGCTAGTGTCCGTCGATTCCGAAGTTCGTAGGAGGACCTCGCTGCGAAATGGTACGAACTTTGGAATCGGGACACTAGTGCCCTGGGAGCTTTGATCATCCACGCCGCGGCGTCGAGAGGCCGGATTCTCGACGGGCCAGCGCATGGATAACACTCCTGGGGAACGAAGGGGACGCGACCGCGGTGTCCGGAGGGAGAATTCGGGTCAATTTTTGACGTTATCAGCGCCATGTGACGCTTCGATGCATGCCGCGCCGGCTTAGATGCCTGTTCCCTCACGCCCCTGTGTTCCCCCGACTCCTTGTTCACCACGTCGACGCGGGCCATGATCCGCGGAATCCTGAAAGAACATAATGCTCCGCCTCGTCTTTTCGCTTGTCGTCACCGTCCTCGCCCTGTTGCCGCCGCCTGCTTGGGCGGAAAGCGCGGTCGAAGCCCGCCACGGGATGGTGGTCGCGCAGGAGGCGCGGGCGGCTCGCATCGGATTGGACGTTCTGGAGCGGGGCGGCAACGCGGTCGACGCGGCGGTCGCCACTGGCTTCGCGATGGCGGTGACCTATCCGCGCGCCGGCAATATCGGCGGCGGCGGCTACATGATCATCCGCCTTGGCGAGCGCCCCCGCGGCCCAATCGGCCCGAGGAACATCGCCATCGATTACCGCGAGACCGCGCCGGCCGCGGCGACGCGCGAGATGTTCCTTGATGAGAAGGGCAATGCCGATCCCAAGAAGTCGCGCGACTCGGCCCACGCGATCGGCGTGCCCGGCACCGTCGCGGGGCTCGCGCTGGCGCATGAGCGCTACGGCTCCGGCCGCTTGACGCTTGCCGAGTTGATCGCGCCGGCGATCGCGCTGGCGCGCGACGGCTTCCCGGTCGAGGACGACATCGCGGACTCGCTGCCGCGCGCGCGCACCCGGTTCGCGCGCTGGCCGGCATCTGCGAAAATCTTCCTGAGGCCCGACGGCAACGTCCTGGCGCCGGGCGACATGCTGGTGCAGCGCGACCTCGCCGATACGCTCGAGGCGGTTGCGCAACGCGGTCCGAGCTCGTTCTACGAGGGCCCGATCGCCGAGAAACTCGCCGCCGCGGTCCAGGACGCCGGCGGCATCATGACCGCGGACGACCTCAAGAACTATCGCGCGCATCTGCGCCAGCCGGTGCGCGGCCGCTATCGCGGCCACGAGATCATCTCGATGCCGCCCTCGTCGTCGGGCGGCGTCGTTCTGATCGAGATGCTCAACGTGCTGGAAGGCTTCAAGCTCGGCGATCAGGACGACGCCTCGCGCCTGCACCTGATGATCGAAGCGATGCGGCGCGCCTACGCCGACCGCGCCGTCTATCTTGGCGATCCGGCGGTCGTGAGCGCGCCTCTCGCACGCTTGATGTCCAAGCGCTACGCGGCGAAGCTTCGCACCGGCATCAATCCCGATCGCGCCACGCCGTCGCGCGAAATCCGCGGGGATGTGCTGCTGCCGCGGGAGGGCGACAACACCACGCACTTCTCGGTGATCGACCGCTACGGCAACGCGGTCTCGAACACCTACACCCTCAACTTCAGCTACGGCGTCGGCATGGTTGCCGAGGGCACCGGCGTGTTGCTCAACAACGAACTCGACGATTTCGCCGCGCGCCCTGCCGCGCCCAATGCCTATGGGCTGATCGGCGGCGAGGCCAACGCACCCGGCCCGAACAAGCGGCCGCTGTCGTCAATGAGCCCGACCATCGTGCTCAAGAACGGCCGGCCGCTGATCGTCACCGGCTCGCCCGGCGGCAGCCGCATCATCACGGCGGTGCTGCAGATCATCGTCAATGTGATCGACCGCGGCATGAGCGCTGCAGAGGCGGTGGCGGCGCCGCGCATCCATCATCAATGGTCGCCGGACCGCGTGCTGGTCGAGCAGAGCCTGCCGAACGAGATCGTCACCGCGCTCGAAGGCCGCGGCCACAAGATCGAGCGCCGTCCGCCGGGAACGTCGGCCAATACAATCCTGGTGACCCCGCGCGGCTTCATCGGCGCCGCCGACCCGCGGACGCGGGGATCGTTGGCGGCCGGGTATTGATTCTGCGAGTCCCGCAGAACCAGCTACGGCCAGTGCCAGTTCAACAGCATCACCGCGCTCTCCGGCAGCGGCAGCAACGACTGCACGACATCCGTGCTCAAGGTCAACGCCAGCGCGCCGAGCAGGGACACGACGGTGGCGAGGATCACCGAGCCGCCGAACACTTCGTGTCGCGGATTGAGCAGCCGGCTGAAGTACAGCCGGAACAGGATCGACAGGCGGTTGATCGGCGACACCACCGTGACCGGCGCAATCGACATCGCCGCGTAGAGGAACAACTGCGAGAAGAACACGAGGACACCAGAGAAGGTGAACCACTTCGCAGCCTCCCGGTCGATCGATCGCACGTGCGACCATTGTCCTGCCCCGACCAGGACCAGCGCAAACACCGCCGTTGCCGCAATGTAGGCGACGAGCCCGCCGGCCAGGCTGACCCCGATGCCACGATTCTCGAGACCGATGCGCACCAGGATCGGGCTCAGCCCGTAGCCGAGCGCCGACAAAAGCGAGAAGGTATAGCCCTCTGCATATTTCGGCTGGAACGCCGCAGGCTTCTCGGCATCGATCGGCGTGACCTTCTCGTGGGAGACGGCGCGGTCCTTCGTTCCTTTTTTCTGCATCGTGAGGGTCGGCCCGAGCAGGATCAGCGCGATGCCAACGACCTTGAGCGGCGTGAGATGTTCGCCGAGCAGCCAGATCGCCAGCACTAGCGTGACCAGGAGATTGAACTGCTGGATCGGCGCCACGAGATTGGTGCCGATGGCGCGCGTAGCGCGGTAATTGCAATATCGACCCCAAACGAAATGCATGATGCCGGCGCCCGCAAGTGCGGCCAGCGCGGTCGGCGAGAAGCCCATCACCGCCGCCAGATTGCCGGTGACGAGTGCCGCAATGAAGAACAGCGGAACGCCCATCGGCACAGTGATCGCCATGCCCTGCGCGATCGAGCCCGTGAGCACGGCGCGCCGGACGCTCGCATTGTTGAATGCGAACGTGGCTGCGGCACAGACGGCGAGCAACCCTCCGAGCACTCAACGCCTCCCGGTCACGGCCAGTGCCAATTGAGAAAGGCCTTCGCCCAATCAGGCAGCGGCAGCGCCGATTGGACGACCTCGGTGCTGACGGAAAGCGCAAGCGCACCGGCAAGTGATACGACGGTTGCCGCAATGATCCGTCCGCCGAACACTTCGTGCTGCGGATTGAGGATGTGCCCGAAGTAGAGCCGGAACAGCAATGACAGCCGCTGGATCGGCGTCACCACCGAGACCGGCGCCAGGGCAAGCGCCATGTAACGCAGCATCTGTCCAAAGCAGACACCGACGCCCGAGATCACCAGCCATTTCGCGGCACCGCGATCCAGCGAGCGAACATGCCGCCATTGTCCCGGCAGCAGCAGGATCATCGCGAACGCCATGGCCGCCGCGACATAGGAGATCAGCCCGCCGCTGAGGCTTGCTTCCAAGCCGCGGTTCTCGAGCGCAAGCCGCACCAGCACCGGACTCACGCCGTAACCGCTCGACGACAGCAGTGCGAACAGATAGCCCTCCGCGTAGTTTGGCTGGAACACCTTGGGCGCGTCGGTCTCAACCGGCGCGCCTGCGATCGTGTCCAACTGCCTGCGATGGGAGCGATCGTAGGACAGCGCCGGCCCGAGAATGACGAGGCCGATGCCGAGCACGCGCAGCGGTGTCAGATGCTCGCCGAGAATCCAGATCGCGAGCGCCAGCGTGACCAGCATGCTCGCCTGCTGCACCGGCGCAACAAGGTTCGCGCCCATGGCCTTCGCTGCACGGTAATTGCAGTAGCGCCCCCACACGAAATGCAGGATGCCGGCGAGCGCGAGATAGACGATCGCTTCGACCGAAAACCCGAAGACGGTGCCGAGCGCGCCGAATGCGGCCGCAATCACAAAGAAGATCGGGACGCCGAGCGGTACGGTGATCGAGAGACCCTGGGATACCGTGGCCGTCAGCACGCCGCGCCGTGCGGCAGCAGTTTCGAAGGCAAACGTGGCCGCTGATAACAGCGCGAGCAATCCCCCAAGCACGTTTTGGCTTTCCTTATTCTTCTTGCGTCACGCCACGCTTGAGTAGACTCGACGGACAACAAAGCGGTTAGCGTTTCGCCAAGCTGGCCTTGTCCGCGATCTCCGCCCACTTGACAATTTCATTCTTGAGCAACGCGCCGAGCCGCTCCGGCGGCCCGCCCACGAAGCGGTAGCCGAGCGTCGCGCCGCGCGCCTTGACGTCCGGCAGCGCCAGCACCGCGTTGACGTCGCGGTTGACCTTCTCGACGATCGCCGGCGGCGTGCCCTTCGGCGCCAGGATGCCGTACCAGCTTGTCTCGGCGACAAAGGGAACACCGATCTCCTTGAAGTTCGGAATGTCGGGAAGCTGCTGGGCGCGGCTTGCGCCGGACACGGCGAGCGCGCGCACCTTGCCTGACGTGATATTGCCGAGGTGCCCGCCGAGCGTGACGATCCACACCGAGATGCGTCCGCTCATGATGTCCATCACGCCTTGACTGAGCGAGTTGTACGGCACGTGCTGGAGCTTGACACCGGTGAGCTCGCTGAACAGCACGGTGGCGAGATGGCCGCTCGAGCCCGGCCCGGCAGACGCGTAGTTCAATTCGCCGGGCTGCTTCTTGGCAATGTCGATCAGCTCCTGCACGGTCTTGGCGGGAAATTGCGGCGGCACCATCAACACGTCTTGCGCGGTGCCGACGAACACGACGGGCTCGAAGTCGCGGACGGGATCGAACCCCTTGTGCGGCTGGATGGTAACGTTCACGGCGAGCGTCTGCGCACCGAAGTGCAGCGTGTAGCCGTCGGGCGCGGCCTGCGCCGCCTGCGCCGCGCCGATATTGCCGCCTGCGCCGGCGCGGTTCTCGACCAAGACCTGCTGGCCCCACATCTCGCTGAGCTTCTGGCTGACGATGCGCGCCAATGTATCGAGCGTGCCGCCGGCCCCAAAGGCGACGATCACGCGGACAGGTTTGTCAGGCCAATTGGCGGAGGTCGGTGTCTGGGCAGATGCAGGCACGGTTAGCGCCAGAATGGCACCCGCCAGCGCGGCGCGTCCAATGAGCTCCATCAAACCCTCCCGGCGACCCGATGCATTTTGGCGCACCGTACATCATCCGCGCCGAAGGTGCATGATCGCGCCGCGGGGTCAATCCGCCGAGAACCCGGACGCCTTCGCCACAAGCCCCCAGCGTTCGGCGTCCGCCTTCTGGATCGCCGCAAATTCCGCTGCCGAGGTGCCGGTCGGTTGCAGGCCCCACCCGAGGAAGCGGTCACGAACGTCCCCCATGCGCGCCGCAGCCGCCATGATCGCGCTGTAGCGGTCGACGATCTCACGCGGCGTGCCTGCTGGCGCGAAGGCGCCGAACCAGCTTGTACCCTGGATGCTAAAGCCCGCTTCTTGGAACGTCGGCACGTCAGGAACGAAAGGAGAGCGCGCGGCACCCGCCGTCGCCAAGATGCGGATGCGTTTGGCCTTATGCATCTCGACGAAGTCGCTGATAGTGGTGAACACCATCGGCACGTGTCCGGCGGCGAGATCGCTGAGGGTTGCCGCCGAGCCCTTGTAGGGAACATGACGCAACTCGATGCCGGCGGCGCGGCCGAACAGGAGACCAAAGAAATGCGGTAGCGTCCCCGTACCGGGCGAGCCGAACGACGCGCGCGAGGCATCAGCCTTCACCCACGCGACCAGTTCTTTCAATGACGCCGCTGGCACCTGCGGCCCGACGGCGACCGCGAAATCGAACGTCGCAATCTGCGACACCGGGGCAAAGTCCTTGATCGGATCGTATTCCAGGTTCCTGTAAACGTGCTGATACACTGCCATTGGCGCAATCGGGGTGATCAGCAAGGTGCTGCCGTCAGGCGCGGCATTTTTCACTGCTGTGATGGCGGGCCGGCCGGCGGCGCCGGTGCGGTTTTCGACGATGGCCGGGCGATTAAGCGCGCTACGCATTTTGTCTGCGATCAGACGCGCCAGCCCGTCGCCCGATCCACCCGCTGCGAACGGAAAGATGATCCGGATCGGCTGCTCCTGCGCGTGCGCACCCGGCAGCCATCCGAGCATCGTTGCAAAGACGGCGACACCAACCACGTGGCAGGCACGCATCGTGGCCTCCATCCGGATTTCGTCAGGTCACCCCCGGCGCCGGCAATGATAGCACGCCGTCAAATCGAGCCGCGGTCCATATCGCCGCGGCTCGGAGCGCAAGGGATACGCCGCGGTCTACGCCGTCGAGCCGCGCAGCTTTTTCGCTATCGAAAATTTGGCTCAGGTGAGGGGCAACGACGATAAGATCGCGAGCTTTGAATTGCATCGACGAAATATTCGAACGCCAGAGATTTTGACTTTCGACGAATTGTTTCAGCGTGCCAGTGGTCCGATTCTAACATTCGCATCCCTTCTCAGCGGGCGACTTTGCGAATGTTAGAATCAAAGGACCACTAGCAAATATAAGCTGCTAGTGGAGTGGATTTGACATTCGCTTTGGGAGTCTGCGGTCAACGGAGTAGCGAATGTCAAATCCACTCCACTAGTTGCATTGTGGAGAATATCAGCAGGGAAAGCGCTGCCCCGCGACGAGCGACGACCGCCCCGGCCAGACAGATTCTGACGATGATATCCCATTTTTAGATCAATCGAATGCGCGAGGCACAACCTAATCAAGGGTCAGAAGACTTGAAATCATTTGAGAAACTGGAGCGGGCGAAGGGATTCGAACCCTCGACCCCGACCTTGGCAAGATCATGATCTATCCACTCCAAAGCCGCCCCCTCTATCCATTCCTTCTATTTATCAATAAGTTCGGCTGCTTCGCATACGCCAGAGTGTCTGGAGATAGCCGACAAAACGCTCTCCTCCGCTTACAAGGTGCTTACATTTGTGCCCCGCTCTGATAATGTAAGCAGGCTAGCGAAGGAGCGAACATGTCGAGACTGACCAAGCGGGCCGTCGAAGCGCTTGCCGTGCCGGCGAAGGGCCAGGAATTCCTTTGGGACGGCGAACTTCGTGGGTTCGGGGTTCGTGTGATCCCGTCCGGCTTGAAGACCTTCGTTCTTCAATATCGGAACACGCTGGGTAAGAGCCGCCGGATCAAGATTGGTCGGTTCGGCATCATGACTGTCGAAGCGGCGCGCGAACTTGCAAAGGTTAAGCTCGGCCGCGTCGCCGAGGGCATCGACCCCGCGGAGGAGCCAGAGGCTACCCAAGACGATATTACTGTTGAGGCTTTGTGTGATTGGTACCTCACAGAGGCGGAAGCGGGCCGGATTCTTGGTCGCAGGAACCGGCCTATTAAGGCGTCGACGCTGGCGATGGATCGGAGCCGGATCAACACCCATATCAAGCCGCTGCTTGGCAAGCGTCTGGTCAGCAATCTCCGCATCGTCGACATCGAGGGCATGCAGTCCGATATCGTTGATGGCAAAACCGCAGCGGCGAAGCGACGGCCAGGACGGGGTGGAGTCGCCCGGGGCGGTCCGGGAGTTGCTGGCCGTGCGGTCGGAACGCTTCAGTCCATTCTCAGCCATGCCGCGCGCCTGGATGTCATCGAGAAGCATCCAAGCCAGGGAGCGCGGCGTCTAGCCGGCAAGAAGAGACAGCGTCGCCTCGGCACCGCCGAGATCAAGAGACTCGGCGCAGCGTTACAGTATGGGGAGCGAAACGGCGAGCACAGTACCGGTCTGGCCGTGGTCAGGCTGCTGTTGCTGACCGGCTTTCGTATCTCTGAGGGCCAGCAAATGCACCGCGATTGGCTCCATGCCGAGGAAGGTTACGTCGCCTTCCCCGATACAAAGGGCGATGCGCAAATTCGGGCAATCGGGCCGGTCGCCGCCCGCCACGCCGCCAGCCAACCGAAGAAAGTAGGTGGCCCGTACCTCTTCCCCGCCGACGTGGGCGATGGTGCTTTCACGGCGGGCAAGGCCTGCCTAGAGCGCCTGTGCGCAATGGTGGGGATTACGGACGTGACGCTGCATACTCTTCGCCATACGTTCGGCAGCGTCGCCGGTGATCTCGGCTTCTCCGAGTTGACGATCGCGGCGATGCTCGGACATGCCCCGCAATCAGTGACGCAGGGATACGTCCACATCGACGAGGCACTTAAGCTCGCCATCACCCGGACTTCCGACACGATTGCGCAGTTGCTCAATGAGGGCGCGCGTGAAGCGTGTAAACCGGCGGCCGTCGCCGCGTAGGTGTGCCGGCTTGAAAGCGGACACCGCGCTGAACTGTTCGTGTCTCGTGCAGACGCTGCAAGTTCGCGTCAATCGCCAATATGCACGTCACTCCGGTGGAGCGTGGTCGCGTGGGCTCGCAACCACCGAGCCCGACACGAGCTCACCGTCGCAGTTTGAGCTTCCGTATTGCTCGCTATGTCGGCTTGCTTGCGAGCACGCTGGCGAATGCGATGAAGCCGAAAAACTCGCCACCGTCCACGCGGCGCCAAGCCTCCCCTTCAGACCATCGCCAGCACCGCATCGATCAGGTTCGAATTGGCAAGCTCTCAGAACCTCCACGTGAACTGTCCCTTGACGGCGTGATCCTGGACGCCATCGGCGAACTGGCCGAGATAGGCGACGCCGAGCGTTGCCTGCGGGGCGACGCGCAGGTCGAGACCGGCTTCAACCAGCGCGCTGTCGCGCGCCGGCGGCATGCCGGTGATGCCGAAGCGGACGGATCGTGCGAGAATTTTGCCGGCCGTGCCCGCCGAACGGCGCCGTCAAAGCGCCCATGCGTGGGGCCATCAGAACGTCCGACCTGTCCAGATGCGTTGGGGGAAGAAGGGAATCTGCCAAACGCCGCATGGTTGCTGCATCCAATTGCCTGATGATATCGCCTCGAATGCCCAACGCCTGCCGCTATACGACCCGCACACCGCGCAGGTTGAGCTTGGCATCGGTCCAGAAGGAATCGTTCTCAACGCGACGGACCAGATCTGGCGGTAGGAGCGTCTGCCGCTCGACGTGTTGCACCTTGGCGGCGACGCGATGCAGGCCCGGCGTGCCGAGCCGCGCGTCGAACTCGTCCTCGGCGTAGTCGACGTGATCGAAGTCATGCGCGAAGGGTGGTGCGCCGATGAAGTCGTAGACCGCCGCCATTGCCCGGGCCGGCGCGCGTGTCAGCGTTTCGTAGGTCAGCAGCATGAGCCGATCCGCGTGCTCCCCGTAATAGGCTTCTTTGAGCGCGTTATAGGCGAAGCCGACCATGCCGTTCATGCCGAGCAGCCCATCCACCCGGTTGTAGACCGTGCCGCCGGGATCGAAGTTGAAGATCTTGGACGGCTCGAACTTGTTACGCCGGATCAGCCCCTCCAGGCTATCGAGCACCCAGGGTATGTCGCGCACGCAAGCGATCACCTTCGCGTCCGGGAACAGCGCGGCCAGTGCCGGCAGCTTGCTGCACCACAGGCGGTTGGTGTCGAACACCAGCTTCTCCGCCTGGATGTCCCGGTAATAACTCTCGAACAGGCCGGCGAGGATGGCCTTGCGCTGCGCCTCCTCGATGAACACGGCGAACTCGTTCTCCTGGCTCATCTGCCTGAGCAGGGCGGTAAACAGTGCGCCGACCGGGCTGGTCATGGCAGCATGGATGCGCGGATTCTGGCGCAGTAAGCCGGCCAGCAACGTCGAGCCCGCCCGCGGCAGGCCGGAGATGAAATGGATGCCGTGGTGCATGCCCCCTCACGATGGTCCAATCAGGGCGATGATCTACTGGATGGTGGACTCGCCTGCCCTGCTCATGCCGAAGCGTGATCGCGGTCTTCGACGTCCGCGACATTGTTATTCTCTTTTGTTTCTCTGTCTCAGAACCTCCATGTGAACTGTCCCTTGACGGCGTGGTCCTGGACGCTGCCGGCGAGTTGGCCGAGATAGGACACGCCGAGCGTCGCCTGCGGGGCGATGCGCAGATCGAGCCCGGCCTCGACCAGCGCACTGTTGCGCGCCAGCGGCACGCCGGCGATTCCGAAGCCGATGCCGGTGCTCTGGAACGCGAGCGCCACCGCGGGTGTCACGTCGTTGAATGCATGCTGCCAGGCGAACGACGCGCGCGGCGTCAGCGCCATGCCGTCGACCAGCGCAAACGTGGTGGCAAAGCGCGCGCCCACCGTCGCATAGCCGACGTCCTCGGTGCTGCCGGAGCCCATGAGCGCGGCAACGCCGCCCATCTCCGAGAAGCTGTTGGTCTTCACGTGCACCCAGGCAAGCCCCGCGAACGGCTCGACTGCGACGGGGCCGAGCCCGATGCCGTAGCCGATCTCGCCGAACACCTGCGCGGTGCTGCCGCCGTAGCCGGCGGTGGCATGATCGAAGAACCCCGGAAACACGATCGAGCGTGTGGTGTCGATATCGTGGTGCGCATAGGCCGCGCCCGCGCGCAGGTTCCAGGCGCCGAAGGTACCGCCGCCATAGAGCGCGACATGGCCGGTGTCGACTTTTGCGCTGCTGGCACGCGCATCGATTTTGACGTTCGACTGCGAATAACCGGCTGCAAGACCGACCCGCCAACCGTCCACGACGCCGCCGTCGACGCCGACGAACACACCGCCAAGACTGCGGTCGATTGTGGCAGCGTTGCCGTTACCATCGAAGCGACCCCAGGCACCGTAGCCTTGCGCCCAGAACGCCAAGCCGGCCGAGCGCGGCGGTGGTGCAGTCGGTGCTTTCACCGGCAAGTCGACCGCATATGCCTCCTGCGGCGATGGCTGATAGGCAAGCGTTGGACCACCGACCCCAAGCGCAGCGAGCGGTCCGGTACCACCCGCATAGGGAACCTGGCGCAACCGCCCGAGCACCGCGCCGCGCAGATAGCGGCTGTCGTCCACCAGCACGCCGCCTACGCTCGCATGCACCTCGCCGGAGAGCGCATCGAAGGCTCGCCGTGCGTCCGCGGCGGTGGCTTGATTGAACACGGCGGCGCCGAGCGTGCTGTCAACGCCGCCGACCTGCAACGCATCGGCGACCGCGTGTTGATTGGGCGTCCGCGCGACCGAGTTGAACGGAAGCGCTGTCAGCGTCAAGAAAACGTTGTTGGTGTCGTTGCTGAGTGTCGGATCGAGGAACACGGAGCTGACACTCACCGACAGCGTCTCGGTCCCGCTTACGCCTCCGTCAGCGCTGAGAATTGTGTAGGTGGTGCTGGGGGCGTAGGCACCGGGCGCGGCCACGACCCGCACGGTGCCGCCAAGCGCCGCCGTGCCGGTGACGTTGGTGCGGTCGGCGGTGGTTGCCGAGACCTCGACCAGGTAGGTCGCCGCGCTCGACAGCGCGAGATTGCCCTGCACATTGATCGTGCCGATTGAATTGCCCGGTGACAGCGTGCCGCCGTTGATCGTGGTCGCGGGCAGAGTGCCGGTGCCGCCGACGAGGCCACCGGCATTGACCGTGAGAAGACTCGACGAAGAGATCGAGCTGTTCACGATCAGCGCGCCGTCGTTGACGGTCATGTCGCCGGTATGAATGGCGGTGCCGGTCAGCGTCCAGGTGCTTCCGCCGCTCTTCTCGAAATGCTCGAATCCCCGATGCTGCCCTGTGTCGCCAACCTGGCTGATGTCGAAGGCACCATCCACCTCGCCGCCCAGCGCCAGGGTGTCGCTGCTGCCGCCATTGGCGTTCACTGTGCCCTGGATGTTGGAGCCCTGCCGCAGTTCCAGCCGGTTGTTGCCGCCGGCGAAGGTGATGGCGTCGCCACCGTCGCCGATGATCGTGCCGCTGTTGATTAGGGTGCCACCATTGACAAAGACGGCGGGGCGGGCGGTGCCGGCGACGCCGTCGGAGGTGCAGAGGGGGGTGCAGTAGCCGCGACTGCCGTTCTTGATCGTGCCGTTATTGATCAGAGTGCCGCCGAGGTGCGAGACGCCGTAGCCGCCGGGGCCGGGGCTGCCGACGCCGAGGGAGTTGACGTAACCGCCGTTGCCGCCGGCGATCGTGCCGTTATTGGTCAGGCTGCCGCCCAACAAGACGGAGGCGCCGGTGCCGCCGGTGCCGCCAGTGCCGCCGGGGGACTCGGTGCTGCCGGTGCCGCCGGTGCCGCCGGTGATCGTGCCGTTATTGGTCAGAGTGCTGCCGCCGGAGAGCAAGACGCCGGTGCCGCCGAGGCCGCCATTGCCGCCGGGGGTGCTGGGGCCGCCGGTGCCGCCGGTGATCGAACCGCTATTGGTGATCCCGGCGCCGCTAGCCGAATAGACCCCGACCCCGCCACCTCCGCTCGGGCCGTTGTAGCCGCGCGAAATGGTGCTGCCGCCGATGCCGCCGCTGCCGCCGGTAATTGAGGAAGAGGCGCCAACCTCCACCTGGCCGTTCCCGGTGAGCATGAGCCCGGTGCCGCCGGTGCCCCCCCCACCGCCGAAGCCGGGGGGCAAGAAAGCCAGCTGGCCGCCCCAGCCGCCGGCGCCGCCGTTGCCGCCTCGGATGTTGACGCCGATCGTGCCGGAACCTGAACCCGTGACGACCGCGCCAAAGCCACCGGCGCCTCCACCACCGCCGCCACCGCCGTCCTTGCCGACGTGGCTGCTGCCGTAGCCGCCGTTGCCGCCGGCGCCGCCCGTCCCGCCAGAGGTCGGCAGCCCCGGCCCCACAAAAAAGTGCCCACCACCACCACCGCCGCCGCCACCACCGCCGTCGCTGCCGTTGCCGCCGTCGACGCCGTTGCCGCCCTTGCCGTTGGTGGGGCTGTAAACGCCATAGCCGCCCTTGCCGCCACCGCTGCTTTCGCCGCTGTCGTTGCCGCCGTCGCCGCCGAAGCCGAAGAAGCCGCTGCCGCCCCCACCACCACCGCCGCCGTCGGTGCCCACAGCACCGGCGTCGGGTTTGCTCGTGGGGTTGTCGGACGCCCCTTGGCCGCCGGTGCCGTTGCCGCCGTCGTGGCCGCCATTGCCGCCCCTCGCAAAGACGGGCGGCGCGGCGACCAGGAGAGTCCCCACCAGCGCCACGGCAACCAGCGCCGTCGAGCCGATGAGCGCCCGCCGCAGCCGGCGCACGCGAGCGGAAGGATCGTGCGAGAGTTTTGCCGGCCGTGCCCGCCGAACGGCGCCGTCACAGCGCCCATGCGTGGGGGCGATCAAAGCGTCCGACCTGACCGGTGGCGTCTGATGACGTTGCGTCTGATGAAAGAGCCTATCGACGGTCCGCCGCATATGATTGCCGCTCCTTATTGTTATTCGTGAGGAAGTTTTCGAAGGCGGGTGCCCACGACCGTCGGGTTGGGCGTGATGGTGTCGAGGACGACGTCGTGACTCTCCGTGGGCGTCGCACCGGTGTTCAGTTGCTCCCGGTGAACCGGTCGGGCGAAGTGGTTCCGACCCAACTGGTCTGCGCTTGTGCGCTCGCGGCTGCGGCGACCAGAGCGGTCGTCGTCATGAGCGCGGTTGCCTTCGCACGGCTGATCGGTGGCGCGATGCGCGGCGCATCCGTAGAATTCGCATTGGCCCCCCAATGTTGTGATGTGCGTTGTGCAGAATCCCAGTGGACTCAACGCTAGTGGCGTCAGGACATGGCGGCGATTGGCGAGAAACGAACAGGTGTGGCGAGAAGCGAACTCGACGAGAGTTTTCCACCGACTATTGGAGACTTGCCGACGTGGATTCGGACCGGCACACCGAAGCTCGTCTCGCGATGCTTCAATCGATCTCGCGATATTCCGATTGATGGTGAATTCCGATTGGTGATGACCGTCCGTTGCGTCGAGATCGGCTGCGTTCCTCACGCGGACGTTTGATCACGGGTCGCGAGCGTCGCGATGTTGCTGGTCGGCGATTGGTGAAAACGAACAGACGTCGCGAGAAGGGCCTCTCGCGATGACCGCCGCGGCTTCCGACGTCGCGAGTCCCATCGACTTGATCTTGTCGGTTTTGTCGTGCCTTTTCAGAACTTCCAGGTGAAATTCCCCCGCACGCCGTGCTCCTGGGCGTCGTCGGCGATCTGGCCGCTGTAGGAGACGCCGAGCGTCATGTTGGCGGCGAAGTTGACGTCGAGGCCGGCTTCGGCGACGAGCGCGTCGCGGGCGATCGGCACGCCGGCAATGGTAAACGGATTGCCGCCTGAGAAGGCCAAGATGGAGGTCGGCATCACGTCGCCGAAGGCATGGCGCCAGCCGAGCGTGCCGCGGGCCGTCGCCGTCGTGATACCAGGGAACGGGATGGACGTCGCCATGTGCAGGCCGAGCGTCGTGTAGGTCACGTCCTCGTCACCGCTGAAGCCCGATAGCGCCGCCGGGCCACCACGCTCGTTAACGCCGTCGGTGCCGAGATTGACATGGGCGAGGCTGCCAAAGGGTTCGAGCGCGGCCGCGCCGAGCATAACGCTGTACCCAAGCTCACCAAACATCTGCGCCGTGCGCGCATCGTAGTCGGCATTGGTGCGATCGGCAAAGCCGGGAAAGGCGATGCTCCGGTGGGTGTCGATCGTGTGCCACGTATAGGCCGCCCCCAGCCGCAGCCCGAGAGCGCCCCACTGCGTGCCGCCATAGAGGGCGAAATGGTAGTTGTCGCTCGTGCCCGACGAGCTACGCTGAATCACGTCGAAAGAGGAATTGCTGTAGCCGGCCGCGAGGCCCAGCCGCCAGGTCTCGGCCACGGGCATATCGACACCGGTGAAGAAGCCGCCGATGTCGCGATCGATGCGGGCGGCATTGCCGTCACCATTGATGTGGCCCCAGGAGCCGAAGCCGCGCGTCCAGAAGGCGATGCCAGTGGCGCGGTTTTCCTGCAGCGCTTGTCCCGCGGCCCAGGCGGCGGGGGCACCGACCGCGGTGAAGGCCTGCCGCACGCGGTCCGTCACGGCCTCGCGGATGAATCGGCTATCCTCCAGCATCACGCTCTTCGCGGAGGCGTGGATTTCCCCGGAGAGGCTGTCGAAGGCTGCTTGCGCGCTCGCCGCGTTGGGCAGGCTGGCGATAGCGTCAAAAACCGGGCTGCCGGCGCCCAGGCTCTCCGCGCCGTGCGCGGTCGAGCACTGATTGCGCGTCGCGGCGAGGTCACAGAACGCCACCGCGTTGCGGGCAACGTCGAGGAACACGTTGTTGGGATTGTAGCTTAGCATCAGGTCGATCAGCGGCAGGTTCTGTGTCAGACCGGAGAAGACGCCCGTCACCCCGGCGTCGGCGGTGAGGATGGTGTAGCGGGTGCCGGCGGTGTAGGTGCCGCCTGCCTTGATGACGGAGACGGTGCCGCCATTGAGCGTGGCGGTGCCGGTGGCATGGAGCAAGTCGTTCTGCACCTGCGGGTTGATCTCGACCTGATAGACCGAGCCTGGCTGGAAGGTGACATTGCCGGCGACCGTCAGTGTGCCGATCGAATTGCCCGGCGACACCGTGCCGCCGGCATTGGCCATGATCCCGCCCACCGTGCCGTTGCCGGCGAGCATGCCGCCGTTGTTGATAGTCACGGTCGAGCTTGCGATCGCGCCGTTCACCGCGAGCGTGCCGGCATTGATGGTCCACGGCATGATCTCGCTGGAGGTTCCGGTCAGCGTCCAGGTGCTGGCGCCGGTCTTCTCGAAGGCCTGGAAGCCGCGATACTGCTCGGTCGGGCCGATCTGCGCGACATTGAAACTGCTGTTGGCGCTGCCGCCGAGCGTCAGCGTGTTGCTGGTCCCTGCCGTCGCATCGACGACGCCGTTGATCACCGATCCGGCCCGAAGCTCCAGCCGGTTCATTCCGCCGGTGAAGGTGATGGCGTTCGCGTCAGCAAAGCCGCGGGAGATCATGCCGCTGTTGACGATGGTGACATCCGAACTCGCAATGCCGAGGCCGCTGCCGGCCCCACTGGAGTCGTAAGCGCCGCCGGTGATGGTCCCCTCATTGGTCAGGGTGCCGCCGGAGAGCTCCACACCGATGCCGCCGCCAGCGCCGCCGGTGATGGTCCCCTTATTGGTCAGGGTGCCGCCGGAGAGCGACACACCTGTGCCGCCGATGACGCCGATGTCGTCGGCGTCGCCGGTGCCGACACTGCCGCCGGTGATCTCACCATTATTGGTCACCATGCCGGTACGGAGCACGATGACGCCGGCGCCGCCGGCGCCGTTGCCGGTGACGCTGCTGGCGCCGCCGGTGCCGCCGGTGATGGTGCCGTCATTGATCAGGTTGCCATCGCTGAGTGAGACGCCGTGGCCGCCGGCACCGCCGCCGCCACCGCCGTTTCCGCCGGTGATGGTGGATGAGGTGCCGACCGTCACTTGGTTGCCGGTCCCAGTGAACAGGAGGCCAATCCCGCCGCTGCCGCCATTACCGACGTAGCCGCCGCCGCCGCCGCTGCCTCCATTTCCGCCGGTAATGGCGACGCCGATGTCGCCGGATAGATTCGACCCGGTGACCACCGCGCCAAAGCCGCCGGCGCCCCCGCCCCCGCCGCCGCTGCCGAAGGGGCTATTGGGACTGGGGTCGCCCTCGCCGCCGCCGCCGCCTCTGCCGCCGCTCGCACCGCTGGTCGGAAGGCCCTCCGAGATGAAGCCATGGGCCCCACCACCGCCACCGCCGCCACCGCTACCGGCACTGGTACCGCCGCCGCTGCCGCTGCCGCCGGGGCCACTGCCACCGGGGCCGCCGGCGCTATCGGGGCCGCCGGTGCCGCCGGCGCCGCCTGTCGCACCAGCCCCCCCGCCGCCGCCGCCGAAGCCGCCGAAGTTGCTGGGGCTGCCATCCGCACCGGCCCCCGTGGCACTGTCGGCCCCGCCGGCCCCGCCGTCGCCGCCGCCGGTGCCGCCATCGGCAAAGGCAGGCGTCGTCGGTCCCGACAGGGCTAGCACCAGCGCGACCAGTGCGGTCGAGCCGGCCAGCGCCCACTTCAGCCACCGGACGCGAGCGGACGGAGCGTGCGAGACTTTTGCCGGCCGTGCCCGCCGAACGGCGCCGTCAAACCGCCCATGCGTGGGGGCGATCAAAGTGCCCGACCTGACCGGCTGCGTCTGATGACGTTGCGTCTGATGAAAGAGCCTATCGACGGTCCGCCGCATATGCTTGCCGCTCCTTATTGTTATTGGTGAGGAAGTTTTCGAAGGCGGGCGCCCAAGACCGTCGGGTTGGGCGTGATAGCGTCGCGGACGACGTCGTCAACCGGGCGTGTGGCTCCGACCCAACTTGGCTGCACGTGTGCGCTCGCGGGTGCGGTGATCATTGTCGCCATGAGCGCGATTGCCTTCGCTCGGCTGTTCGATGGCGCGATGCGGCCCATCCGCCGAATTGGCATTGGCCCCCCAATGTCGCGATTTGCGTCGTGCAGAATCCCAGCTGGCTCACGCTAGTGGCGTCAGGACATGGCGGCGATTGGCGAGAAACGAACAGGTGCGGCGAGAAGCGAACTCGACGAGAGTTTTCCACCGACTATTGGAGACTTGCCGACATGGATTCGGACCGGCACACCGAAGCTCGTCTCGCGATGCTTCAATCGATCTCGCGATATTCCAATTTATGGTGAATTCCGATTGATGATGACCGTCCGTTGGGTCGGGATCGGCTGCGTTCCCTCATGCGGACGTTTGATCGCGGGTCGCGAGCGTCGCGATGTTGCTGGTCGGCGATTGGTGAAAACGAACAGACGTCGCGAGAAGTAAACTCGCGTGGCGTTTCACTGGCACTGCACAACGGGCGACGTGGATTTGGAATCGTGCGCAAACGTCTTCGGTCGCGATTGCCTAAATCGACAGTTGCGATTCACGTTGGGCACGATGGAACTTTAGTCCAGCCCTGAAACTTTTCTTGGATGTTGCACGTTGGGGCTGCGGGACTGGAGGGCCTCTCGCGATGACCGCCGCGGCTTCCGACGTCGCGAGGTGGCGACTCTCGCATGACGATGCGCGCAGCCAGGACGGGCTCGCCGTCTGGCAAGAGGTGATCGGGCGCGTGGTCCCGCCGCTCAACCTCGCCACGCCGCTACGCCGCAGGTTCTATTCCGAAGCGTCGACATGGTCGGTGCCGGGAGTACGCATCTCGCGCATGGTTCTGTCCGGTGTGCTCACGGCGGGCACGCGGTGCGTTGTCGCTGACGGCGCCAACGAGGTCACGCTCCACATCATCAGCAATGCCGATATCTCGAGCGCTGCGCATCGCGGGCACGAGATCTTTCGTCCCAAGAGCGACGCTGTGCCCACGTGGAATGCGGAGGCGGGCCCGATCGCATGGTCGCCGCCGACGCGTGTCACGGCACTTCGGCTGTCCCGCGAGCTGCTGGCCGACGTCGTACCCGACCTCGACGACAGGCTGGTACGTCCAAACCCGATCCCGAGAGACAACGAGGCACTGCAGCTTCTGATCGCCCATATTGACGCGCTGATGGCTGGCAGTGTGTTGTCAAAGCCCGCTCTCCAGCGGCTTGTTGCAGCGCACGTCCGCGACCTCGTCGCCGCGGCGCTCGGCGCCGCCCGCGACGCTGCGGCCCACGCCGAAGAGAGCGGCATCCGCGCCGCGCGCCTGCACGCAATCAAGGCGGACATTGCCGAGCGGCTAAGCGACCACGACCTCTCTGTCGCCTCCGTCGCCGCGCGCCTGCACGTCACTCCGCGTTACGTGCAGGCGTTGTTCGAGCGCGAAGGCACCACATTCTCGGCGTTCGTTCTCGCGCAGCGCCTCGCCCGCGCGCACGGCCTGCTCGCGGATCCGCGGAACGCCAACCGCCCCATCAACTCCATCGCCGGCGAAGCCGGATTTCGCGATCGCTCGCATTTCAATCGGATGTTCCGGCGACGCTACGGCGTTGCGCCTTCGGACGTACGGGCCACGTCGTTGCGGAAAGGGTGATAACGCCCCTGCCAAATGGCGCCGCACGCGGACATTTGGAATCGTGCGACGATGACCTTCGGCGTCAAGTTAAACGCAAAGCTTTTGACGCGGTGATGCCGCGCGTTGAACAATGGGGCCCCGCGACGCAGAAGAGGCCTGGTGCAAATCAGGGACGACGGGACGCACGTTATCTTTCCTGCGACGGCGCTCGGTTTGGGCGCGCCGGATCGCGTGGGATTCAGTCGCCGCCGCTATCAAATCCGCATCAGTGCGAAGGCCGCTTGGCTGACCTCACTGTCCGGATCCTTGAGGCGTTCGGGTTCCTGGAAGTGGTTGGCATTGAAAACCACGGTTCGGCTGGCCAGCCGACCCATGCCGCGTAGCGCCTCGCCGAACACCTCTGACTGACGCTTGAATTCCGGACTGTCCTGATCCGCCGACACCACGGCGATCGGGCAGTTGATCCGGCTGAGATGGCGCATCGGGCTGAACTCCACCTCTTCGTCGGCATTTAGATGCAGGAAGTTGCGGCGCGAGGACAGCAGAACCGGGTAGAGGTCGTACATGCCGCTCATTAGAAAGCCGCCCTTGAGTGCGTCGGGCGGCAGGCCGCGCTTGGCCCAATCAGTGATGAGCACGCAGGCCGCCAGATGGGCGCCGGAGGAGTGGCCGGCCAGATACACACGGTTCGGGTCGCCGCCGAAGCCAGCGGCGTTCCTTACGGTCCACTCCACGGCGCGGCGGCAATTTTCGACGATTTCCGGGAGACGCAGCGTCTTGAGGCTGCCGAAATCGGGAACGGCGTAGGCAGCACCCCGCGCGGCGAAAGTTGGAGCCGGGTAGGACGCATCTGCCCGGGTGTTGCGCGTCCAGGCGCCCCCATGGATGAAGACCAGGACGGGAGCGCCGCGAGCATCGGCGGGTGCGAAGATGTCGGCCCGTTCAGTGTCGGTCGGGCCGTATTGCCCGGTCCGGGGCGGCATTATCCGACGTACCTCAGCGCTCGCCTCACCGTCGTGGGCTTCGAGCTCGGCCATCTGGGGCGCCCAAGCGGATTGATCGTAAGCCCTGTCTAGATGCTCTTGGGTATAGCCCAGGAAAACCGGCCCGGAAGCGGCAGTCGGCGGGGTCGCGATGGTGGGCGGATGAGTGTCTTCGTCCGGAGAAATTCCGTTGTTCATGAGTATTCGCTCCGTTTCTGACTAGCGAAGTTCCCAGTTTTCCCTCAATGCTCTTCCCGGTTTTCCCTTAATGCTCGATGTCTGGTTCCTGGCGAACTCCGGGCGTCATCTGCTAACTCCGGGCGTCATCTGCTTCAGTGTCACGAGTTCCTGACGCACGTCGTTCAATATTTCGACCTTCAGCAGTTCCGGTAGCAGGAACGCATTGGCCACCGCCATCGCATCCGACACACCGCTTGTCTCGACAATCAGCCGTCACCGACCGACGGATCGGCCGCCCCGGATAGACGCCCTCGACGATCTTGCCGTCGCGCAGCACCGGCGTTCTGTTGACGATCACATGCGAGATGCCGCTCGACGGCAAGGCGCCGTGTTGGCGCGTCGCATTGTCGGTAATCGTCACCGGATCGAACACCGTCAGCACCAGTGCCGACCCCGGATGCGCCCCTTGAAGGCCAATCTGCGCCACGCCGCATTCCTCGAGGAATTTCGCGATCAGATAGCTCGGAAGGAATGGGGCGGCTTTCAGGAGCCCGAGCAACTGGCCCGGGCGGATAGCACGGTCAGCCGGGTGATCTGCTCGCTGATGGGATTGCATTGACGATTTCGTTATGCCCCGCGAATCCGGCTGGTGACCTACATCTTCGCCGGAGCCGCGAAGATGGTCGACTTCGGCAGTCTATCCGCGACGTCCCGTGGCAAGTCGAGGTTGGTCGCAAGGACGTCGACCGGATTGCCCGCCAACCACTCGCTCAAGTCGATCGCCTGGTAATGGCCGCTGTTAAAGCCGATCAGAACCCCGAGAACGTCCGTGCCGATGTTCTTGATGTAATGGCCGGCGCCCATGGGAACGTAGCCGGCATCTCCGGCCTCGAACTGATCAATGACTGCGTTGCCCTCGGCGAGGAACACGCCCATCTCGGCTTGTCCCTTGAGATAATACTGCCATTCGTCCGCATTGGGATGCCAGTGCAGCTCACGCAGCGCTCCCGGCTGGAGCTCGATGACGGAGCCCGCCATGGTCGTCGAGATAGGGAAGTCGTCGACTGTGACCACGCGTTGCGTGCCGCCCCCGGGCGCCCGGCGTGGCTGCTGCGCCATCAGAGGATAGCGATGTTTCGTCATCAGCTCGGCGTGGAGACGCGCCCGCGCGTCCGGCGAGCGTTCGTTCGGCACCGGACCTTGCACGAAATAGGCTTCTCCCTTGGGGAGACGGCCCACCTCGTCGGCACTCAGGCCGAGATTCTGCGCGACAATCGAGGGCGGGGTATGCGCCAGGAAATCGGTGATGCTGAAGGTATGATCTTCGGAGAAGTCGCCATTGTCGAAGATCAAAATGAAATGGCACTCGCCGGGCCCGAGCCCCTGTATCGAATGGCCGTAGCCGCGCGGAAAGTACCAGACATCACCGGCATCGAACGTATCAACATAAGCCGAGCCATCCGGATGTATGATGGTGGTCCGGCAGGACCCACTGACGACATAGGCCCATTCCGCGGCATTGGCGTGCCAATGCAGTTCGCGCATCCCGCCCGGTGCAAGCCGCATGGAGACGCCAGCGATGCCGATCGAAGCTGGAAACTCGCGCACCGAAGCACCGCGCGTAAGACCGCCCGGCCCGCGACGCGGTTCCTTCTGCTCCAGACGATAGCGGAAACTTGGCTGGGGTGTTGACACTATTTTCTCTCCTCGCGAGCCGTCCTCATTTGCCCCGGAACACGGGTTTGCGTTTCTCCAGGAAGGCGTTGATGCCCTCCTGGTAGTCCTTGCTGTCATAGACAGAGCGCCGCATCTCCTGGATGCGCTCGAACAACTGCGCGGCGACCGGCTGATAGTCGGTAAGAATGCGTAGCTGCTCCTTGACCACCGCCACCGCAAGGGGCGCCTTCGAAGCCATGCCCTGGGCCAGCGTCATGGTGAAGCTCTCCAGCTCCGCCGAGGGTACGAGGTGGTTGACGATACCCCAGCGCGCCGCTTCCTGCGCCTTGATCAGCGCAGCGGTGAAGAACATCTCTTTGATCAGGTTGAGCGGCAGCCGGCCGAGGAAATGGAGCAAGCCCGTCGTGTTGTAAGGCAAGCCGAGATTGACCGGAGTGATGGCGAAACCTGCCGTCTCGTCGGCGATGATCATGTCGCAGCTCAGCACGAGGTCGAAGGCTCCGCCCCAGACCGAGCCGTGCACCATCGCAACAACCGGGGCGGGAAAGCTGCGGATCGCTCTCAGGGTGCGCTCCAGCGGGTCCGCGTATCCCAGCGGGTCCGTATGGCTGCGCGGCAGCTCGTTGATATTATGCCCGGCGGACCAGACGGTCATCTCCGAGGCGGCGCGCAGGATCACCGCCCGCACGTCTTTGGTGCCGAAGCCCTCCAGGGTGGCGATGACCTCGTCGAGCAGGGCCGCGCTCAGCGCATTGCGCTTCGCCCCATTGTTGAGCGTGATGATGCCGACGCGATCGCTGATCTCGGTGCGCACCAGCGGTGCGGGCGAGGACAGGGCCGCCGCTGTCCCGTCGCTCATACGGACTTTCCCACGAATTCAGCGAGGATGGCAGCCCGATCCGCATCGAGTTCCGGCGGCGGGCGGGAAGTGCGCGGCTCCGGCATGCCGATCACCTTGACAGGGTTACCGGCGACCTTGATCTCGCCGGCTACCGGGTCTTGCACCGTGACGATCATGTTGCGCGCCGCCACCTGCGGCTCGGCCATCATATGCGGAATGTCGTTGATGGGCGTGCAGGGAACCCCCTTTGCATTCAACGCATCGAGCCAAGCTGCGACCGGCTTCGCCGCCAGCGCCTTCTCCATCTCCTTCTCAAGCGCATCAACGTTCTCGTGGCGCCGCTCGTTCGTCGTAAAGCGCGGGTCCGCGGCAAGATCCGGCCGTTCCAGCGCTTCCGTCATGAGGCCGAAGAGATGGTCGTTGCCCGCCGCGATGATGACATTGCCATCGGCCGCAGCAAACGATTGGAAGGGCGTGATGTCCGGATGCCGCGTGCCCAGCGGCCCTGGCACCTCGCCGGTCTTGGCATACGCCGTGACCGCATCCTCCATGATAGCGACCTGGCAATCGAGCATGGCGATGTCGATCTTGCAGCCGACACCCGTCGAGGCGCGCTGGAAGAGCGCCGCATTGAGCCCGATCGCCAGATAGAGCCCGGCCGTGATGTCGCCGATCGAGATGCCGACGCGCGCCGGCGGTCTGCCGGGATAGCCGGTCATGCTCATTATGCCGCCCATGCCCTGCACCACCATGTCGTAGGCGGCGCGCTTCGAAATGGGGCCGCTGTCGCCAAAACCCGACGCTGCACCGTAGATCAGGTGCGGGAAGCGCCCGTGCAGCATGTCCCAGCCGTAGCCGAGCTTCTCCATGGTTCCTGGCCTGAAGTTCTCGACGAGCATGTCCGCCTTCTCGAGCAACTGCTCGAAAATGGCGCGATCGGCCGGCTGCTTCAGATTGAGAGCAATGCTCTCCTTGTTGCAGTTGATGGCGGAGAAATAGAGCGATTTGCCATTGTGGAACGGTCCGAAGGCGCGTGCGTCATCGCCGCTGCCCGGCATCTCGACCTTGATGACCCGTGCCCCGAGATTTGCCAGCGTCATGGTCGCGAATGGGCCCGCGAGAACGCGCGACAGATCGATGATCGTCACGCCCGCGAGCAATGGGACCGGGGTTCCGCCCGCTAGATTCATCGTTTGCTCCCTCAACAACAGCTTCGCCAGCGGGCATGGGCACGGATGCCAGCCCTCAGTCCCTCGGCAATCGATGCGAGCCAAGCAGGAGGCAAGACTAGAAGACTCAGCGGCGGCGTCCACGCGTATTGGTTTGAAGGCTTAAGAAATGCGGGGGGCGTCCCTGTGGCATTCTTTTGTTTGTGTTAGGCATACAGAAACTGCGGCGGGAACATATTGCGGCGAGCAGCTACAAGTCTTGCCGAGCTACATGAGATCTGGTCGGGGGTGACACTGGGAACGAGAAGAAGCGGCCCGCATAGGCATCAGATTTCCATTGCACTCGCTGTTGGCACGATGATTGCCGTGACTGCCCTTAATGCTTCTGTTCTGAGGATCGCGTGGGATTGCCGGTGATGCTGCCCCGTCAGACTGATGGAATGATGCACCGCGACAGATTCCCTGCTGCAGTCTTAGAGCAACGTTGTGCCGTCGCTGAGTGCGGAAGACTGCACGGCGCACCGCGACTCGTTGGTGCAGCGGAGTGGCGCTCTCGCGCGTGGATCAGAGGGCCTTGTCGTAACGAAGGAGAAAGTCGACAATGCGTGACGAAGTGCAAAACATCCGACCCGTAGACGTGTAGACCGTAGACGCGTAGACGGTAAGCGTCCGGAGCTTGCACTGATGTCAGGGATTGACAGGACTTGCGGCTTTCCAAGCCCACGGCAGAAGTTCGTCGAGGTGATTGACGGGATGGCCGTTGACCATGCGGGTGAGAACATCACGCAGATAGGCGTATGGCTCGACGTCGTTCAACTTCGCGGTCTCGATCAACGAACAGACGATGGCCCACCTGGCGCCACCACCATCGCTGCCCGCGAACAGATGATTCTTGCGCCTGAGGGCCACAGGACGGATCGCGCGTTCGACCGGATTGGTGTCGAGCTCGATGCGCCCATCATGCAGAAAGCGGGTCAGGCCGTCCCATCGGGCAAATGCGTAGCGCATGGCCTCGACAAGTGTGCTACGGCCGGAGATGAGCGGCAGTTGTTGTTCGAGCCAGATGCGGAATGCATCGACAATCGGTTTCGATCGGCTTTGTCGTGCTGCAGGACGCTAAGGCGGCGGCTGACCTCGGACTTCAGCTTCAATGGCATACAGTTCACCGATCCGGCGCAAGGCTTCCTCGGCAAGAGGCGCACTGGTCGCTTGGGCGACCTCATAAAACTTGCGCCGCGTGTGCGCCCAGCACGCAGCAAGGACGATATCGCCCTTGCCGGTCAATTGTTCGAACCCGGCATAGCCGTCAACGTGGAGAACGCCCTTGAAGTGCTCGAGATGCGATGCCGGACGCTCGGGCCTTACGATCAGGCGCGAACAGATAGACGGCCGCAGGAAACGCAAGTCCCGCCCACGGTCTCTGCTCGCGTGCGTAGACCCAAAGACGTCCGGTCTTTGTACGCCCACGGCCCGGATCGAGCACCGGGACGGGCGTGTCATCGGCAAAGATGATCGGACGCAAAGACGTTCTTGCACAATCTCTCGTGCAAGGCTTCGAGCCACCAGCAGACACCGCCGACCCAGCCCGCGAGTGTCGAGCGTTCGATCTCAACACCGTGACGGGCAAGATCTGCGACTGCCGATAGAGCGGCGTGTGATCGCAATATTTGCTGACAACCACCTGGGCGAGCAGCGCCGGCGTTGCCAAGCCGCCAGCGATCACCCGCTCTGGAGCTGGCGCCTGCACCACTGTCTCGCAGGTCCGGCAGGCATATTTGGGGCGGGTGGTGCGGATCACGCGCAGCTGCGCCGGAACCCAGTCCAGCATCTCGCTCACGTTCTCCCCGATGGCATGCAGCGCGCCGCCGCAGCAGGCGCAGGTCATGTCGTCGATATCGAGCCGCACATCCTCGCGCAGCAGATGGTCGGGCAGTGGCTTGCGATGGGAAGACCGTTCAGTTTGTGGCTTCTCAATCTGTGGGCGGCTCTCGTGTTCGCGCGCGACATCGCCGTCGAGATCTTCAAGCCCGAGCGCCAGCTGATCAGGATCGAGACGCTCGGAGCGGCGGCCACACTGCGTGCGCTGCAACTGCTTGATGATCGATTTCAGGCGCTCGATTTCAGTGTTGTGATGTTCGATCGTGCCGACAATATCGCGAACCAGGCGATGCAGAAGCGCTGTGTCTGTTGCGAGATTATCGAGATCGAACTGCATGTCCGATTCTACTCGAACACGCTGATTCGAAGAAGCGACTTCGCCTTATTTGATGCAGGTTTTTGCGATTCAGCCTGCCAAAAGCGGTCGCCAAAAACGCTCCGGCGTGCGCCAGTCGATGCCTTCGAGCAGCATCGCGAGCTGCGCCGGCGACAGCGTCACCGAGCCGCCAGGCTCCGCCGCGCGTGGCCACCAAAAGCTTCCGCGATCGATGCGTTTGGTGAACAGACACAGCCCCGTGCCATCCCAAAACAGAATTTTCAGGAGCGAAGCCTTCTTACCGCGGAAGACGAACAGATGGCCCGAGAACGGATCCTTCTTTAGATGTTCCTGGATCAGCGTAGCGAGGCCATCGAGTCCTTTTCGCATGTCGGTGTAGCCCAGCGCCAGGTGTACCTTCACGCCTGCCGGAACAACGATCATCGCGACGTCTCCCTTTTGGCAAGCTGCCGCTCCACCGCAGCTGGATTGCTGCCGGCTGGCGCAAAGACGCGCCGTCCATCTTCTAGTTCGATTGCTATCATCCCGTCGGGCGGCTGCACGAGATCGCGCAACGCAGCGAGCGCCGGCGGATTCGCCGCGCCGTCGGCGAGCGCCACCGTTGCCAGTTGCGGCGCCTTGCGAGCGGTCAGATCGAATTCGACCCGCCAGCGGAAGAGCATGCTGGTGGCAATGCCATGCCGGCGACAGACCTGTGCCACGCTGGCGCCGGGCTTTTCCGTCTCCTGCACAATCGCTCGCTTCTGCTCGTCGCTGAAGCGGCGCCGGTTCGACCGACCGTCCACCGCTTGCGGTGTCAAGCGATATTTGGGCCGCGCGCAATTAGCGGCGCTGCTTAATTGGGCCCGAGCACTCGGATGAAGCAGGGATCGCCAGTCCATTTCGTCGCCGGATTCTTCCAGGCGATCACCCAGATGCGCAATGCATGCGGCGAAAGACTGAGCGCTGCGGCATACTCGGCAAGCCCCATGCCGCTCCAGTTCATCGCTTCGACATGCATGCTCCAGAACGCCCGAAGAGCGACGGGACCGTCGTCGCTGCGCACACTGCAGCGATAGCGCGGAGGCCTTCTGCGGCGCTTCGGCTGCCCGTTCTTGCCCTGCCGTTCCGGCGCTTCCCGGCCCAATTTCCGGGCGTTTTCTGCACGCTCGCGCAGATCCTCCGGGCTCACCAGATGGCGCATCCATCGCTCAAATGTTGCGATCGAAAGCTTGCGCCGGCGGCAATAGTCCTCCGCGCTCTGACGGCTGCGATACCAGGTCGCAACGTGCGTCGACCAGTACGGGTTGTTCGCTTTTTCCCACGAGCGACGAAACGCCATCGGAGATCCTCCATGTCACGAAGGAACCCCACATGCTGCGCGATTGCACTATTCTAACTGTGTGCAGGGACCGGACGGTTACGGCGACGCGGCGACGACCGGGGATCGCAAGATTAAAGCAAACTGGCGTTTGCGGCCTTCTGCGAAGGCCAAGCGGTTGTCTGCACGTTGGGGCTTGCACATCACATGCGACGCCGTCGCGGTCCGCGCGAGGTGCATTGCACCGAAGAGCGCAAGTATTTCATCGCTGTCATGCGAGGTGTCGTGGTTCGAGCTTGAATGAATGGATCGTCGGCGCAATCTGCCGACCATGACGCACGACGATAGCTTCGACTTTCGCCCGAGACCCGGCCGCGTACGAGATCGCGGCGGCCGTGGAAGCGATTCCCGATCCTTTGTGGCGCAGGTCATGCGGGCCGCGACCAAGGCCAACGGCGGTCCGCTCAAGCTTGCCGAGATGCGCGGCGAGCGTCGGCGCGGTAGCGCGCGCAAGCGGCCCAGGAAGGGAAGGTGCTCCCGGATCGGTCGCGGCCAGGCCGTTGCCGATCGGCTCAAGCGGTTGGCCGCTGAACGCGGGCCTGGGCAGCGCATGCGCCGGGTCGTGGTCAAGGCGCGGATCATGCGCCTCAAGGTTGGTAGCCGCGCAGCCGACGCCCACATCCGCTACCTGCAGCGCGATGGCACGACCCGCGACGGCGAGCGTGGCCGGCTCTACGCCGCTGACACCGACGCGGCGGACGGCAAGGAGTTCACGGAGCGCGGCCGGGAGGACCGCCACCAGTTCCGCTTCATCGTCGCCCCGGAGGACGGTGATCGGCTCTCAGACCTGCGCGCTTTCACCCGCGACGTGATGCGGCAGATGGAGGCGGATCTCGGCACCCGGCTCGATTGGGTCGCGGTCGACCACTTCAACACCGGCCGCCCGCACAGCCACGTCATCGTCCGCGGCCGCGACGAGCGGGGCAAGGACCTTATCATTGCCCAGGACTACATCACCGACGGGGTGCGGCTGCGCGCCCAAGAACGGGCGACGCTCGAGCTTGGCCCGGAGACCGACCGGGAGCTGCGGACCAAGCTCACGGCCGAGGTCTCGGCCGAGCACTTCACCCGCATCGACCGCGCCATGCTGACGGAGGCTACGGAGCAGGTGCTTGACCTGCGGCCCGAGGCCGGCCAGGTCCGCGGAGACTTCGATCGGTCGCTGCGCATCGGCCGCCTGCAGACCCTGGAACGCTACGGGTTGGCTCAGGAGGCCGAGCCAGGGGTGTGGACGCTCTCGGAGCGGCTCGAACCCACCATGCGCGAGCTTGGCGAGCGTGGCGACATCGTCAAGGCCATCAACCGAGCGCTCGCGGCCCGCGGCCAGGAACGCAGCCCCGAAACCCTCAACCTGCACGGCGGAGAAGTAGGGACACCCATCGTGGGCCGCATGATCGACAAGCAGCTCACCGATGAGCTCGGCGACCGCATCGAGGTTATCGTCGACGGCATCGACGGGCGGGTTCACTACGTGTCGCTAACGGACTCATCGGCTACCGCGGACGCGTCCATCGGCGCCATCGTCGAGGTCGGGCGCGGCCGTTCCCAACGCCCGGCCGATCGCAACATCGCCGAAGTCGCCCGCGGCACGGGGGTCTATCGTCCGAGCGAGCACCGGGCGCTTGCCGAGCACAGCAATGCCCGCATCCCGGGCGGAGACTTCGACGCCTATGTCGGCGCGCACGTCAGGCGCCTCGAAGCGCTTCGCCGTGCCGGCATCATAGAGCGGGTCAGTGCCGACCGCTGGCTCATCCCGGAGGACTTCGAAGCCCGTGCCGCCGCCTATGAGGTTGCCCAGGGGCGTCAGACTCGAATGCGCGTCCTCTGCGCTTACGACCTCGACCAGCAGGTCACCAGCGATGGCGCGACTTGGCTCGATCGTCAGCTGGTCGGCCGCGATCGCGGCGCGCTTGCCACCGGCGGATTCGGCGCCGAGGTGCGCCAAGCTCTGGAGCGGCGCACGGATGAGCTCATCCGGCAAGGACACGCCAGTCGGACACCGCAAGGTCAACTCCGAGTCAAAGCCGATCTCATCGGCACCCTGACGCATCAGGAGGTCGACCGCGTCGGCCGACAACTCGCCGCCAAACGCGGTCTCGCCTTCCAGCCTGTCCATGAAGGACAAACGGTCCGCGGCAAGCTTCTCGGGTCTGCCCAGCTTGCCAGCGGTCGCTTCGCCATGATCGACGACGGGCTCGGCTTCACTCTGGTGCCCTGGCGACCCGTGCTTGAGAAGGAGATCGGCCGCCAAGTGATGGGCGTGATGCGCGGCGGCGACGTCTCCTGGCAGCTTGGACGCGCCATCGGGCGCGGCATGGGTCTGTAGCAGCCGCAGAGGCCACGGTGGATTGTCTTTCACGGATGCCCACTCGTTCGCCAACCTGCGGCGGTCCATCAAGCTCGTACGGCTCTGGCGCGCTATTACGGCGTGGTCTGTAGGCTCGGCTTGATCGGCACCGTTCGATGCGGTGTGCCCAACGAGCTAATCGCGAGCGCAGGGCAAGATCGCACTCTGGAGAACATTTGGGCCATTCGGTCCGCACGCCGCTCATGGCAGGGTGTGCAAGGTAGCGCCGCATGGCGACGAAGCCACCAGTCCTGAGCCGGACACTCGCTCCTTCCCGGCAAACGACGAACCTGCTTGTTCATTCCGGAACGCGCAAAGCATTTCCGATCGATCCGCGCTCGCCGCGACACTGTCGATTCCAAACTGGCGCTGCTCCCGATGTCGATCGACTCGCCGGAGACACACGCCGGTGACCATCGTTCGGCGCGAGCACAGGGCGCACTTCACGATCCTGCCGAATGCGATCTTTCTCGACGAGCGCCTGTCGATCGAGGCCAAGGGTGTGCTCGGTTATCTACTGTCTCGCCCCCACAAGTGGTCCGTGCGGCTCGAGCAGGTGGGATGGACGCTCAAGATCGGCCGCAAGAAGCTCCAGCGCATTTTTCGCGAGCTGATCAGCACCGGTTATATCACCCGGGAGCAGCAGCGCATGGCGGATGACCAACGATTTGGTCGGGTGGATTATGTCGTCCGGGATGTGCCCGAGGCGGTGACCCGCTCTGTGGATAAGTGCACAGAGGCGCAAATCACTGCAGGGGCTAACAAATCCAAATTGTGGCCGCGGGTCCAAAAGGGACCCGCTTATAAAGAACTGAAGAATAAAAAACTGAAGCAGCTCCAAGCCACGACGCAGCGTGATGGATCGCTGGGCTTTGCAATGACAGGTCATCGACCGGCGCGCAGCGAGGATCAGGAGGCGCGTTACGACACCGAGATCGTTGCGATGGTCGGCAATGCCGCTGAAGGGTGGGAGCTGCTGTGTGCTCTTCCGACCGACGTGCTCGCCGACGTTCGAGCACGCTACCGACGGGGCGAATTGGACGAGCTTGCGATCACCGAGCTCCGATATCGATATCGCCACCTCTTGGTCGGCCGGTGTGACCTGAAGGCGCAGAAAACGCGATAACGAAGATGGCGGCCGAATACGCCGGCGGTCCGCAGGAAAATCATGATACCGTTCGTGACCGCGCTATTCGGCGGCTACGGCAGTTGGTGCATTGGGATGTCCTCACCAACCGCGCATCCATCTAGAAGATCGGCGATATGTCGTGATACTCGGTCAGCCGCCAGGATGAGGGCTGCATCAAGGTGGATGTAGCGCTGGGTCACGCCTTGAGATGCGTGTCCCAGTAGCCCGGCGATCGTCAATTCCGAGAACCCGAGTTCGGCAGCGCTCGCAAAGGTATTCAAATCGCGATTCAAGTTCGCGAACATCGGCCGCCCCCACAAGGGCGGGATTTTGCTCTCGAATTAGTTCAGGTCGCTTCGTTCTCGAATCCGCCGGTCCACGAAATCGCCGACGCTACGACACCGCGTCCCAATGCTCACTCTCCGGTGCTTACAGGGAGCTTACATTCTCTTCCCAATGCGGTTGTGTAAGCAAATAGCGCCCGGAGGGCATCATCTGAGCATCTGAATTTGCTGAGAAAATCTGGAGCGGGCGAAGGGATTCGAACCCTCGACCCCGACCTTGGCAAGGTCGTGCTCTACCCCTGAGCTACACCCGCATCCGAGTGGGTAATGGCGGCACAGTCCAAAGGAGACCGGGCCGCGCCAGCGAAGCTATGCCAAATGCCACCCGGCAATGCAACCGTTTGCCGTCCCGGGCCGTTCTACGCGATCTGAAGGATCTGTTCTGGCTAGCCGGCCGGCGCCGCGGAACCAAGCTTTTGCCCGCGACGGCGGCCATGCCACTCAGGCGGTCGCCAGCCGCATCTGCAACCGGTTCAGGACCAGGGCCACCGCCACGACCGCCACCCCCAGGGCGGTGAGCCGGAGGTCGGGAGCGATCATGCATAGCGCGCCGGCGGCCAACAGGAGCCGCGTCCACCAGACGTCGCTCCATTTGGAATAGCGCTCGATGGCAGCCGCGAGCAGTACCAATGCGACCGCCGCCGTGACGAAGGTGATGGCGGTCTTCCATAGCGGACCGACCCACAACAGCTCCGGCCCGAACACGAAGACAAAAGGCACGACGAAAGCGGCGAGCGCAAGCTTCACCGCATGAGCCGCGATCGTCATCGGATTGTCCTCTGCGATCGACGCCGCGGCATAGGCGGCAACAGCGACGGGCGGCGTGATCGCCGACATGACGGCGAAATAGAGCAGGAACAACTGGCCTGCCAGCAGATTGACCCCGAGCTGATCCATCAGCGGACCCATCAATACGGCAGCCAGAATGTATGCGGACGGCGTTGGCATGCCGCAGCCGAGGATGAGCGTCAGCATCCCACCGACGACGAGAGCCAGGAACTGATTGGCATCGGTCATGCCATAGACGATGTGGGCAAATTTGGAGGCAAGTCCGGTCATCGTGATGCCGGCGATCACGAGCCCGGCGGCCGCCGTCGCGCCCGCGACCGGCACCATGCGGAAGGTGGTCTCCGCTAAGGCATTCCACAGCGCGACCGGGCCGAGCCGCGTATCGCTGCGAAACCAGGACACGACGATGACGGCCAGTGTGCCGAAGATCGCGACCATCGTCGCGGTGAAACCGTAGAGCAAGGAGACGGTGAGCACCGTCAGCGGCACGAAGAACACGGCACCCTTCCGGAGCGAACTCGATACTGACGGGATCTCGGAGGGATCGAGACCCACGAGCTTCAGCCGGACGGCGCGGAAGTGCACCTGGGCATAGACGCAGATGTAGTAGAGGATCGCCGGCAGGAACGCCGCAATGGCGATGTCGCGATAGGAAATCCCGGTGTACTCGGCCATCAGAAACGCGGCCGAGCCCATCACCGGCGGCATGAGGCTTCCGCCGGTGGAGGCGGCCGTTTCCACCGCGCCGGCGACGGCGCCGCCATAGCCGAGCCGCTTCATCGCCGGAATAGTCACAGAACCAGTGGTGACCACGTCCGCCGTCGGGCTCCCTGAAACCATGCCGAACATGCCCGAGGACACCACGGCCACCTTCGCCGGGCCGCCGGGTCTGCCGCCGGAAATCGCCGCCGCGATTTCGAAGAAGAAATCGGCGCCTTTGGCAAAATAAAGCACGACCCCGAACAGCACGAACATGAAGGCGTAGGTTGCAGCCACCCGCGCCGGCAGGCCCATGATGCCGTCGGTGGTGTAGACCATGATGTCGATGAAGTGGACGTAGTCGATCTCGCCGTGCTGGAGCACGCCGCCGAGCAGGTGTCCGTAAAAATTGTACGCGATGAAGGTCAGCACGATGACGGTCAGGCCGAGCCCCGTCGTGCGACGGGTGATCTCCAGCGTCAGCAGCACCATCAGGATACCGAACGCCAGATCCAGGTCGCTGAGCGGACTGAGCAACGCGATCCGGTCGACGAACTCCTGCGATTTCAGGGAGAAGTAGACGCCCGTAGCGAAGCTCGCCAGCGCGAGCCCATAATCCAACACGCTCGGACGCTCGGGATTGGAGTTTGGGAAGGCGCCGACTGACAGAAACGCGAGCGTGATGATTCCGCACAGGAATATCGCGGTCAGCTCCCAGGGCGCGATGATCAGGACCGTGGCGGCGACGATGACGTAGACCGCCAGCGCAACCGCCAGCGGCGTCACCAGCCACGTGAGCCATCCGGTCGGCTTGCGGCGCACGCCGACGGAGAACCAGATCGCCGGGTCCCAGAAACGGTGGCTGGCCATGATCTCTCAAAAAATTGCGGAAGTGGCGGGAGCGCCTCGCGGCCCCGCTGGAGCGGGCCGCTTATTTCGCCAACCCTTTTTCCTTGAAATATTTGAGCGCGGCCGGGTGGAACGGCGCCGGCCCGCCCGCCTCGGTGAGGCTTTGCAGCGTAACTGCCGATTTCAGCAGACGATGCGCCGACCGGTAGTCGTCGACATTGTCGATGACGCCCTTGACGATGTTGTAAGCGAGCGCGTCGTCCATGTCGGCGCGAACCACCACGGACATGCCGATGCAGGCCGAGGGCGAATTGGCGGCCAGGAATTTGTATTCGCCAGCTTTGATCATGCAGGGCTTGCCGCCAACCTCGTTGGTGGCCTTTTGCACCGCCGCCTCGCTCATCGGCAACATCACCAGCTCGAGACCATTGTCCATTTCCTGGATGCGCGGATGATTGATCGAAATGCCGAAGCTCACGCCGTCAAGCCGGCGGTCGAGCATCAGCGACGTCATCTCCTGGGAGGCCGCGCGCACGACCTGGCCACCCCATTTTCGGATATCGGCCTGTGTAATGCCCTCGGCGGCCATCAAGGCAATCGACATGTCGCCGTCGAGATTGCCGGGGCGATTGAACGCGATCCGCAGCGGCGGCTTCTTTTTCGCGATGTCGGCGACGGTCGCGATGCCGTAACGGTCGGCCCATGCCTTATTGACGATGACGTGTGACGCCTGGAAGCGCGAGCCCGGGGAATAGGGGTGGAACAGGATGCGCAAATCCTTGAGCGGCTTTTTGAACGGTGCACGGCCGTTGACCGCGACGGCCAGCTCGTGGTCGGCGACGAGGCCCAGCGGCACCTTCTTTTGCTCGAGCATCATGGCGTTGGCGAGCCCGCCGCTCGATGTTTGGTAGGTGAGCGTCGAGCCCGGATAGGCTGCAGCCAGTGCTTTGTCCAATCCGGCCCCGACGGTCGAGACCAGTCCGCCCGGACTGTAGCCGGCGATCGTCAGATTGTAGGGTTGGGCTGATGCCGGCGCCGCCACAATGGCCGCTCCGGCAAGGGCTGTAAATAAGATCGCCCGCATGTCACGTTCTCCTCTGTTGGCCCTTGGGGCCGGCGATGTCCGCCCTTTTTTGCTTTTATGGCGCAGTTGCGCCGAGCGTAACGCGCATCGGCCGCGTTGCCCAGTCATCGGCATTGCGACCATTAGTCGGCGGGCGCGTGTTGCGCGGCAACGCCGGATGCGGCAGGCCGCGGCGGCATTGCGGCCACGCGCCGCTGTCCGGTTGCATCGGTTGCACGGCCTGCGCTAACACCCCATCGGCTCTCAAAACCGGCTCGCAACATTTGGCCATGCCCGCGACTCCGCACGACCTGTTCGCCTACCTCGACCGGCTCGGCATCGCCCATGCGACCGTGACCCACCCGCCCCTGTTCACGGTCGACGAATCGCAGGCGCTGCGTGGCCAGATCCCGGGCGGCCACAGCAAGAACCTGTTCCTGCGCGACAAGAAGGGGGCATTGGTCCTTGTGACCGCGCTCGAGGACGCTGCCATCGACCTGAAATCGTTGCATCGCCTGCTCGGGGCCACCGGCCGATTCTCGTTCGGTTCTGCAGACCTCATGCGCGAAACCCTGGGGATCGAACCTGGCTCGGTCACCCCGTTTGCCGTGCTCAACGACACCGTGGGCCGGGTCACCGTGGTGCTCGACGCCGCGATGATGCAGCATGCCCGCCTTAATTTTCATCCCCTCCGGAACACGATGACCACCACACTCGGGCGGGACGACCTGGTCCGGTTCCTTACGGCGACCGGACATCCGCCGCGGATTGAGCCCGTCTCAGTTGCACACGCGAAGCAATCGGACCCGATTGCAATCAGTTCCCCGGACACCATGTAATCGGGCATATTCCGACAATCCGGGCGTCGCGGGGGCGGGGCCCATAAGGGCAGGACGACATGTTTCAGGACTCAGGGTCCAATATGAACGTTACGGTCACGACCGGCACCGCTGCGGCGGCCGACGGACTGATCAAGGACACGACCACCCAGACCTTTGTGAAGGACGTGATCGAGGAATCGAAGCGCCAGCCGGTGCTGATCGATTTCTGGGCGCCCTGGTGCGGACCGTGCAAGCAGCTCACGCCGATCCTGGAGAAGGCTGTCAAAGCCGCCAAGGGCAAGGTCAAGCTCGTCAAGATGAACATCGACGAGCACCCCACCGTAGCCGGACAGATGGGCATCCAGTCGATCCCGGCAGTGATCGCCTTCGTCAACGGACAGCCGACCGACGGCTTCATGGGAGCGCAGCCGGAAGCCCAGGTGGTCCAGTTCCTGGAACGGCTCACCAAGGGCAAGATCGGCGGCGAGGAGAAGGATGCATTGGCCGCCGCCGACGCCGCGCTCGCCCAGGGCGACGCGACATCGGCCGCCAGCCTCTATACGGCGCTCCTTGCACAAGACGGGACCAATGTCGCGGCGCTCGCGGGACTTTCGCGCACCTATCTGCAGACCGGCGCGCTCGAGCAGGCGAAGCAGACGCTCGCGATGGTGCCGGAAGCGAAGCACAATGACGCCGCAGTCGCCGCGGCGCGCGCCGCGCTTGAGGTTGCGGAGCAGGCGCAATCGGTCGGCCCGCTTGACGAATTGAAGAAGAAGGTCGAGGCCAGTCCGCTTGACCATCAGGCGCGCTTCGACCTCGCGGTCGCGCTCAACAGCAAAGGCCAGCGTCAGGACGCGGTCGACAATCTGATCGAGATCGTGCGGCGCGATCGCAATTGGAACGATGACGGCGCGCGCAAGCAGCTTGTGCAGTTCTTCGAGGCCTGGGGCCCGACTGACGACGCGACCGTGGAAGGCCGCAAGCGGCTGTCGTCGATATTGTTTTCGTAGTTGCAGCGGGCTCGGTGTTTGTTCCGTCATCCCTGAGGTGCGAGCGAAGCGAGCCTCGAAGGATGAACGGCCGAATACGTGAGGCGGTGGCCGTCGCCCTTCGAGGGGCGTGCTGCGCACGGCCACCTCAGGGTGACGGATCACATACGACATAGCGTGGCTAGAATGCGGTGGTGGCGATGAATGTGGCCTATCATGGTCCTGGCGACCTGCCCGACGTGATCCCGGTGTTTCCATTGTCCGGTGCGCTGCTGCTGCCGCGCGGACAATTGCCGCTCAACATCTTCGAGCCGCGCTATCTCGCGATGATCGACGATGCGCTGCGTTCCGGCCTTCGCCTCGTCGGCATGATCCAGCCCGATCCGGCGCGGCCCGCCTCCGAGGATAGGCCGGAGCTCTACAAGATCGGCTGCGTCGGCCGCCTCACGCAGATCGCCGAATCCGGTGATGGCCGCTATCTGATCCAGTTGACCGGCATCGCCCGCTATCGGATCGAGGAGGAGCTCGCGGTCGCAACGCCCTACCGGCAATGCCGCGTCAACTTCGTGCCCTTCAAAGATGATTTCACCGCCCGCAAAGGCGAGGATGCCGTCGACCGCGAGAGCCTGCTCAAGGCGCTCAAGGATTTTCTTGAGGCAAACAACCTCAAGGCCGACTGGCAAGGCATCGAGAACGCGCCCAACGAGGCGCTGGTCAATGCGCTCGCGATGATGTCGCCGTTCGACGCCGCCGAGAAGCAGGCGCTGCTCGAAGCGCCCGACCTCAAGACCCGCGCCGAGCTTCTGGTCGCGGTCACCGAGATCGAACTCGCCAAGAAGGTCACGGGCGGCGACACCGCGCTACAGTGAGTGAGTGCAACCAGGCGTTAGCCATTCCCACGGTTGGCCTTGAATTCTCCTCATTAGAAGACTACGTGAGCACTGTTGCGAGCGATTTGGCCGTTGATCGGCTGCTTATGGGTCGCGTGAACGAATTCCACGTTTTTGGTTTTCGACCCTTCGCCTCCAGCATACTTCATCGACAGCCCAGACACGCGGGATGTCCTGTTTCCCCGCGATGATGGCTGCGCCACTGGCTGCGGCCAGGGTCGCCATACGATGAGAGTTCTCAATTGACTGCTTTTCTCAACCTCGGCCTTGCCGAGCCCATCACCCGAGCCCTCGCTGACGAACAGTACACCGCCCCAACGCCGATCCAGGCGCAGACCATTCCGGAAGTGCTGCAAGGCCGCGACGTCGTCGGAATCGCACAGACCGGAACCGGCAAGACCGCCGCTTTCGCGCTGCCCATCCTCAACCACCTCACCAACAACCGTCATCGACCGTTGCCGCGGACCTGCCGCGTGCTGGTGCTGAGCCCGACGCGAGAGCTGTCGGCGCAGATCGTCGATAGCTTCAAGACCTACGGCCGCTATCTGCGTCCGTCGGTGGCGCTCGCCATCGGCGGCGTGAACATGAACCCGCAGATGCGAGCACTGGCGCAGGGCGTCGATGTGCTGGTGGCCACGCCCGGCCGTCTGCTCGACCTGATGGACCACCGCGCGGTCACGCTCGACCGCGTCGAGGTGTTCGTGCTCGACGAAGCCGACCGGATGCTCGACATGGGCTTCATCCATGACATCCGACGCATCGTCAAAAAGCTCCCGGCCAAGCGCCAGACGCTGTTCTTCTCGGCGACCATGCCGCGCGAGATCACCGAGCTTGCCAGCTCGATGCTGCAGGACCCGATCCGGGTGTCGGTGACGCCGGCCGCCACCACGGTCGAGCGCATTGACCAGCGCGTCATCCTGGTCGACCGCGCCGCCAAGCCCGGGCTACTCGCACAGCTCCTGCGCAGCGAACCGATCGATCGCGTGCTCGTCTTTACCCGCACCAAGCACGGCGCCGACAAAGTGGTGCGCTCGCTCGCGAAATCGCAGATCGCCTCCGAAGCGATCCACGGCAACAAATCGCAGAACCAGCGCGAGCGTGTCCTCGCGGCCTTCCGCTCCGGCAAAATACGCACGCTGGTGGCGACCGACATCGCCGCACGCGGCATTGATGTCGAAGGCATCAGCCATGTCGTGAATTTCGACCTTCCCAACATTCCGGAGAGCTACGTCCACCGCATCGGCCGCACCGCGCGCGCCGGCGCCGACGGCGTCGCGATCTCGTTCTGCGATGGCGAGGAACGCGCCTACCTGCGCGACATCGAGAAGCTGATCCGCATCTCGATCCCATCGACCGATCAGCGCGGCGTCCGCCACGCCGAGCCGCGCGTGGACGGCGATGCCGCGCCTTCGCATGACTGGAGCCCGCACGAACCGCGCCAAGCGAACGGTCACGGCAAGAAGCAGCAGAACCGGCACCGGCAAAACAAACAGCAGCAGGGCAAGCCCGAGCAGCCGCGCAAGCAGCAGGCCGCGCAACCGCAGCAGTCGCGAAGCGGCCAGCAGAGCCAACCGCAACGGAGCGGCCAAAACCACCAGCCGGCGCGCAATGGTCATCCACACCAGCCGAAGCGCGGCGGCCAGCAACATCAGCAGCCGCGCAACGGCCAGCAGAACCAGCATCATCGCTCGCCGTCGCGAAGCAGCAGCGACGGAAGCATCGCCTCGGTCAGCTTTTTGCGGCCGACCCAGAGGCACAAACATCGTGCCGGCGGCCTTGCGGCGCGCCGGCCGGCGCGCTAACGGATTCGGGAGGAATAAACCATGTCGAAAGAAGACCTGCTCGAATTCGATGGCACCGTGACCGAGGTCCTGCCGGACGGCAATTTCCGCGTCCGGCTGGACAACGAGCACGAGTTGCTCGCCTACATGTCCGGCAAGATGCGCAAGTTCCGCATCCGCACCGGCGTCGGCGATCGCGTGGTGATCGAGGTCTCGCCCTACGATCTCAATCGCGGCCGCATCAATTTCCGCCACAAGGACACCAACCGCCCCATGGGCTCGCCGCCGACCCGCCGACAGCAGAGCGTTCGCCGCCGCTGACCGACCGGAGCGCTCGCCACCGTGCTACAGTGCGGCGAACGCTCACCGGAGTTCGCAATGACCGACACGCCTCCCGACCGTCCCGCTGGCAGCGTCGACCCCAAGCTCCTGGAAATCCTTGTTTGTCCCGTGACCAAAGGACCGCTGGAGTACGACAGCACGCGTCAGGAGCTGATCTCCCGTTCCGCCAAGCTGGCCTACCCCATCCGCGACGGCATCCCGGTCATGCTGCCGGAAGAAGCCCGGCGGCTGGATTAGATCTCTCATTCGCTGCGTAGCCGCGAGCGGCACCAGCCGTTATTGTGCCCTTCTCCCCTCGCGGGAGAGGGCGTGAAGGTGCATCAGCCTATTCGATCGGGTGAGGGGGCGCTTCGCAAAGAGCACTTCTGACGAAGCGCCCCCCTCACCCCTTTTGTGTTCGTGGATTCTTCTCGAACGCCGAATGTGCTGAGCAAGAGTAGAGTCATTCGGAGAACAACAATGCTGAAAATCTGGGGGCGGAATACGTCCATCAACGTGCAGAAGGTGATGTGGGCGATCGCCGAGCTCGACCTCCCGCATGAGCGCATCGACGTCGGCGGGGCGTTCGGCCGTACCAAGGAGCCGTTTTACCTCGCGATGAACCCCAACTCGCTAGTGCCGACGCTGGAGGAAGACGGCTTCGTCCTTTGGGAATCCAATACCATCGTCCGCTATCTCGCGGCCAAGCACGGCGCCGGCACGCTCGAGCCCGCCAACCCACAGGAGCGCGCCCGCGCCAGCCAGTGGATGGACTGGATGCTCACGGTCTGCGCGCCGGCGATCCATCCCTTGTTCTGGGGACTGATCCGAACCCCGCCGGAAAAACAAGACCACGCTCGGATCGACGAAGCGCGCGAGAAAACCGCCGAGGCCCTGCGCATGCTCGACGTGCAGCTCGGCAAGACCGCCTTCGCGGCCGGCGACACGTTTTCGATGGGCGATATTCCTGTCGGACTGATCACCTACCGCTTTCGCAAGCTGGTACCGGACCGGACAGGGCTCGGGCTCGACAATCTCGAACGTTGGTATCTCGGTCTTGAGCAGCGCAAGGCGTTCCAGGAGCAGATTCTGCCGGCGCCGTTCACGTGAGCTAAGCTATCTAAGGGGGCGAGCCGACGGGTTCGGGACGCGAAAGACCTACAACGCCTCACCCTTGAGCAGCTTCGGCACGTCGCCGACCAGGCCGGCGGCCTCGCGAATGAAAAGTTTCTTCAGCGTCGGCAGGCGATCGACCAAGCCGAGTCCGACGTCGCGCACGACGCGCAGTGTGTCCGAACGATTGGAGAACAGTCGGTTCAATCCATCCGTGGCGACGCCCATCGCCATGGTGTCGAAGCGTCGCCAGCGCTGATAGCGGTCGAGCGTGACCGGCGAACCCGGGTCGAGCCCGAGCCGCGCCGCATCGACAATCGTTTCGGCGAGCGCGGCGACGTCCTTGAGGCCCATATTGAGCCCCTGCCCCGCGATCGGATGGATCACATGGGCGGCGTCGCCGACCAGCGCGATGCGGTCGCCGACGAAGGCCCGTGCCACGTGCAGCCCGAGCGGAAACGCGCGGCGCGGGCCCACCGCTTCGATCTCGCCGAGATGCAGTCCGAAGCGCTTCTCCAGCTCGGCATGAAAGCCGGCGTCGTCGAGGGCGACAATGCGCTCGGCCTCCTTGGTCTCTTCAGTCCAGACGATCGACGAACGGTGACCGGTTGCATCGCGCTTGAGCGGCAGGATCGCGAACGGGCCTGCAGGCAGGAAGTGCTCCTCGGCGCGGCCATTGTGGTTGCGCTCATGGCGCACGGTCGTGGCGATGCTCGATTGGCCGTATTGCCAGCCGTGGGTGGCAACGCCCGCGCGCTCTCTGATCGATGAACGGGCGCCGTCGGCCGCGACCAGCAGGCGGGCGGAATACGATACGCCGTCTTGCAGACGGACATCGTTGCGATCGCCCGCAAGCGTGGAATCTGCGACCGCGGTGTTCGTCAACATGACGCCGCTCTCGTTCGCTTTGGCGAGTAGCGCGGCCAGCAGCGGGCCATTCTCGATCATATGCGCGAACGGCTCGTCCGGCCCCACCTCGCCATCGAAGGTCAGGAATGTCGGCCGCACCACGTCATCGAGACGGCTGTCGGTAACAAGCATGTCGAGGATCGGCTGCGCGCCCGACGCGATTCGCTCCCAGACACCGATGGTCTCGAACAACCGCCGGGCCGCTGCGACGATCGCCGAGGAGCGCGGATCGCTCCCGGCACGTTCGAGCGCGGGATCAGCGACCACGACGTCAAACGACGCCCCGAGCGCCTGCCGCAGCGCGATTGCCAGCGACAGCCCGGCGAAGCCCGCGCCGGCGATCACGATATCGACCTGTCCG
>WHTP01000073.1 GCA_009377695.1 Hyphomicrobiales bacterium | reverse complement strand
GACTGTCTTCCATTGCTCCTTTTCAGAACCCAGGAGCTTCTTAAGCTCGGCACGCTCTGCGCGGAGATCCTTGTCCTCGGTCTTGATCTCCATCTCTTCAAGCTTGCGCAGGTTGCGAAGCCGCATGTTCAGGATCGCATCGGCCTGCACGTCAGAGAGTTTGAACCGTCTCATCAAGACCGGCTTAGGCTCATCCTCATTGCGGATGATGCGGATCACCTCGTCGAGGTTGAGATAAGCGATGAGGTAGCCGCCCAGGACTTCGAGCCGATGCTCGATCTTGGAGAGGCGGAAATTCGACCGCCGCACCAACACCTCGCGCCGGTGCGCGAGCCATTCGCTGAGCGCTTCCGAGAGGCCGACGACCTTCGGGATGCGGCCCTTCACCAGCACGTTCATGTTGAGCGGGATGCGGCTTTCGAGCTCGCTCAACCGGAACAGCGATTCCATTACCAGCGCGGGATCGACTGAACGCGACTTCGGTTCGATAACGAGGCGGATGTCCTCGGCGGACTCGTCGCGGACATCGGCAACCAGCGGCAGCTTGCGATCGTTGAGAAGCTCGGCAAGCTTCTCGACCAGCCGACCCTTCTGCACCAGCCACGGGACTTCCGTGATCACGATGAGATAGGTGCCGCGGCCGGTGTCTTCCTTGTGCCAGCGCGCTCGCACGCGGAACGAGCCGCGCCCGGTCGAATAGGCTTCGGCGATCGCGTCGCGATGATCAACGATGATGCCGCCGGTGGGAAAGTCCGGGCCCTGCACGTATTTCAACAACGTCTTCGAACGTGCGTTGGGATTGTCGATCAGGAACAGCGCCGCATCGCAAAGTTCGGCGGCGTTGTGCGGTGGGATCGAGGTAGCCATGCCGACCGCGATGCCCTGCGAGCCATTGGCGAGCAGATTGGGAAACGCGCCCGGCAGCACGACCGGCTCGTTCTCCGAGCCGTCATAGGTCGGTCGGAAGTCGATTGCGTCTTCGTCGATGCCGTCGATGAGGAGCCGCGCGACCTCGGTGAGCCGCGCCTCCGTGTACCGCATGGCGGCGGGGTTATCGCCGTCGACATTGCCGAAATTGCCCTGTCCGTCGACCAGCGGATAGCGCTGCGCGAAATCCTGCGCCAATCGCACCAGCGCGTCGTAAACCGATTGATCGCCATGAGGGTGGAACTTGCCGATGACATCGCCCACCACGCGCGCGCATTTCTTGAATGCCGCATCGGGATTGAGATGCAGTTGCTGCATCGCATAAAGCAACCGCCGGTGGACCGGCTTCAGTCCATCGCGCGCGTCCGGCAACGCGCGATGCATAATCGTCGACAGCGCATACGCGAGATAGCGCTCTTCCAGCGCATCGCGCAGCGCGATCTCCTCGATCGGGCCCGACGGCGGCGGCGGGGGAATCAGTTGCTTGCCCATGGAGCTTGACTACTGCGGCAAAACGTCCGGAACAAGCCTCACGTTGATTCGCGCGTGGGTTTCCGCGGAATAACGATGAGATCTGGCGATCAGCACGCTCGCACCATGGCATCGCCGCGTTGTGGCCATCGAGGTGAACTGCAACTGAACGAGTCAGACATCAAGGCGACGGAGTCGACAGCGTATGGTGTGACGCATGGGGCGATTCATCATGAGACGATTCATGATGTGGGACGCGCCAAGCAAGGAGGTACATCAATGCGCAGACTGTTCTTGAGCATCGCGGCCGTCACTGCGTTGCTGGTCTCAGGTTCGTTCAGCCAACGTGCCGAAGCGGTCACCATCGGCGCTCCGGCAGGGCTGCAGGGCGCCGCCGATGATCTGGCGGTCGTCGATCGGGTGCACTGCGTTCCCGGCTGGCGGCATCACTATCCGACATATCGGCGCCGCGCCAACGGTTGCTGGCGTGGTGGCGGAGTCGTGGTCGTTCCCAGACCCTATTGGCGCCGCCACCACTATCACCACCACCATCATCACTATCGGCGCCACCACCATCATCATCACCATCGGCGCCACCATCATCGTCATCACCACCACCACCGGCACCACCGGCACCACCGGCATCGTCGTTAATCCGGAGCGCCATCGCTCATTTGCAGCGGCGTAACGGTTGGTTTGCGGCGGGTCTTCCTTGCGGAAGGCCCGCCGGTTTTTTGTGGGCAATCAGACACGTTTCACCAACTGGTAATGCAATCCCCATTAACCTGCTGTTCCGCATGAATGCGATATGAACACGCCTCCCATGCGCAGTTCAGACGAATTGGTGTAGTCGTATGGGATCATGGCCGGCCTTTGAAACTTGCCGGCCTGTGCGGGGCCCCCTCGTCCCGACCAACAACCATAGGGAGACTTCCATGCGCAAAGTCTTGCTTTCGCTAGTGGCGGCCGTGGCCATGGGCGCCGGCTTCACGATGACAAGCGCCAGCGCAGGGCCGGTATCGCCGTCGGCTCTGCAGCCGGCGCTTGTCGACTCCAGCGTCGTCGAAGACGTGCGGTGGGTCCGTCGCTGCCGACACAATTGGCGTAACAGCCGTGCCCGTTGCTGGAGGGTCTGGCGGCCGGGACCCCGCCGCCACTACTGGCGCTGGTCGCGCCGCTGGCGTTGACCTGTCGCACCCTCGACAAGCGGCTTTGCAACGGGTCTTCCTCAAGAAGGCCCGTTTGCTTACGACCGGATTCTACCAGCGTTCGCGCGTTGCATCACCGCCGCGATAAAGCTGTCACGTGTTTCGCTGAAATCGCGTCCTCCCGGCTCAAGCACGCGTTGCGCGAAGAAATGGCCAGTAAGCGCGAACCCATCGGCGATATCCTGTAGCGGCGGGTCCGTCTCCGTCGTCCCACGCAGGAACGGAGGCATCCGCAAGAGCTTGTCGCGCCACGGCTCCCCGGCTTCGCGCGAGACCGCACGGCCCGACCGCGGCGAAACATAGATCAATTCGTCGCGCGCCCCCGTCACCGCGCAGGTGTCGAGTTCGAGACCGAACCCGAGTTCGTTCAACAGATGCAGTTCGAACTGGACGATCAACGCCGAGGCGATTGGAGGCTCGTCCATGTGGTCGAGGATCGTTTCGACCATCGGTACGATGGCGGGATGGGGATCGCGCTCCGGCAACAAACGACAGAGCGCGGCAAGATGGGTCACCCCATACATCGCATGGGATTGCGATAGCAGCGACGCCACTCGCAAATTCGACCCCTCGACCACGAAGAAACCGAGATGCTGGTCGAGCCGCGCGCGCCAGACCGCATTGACCATGTTGCCGGTCTGCAGCACCGGCCGCATGTGGCGCCCGGCGGCGCCGCGCACGAGACCGAGATGACGTCCGTGCTCGCGCGTCATCAATTCGAGGATGGCGCTCGCCTCCCCGTGACGCCTGACTCCCAGCACAATGCCCTGGTCAGTCCATTGCATCGGTCACACGAACCTACCTGGACTTGCCGCGCAGTCCCCGGAGCGCGAGCGGCCGGCCGACCGTGCGCGGGCCTGCCTCGTCCATCACGAAGCAGCGATAATAGGCCGCCGCCGGGACCCTCCGGTCGGTGGCGCAGCGATGGACCTGCAGCAGATCGTTTTCGCTCCGGTACTGCATATAGGGACTGATGGCGTAGCGCGACTCGCCGTCATGAAAGTACCCGAGTCGGTCGATCTTGCCTTTGACCTCCGGGTCGCTGTCGACGATTGCTTGGCGCAGCGTCTCCCCCTCGAGGAAATTATCCGGCAACTGGTCGAATGGTCCGTCGAAATAGTTGTTGAGGCGCACATTCTGCTCAAACACGCCGATCAGGATTTTACGGTCGAGCCGCGCATCGCGGTAATACGCGAAGCCCGTGCGCTTGCCAATCAGCAGGCCGTCGGCGCGCCGGGACGGCTCCAGGCCGTCTGGCACGTCTGCGGCCTCGTCGAGGATATAGTGAAATACTTTGGCCTTCGCATTGTAGACCAGGAAGAAACGCACCGCCGACTCATCGAAGACCGGGCCGATCAGGCGCTCGTCGGGGCCGACCGCGCCGGCCGGCGGCTTGACTTGCGACACGTCGTTGAGCGCGAACAGGACGCTCGTTCCGCGGTAACTGATCCGATAGAGGAGATTGTCGACGCGCTCTACCAGGACGCTGTGCGATCCGTCGAGCTCCAATCCCTGTTCGAGGCCCTCCCTCTTCCAGTCGGCATTGTCTTCGTAATACCCGAAATAGACCTTGCCCTTGTCGCGGTCGCGCGGATCGAGCCGCAGATTGCCCGCGATCGGGACGCCGGAGTGGACGAATTTGAAGTAGTAGTAGTTTTCCGTCGGATAGACAGTCACGCGCGGAGGCAAGCTCTCGAGCACATAGGCGAGCACGGCCATCGGGTCCTTAATGTCGAAGGCTGCCGGCCGCATCGCTTCAACGATCGCCGCCTCGTTGGTGACCAGCTGCGGGCGAGACTGCGGTTGCGCAGCCAATGCGCCGCATGGCGCCGCGAAGGCCGCAACCACGGCGGCCGCTGCCGACAGTCCTCTCATGGCGATCACTCCTTGGGAAACTCAAGCCCCATTTCGCGATACCGCTCCGGATCGTCGCCCCAGCCTTCGCGCACCTTCACGAACAGGAAGAGATGGACAGGCTTCTCAACGGCGACAGCGATCTCGCGCCGCGCTTCGGCTCCAATCGCCTTGATGGTCGCGCCGCCCTTGCCGAGGACGATCTTACGCTGGCTGTCGCGCACCACATAGATCGTCTGCTCGATCCGCACCGCGCCGCCGCGCAATTCCTTCCAGCTGTCGGTTTCCACCGTGGACTGATAGGGCAGCTCCTGGTGCAGCCGTTCATAGAGCTTCTCACGCGTAATCTCGGCCGCGAGCTGACGCATCGGCGCATCGCTGACCTGATCCTCCGGATAGTGCCATGGGCCTTCCGGTGCGCGCGCCGCCAACCACCGTCGCAGATCGGCGACGCCATCGCCAGTGAGCGCCGATGTCATGAAGGTCGCTTCCAGGGGAAGGCGCGCATTCAGGTCGTTTGCCAGCGTCAGCAGCCTCGGTTTCTCCACGAGGTCGATCTTGTTCAAGATCGCCACGCGCGGCCGCTGGACCTCTGCGAGCCGCTCGACAATCGCCCCAGTCTCCTCGTCGATCCCGCGCCTGGCATCGGCTAAGAGGCAAACGACATCGGCGTCGTGCGCGCCGGCCCAGGCGGTGGTGACCATGGCTCGGTCGAGCCGGCGCTTCGGCGCGAAGATGCCGGGGGTATCGACAAAGATAAGCTGCGCGCCGTTTTCCATCGCTATGCCACGCACCGGTGCGCGCGTGGTCTGCACCTTGTGCGACACGATCGCCACTTTGGTGCCGACCAGCGCATTGACCAATGTCGACTTGCCGACATTTGGCGCGCCGATGATTGCAACAAAGCCGCAGCGGGTGCCCGGCTCAGCCATCGAGAGGCTCCGCATCGACGCCCTCGCGCGTCAGCATCGCCGCCGCCGCTGCCTGCTCGGCCGCGCGCTTGGAGCGGCCGACCCCCTCCGCCGGCTCGCGATTCGGCAATTCCACCGTCACGCGGAATTCGGGATTGTGGTCGGGCCCCTTGCGCTCGACTTCGCGATAGGCGGGCGTCGGCAGCCCCCGCGCCTGCGCCCATTCCTGTAGAATGGTCTTGGAGTCGCGCAGCGGCCGGGTCGGCACCCGCATCCGCTGTTCCCAAAGCCGGCGGATGACCTCGGACGCAGACTTGTAGCCGCCGTCGATGAAGATCGCACCGATCAGCGCTTCGCAGACGTCGGCGAGGATGGCGGTGCGGTTGCGGCCGCCGGCATTGTTCTCCGACGCACCAAGTCGGATCACGGTCCCAAGGTCGATCACGCGCGCCACGTCGGCGCAGGCTTCCTTGCGCACGAGATCGGCAAGCCGGCGCGACAGCTCGCCTTCATCCGCTTTCGGGAAGGCGCCGAACAACATGTCGGAGATGACGAGACCGAGCACGTGATCCCCGAGAAATTCAAGCCGCTGATAGCTGCCGGAGCGGTTGCGAGACCCGGTGAGCGCGGAGATATGCGTCAAGGCCTGCTCAAGCAGCGCGACGTCCTTGAACTTGTAGCCGATACGCTCCTCGAAGCCGGCCGGCGTCTTGCGCCGGCGGCGCACCGGCTTTGCGTTCGGGCTGGCGCGGACAGCCGCTTCCTTCCCCACCCCCACTTGCAAGGAGGGGGCAGGCAAGGGGCGAGACAAGTCGGAAGCTGGCGAAGAATTCGCGACGCGGTTGCCTTTTGGCTTGCGGCTCATCGCACGATCGAGAACAACCGGTCCCAACGGACCGACCAGGGCCAACGCCACAACTCCCATGCCCGCTCGCCCTCGTGGATCGAGAAGAAGATGATCTGGGCTTTGCCGACGAGGTTCTGAAATGGAACGTAGCCCACCTGACTGAGCACGCGACTGTCTGTGGAGTTGTCGCGGTTGTCGCCCATCATGAAGTAGTGATCCGGCGGAACCACGTAGACTGACGTGTTGTCGTAGAAGCCGTTATCGATGAGATCGAGCGTCGTATAGCTCACGCCATTCGGCAGCGTCTCACGCCAGCGCTTGACGCGCGTGCTGCGGCCCCCCTCCTCATTCTCGATGAAATCCTCGATGCGCTCGCGCTTCACCGGCTCGCCGTTGATGTGAAGCACACCTTCGATCATTTGGATGCGATCACCGGGAAGCCCGATCACGCGCTTGATGTAGTCGGTGGTGTCATCCTTCGGTAGCCGGAACACGACAATATCGCCACGCACGGGATCTGCCGACCAGATGCGCCCGGAGAACAAGGGTGGCGAAAATGGAATCGAATAGCGACTGTATCCGTAGGAATATTTCGAGACGAACAGGTAGTCGCCGACCAGCAGTGTCTCCTTCATCGACCCGGACGGGATGTTGAAGGGCTGGAACAGGAACGTGCGGATGATGAGCGCGATGATGAGTGCGTGGAAGATCACGCGCGCCGTCTCAGCGATGCCGCCTTCTTTTCGCTTTGCGCCTGTCGTCACACTCATTCTCTTTCTCTTTCGTCGATTATGCGCCCACCGAATCGTCTCGTGTGGCGGTTCAGATGTTCGCAATCCTCAGCAGCTAGTTGGAAGCGAACCTCTGGACCAAAGCCACACTAAAAAGTCAGACGTGCCAGTGTTCCGCTGAACCCGAAATTCGCAAGGGTGTTGCAGGCCCGGGTGGGGGTGGACTTCGGATTTGGGACACTAGCCGCTGGTCAGCCGGCGCGCAATCAAGCCTTGCCAAATTCGATCACCATGCTGTCGTTCGCATTTTACCGTTACATTTCAGCCCCTTAACAGAACAGCCCGCTGCATCTGCGATGCCCCAGAGCCCGCGTCACGCACGCTCAAGTGACCGCCCACCAAGCACGTTTCAAGCCTCCTTCGGTACCGCTGAAATGATCACCAACGCCTGCGCCATGGGGCCTTCGTCCGTGATGGTGACGTCGATTCGGACTTCGTGACCAGCCGGCGTGATGGCACGCAGCCGCTGCAGGGCGCCGCCCGTGAGCTTCATCGTCGGCCGTCCCGACGGCAGGTTGACGACACCGAGATCGCGCCAGAACACACCCTTCCGAAAGCCGGTGCCGAGCGCCTTGGCGCACGCCTCCTTGGCGGCAAAGCGCTTGGCATAGGTCTCGATCCGGTTCGCGCGGCGATCTGCCTTGATGCGTTCGGTCTCGGTAAAGATGCGCAGGATGAAACGGTCGCCATGGTGCGCGATGACGCGCTCGATGCGACGCACGTCGACGAGATCGGAGCCGATGCCGAGAATCATCGCGGCACCTTGGCCCGCCCGCGGGCCATCGCCGCGCGCATGATCATCACTGCTTCATCGAGTCCGACGAAAATCGCTTCCCCGACCAGGAAATGACCAATGTTGAGTTCAACGATTTCAGGCAAGGCGGCGATGGCCTCGGCCGTCTCATAGTTCAATCCATGACCGGCATGGACTTCGAGGCCAAGGTTTGTGGCCAACTTCGCACCGTCCCGAATACGCGCAAATTCCGCCCCTGCGGCGGCCACCTGCCCGTTGGCCAGCGCATCGCACCAAGCGCCGGTATGAATCTCGATCACCGGGGAGCGCAGCCGCGCCGCGACCTCGATCTGACCGGGATCGGCGGCGATAAAGAGGGAGACGCGGATGCCGGCCCCGCCGAGCTTCGCAACAATCGGCGCAAGCAAATTGTGCTGCCCAACGGCATCAAGGCCGCCTTCAGTGGTGCGTTCCTCGCGCCGCTCCGGCACCAGGCAGGCGGCGTGTGGTCGCGTCCTGAGCGCGATCGCAACCATCTCATCGGTCGCCGCCATTTCGAGATTGAGCGGCTTTGCGATTTCCGCTTTGAGGCGCGCGATATCATTGTCGCGAATGTGCCGGCGATCTTCTCGCAAATGCGCCGTGATCCCGTCGGCGCCGGCTTCGATCGCAAGCTTTGCCGCCTGCACCGGGTCGGGATGGTGGCCGCCGCGCGCGTTCCGGACCGTAGCGACGTGATCGACGTTCACGCCCAGGCGTAAATGAGGTGGCGAGGACATCACGGGCTCGTCAATCAATAACGCGGGCTAGTGTCCCGATCCCGAAGTTCGTACCATTTCGCAGCGACCTCTTATATACGAACTTCGGAATCGAAGGACACGAGCGGCTCAATTGGCTCCGGTGTGGCTTAGGTTCAGAAGTCCGCAATTCGGACTCGCCGCAACAATGTTGCGGACTTCTGAACCGCCCCACTAAATTAGTGTCTGGCGGTTGACTCGCCCGGCTCGACCACGCCGCTCTTCTCCAGATACAGCTGCCCAAGCACGGCAATCACGTCGGCGAGCAACGTGGCACGATCGGATTCTGGAGCCATCAGGACCAGGTCGACCAGGCTCTCCGCCATGCGCGCGGCAAGCTCGGACGCGTCGCTATCGGCACGCTCGGCATACTTCGTGACAAGCTCGTTGATGTCGCAGTGAAGACAGTCTGACATGAGAATTCCTCAACGTGTCCGGTTTCCTGAGGCTTATCCGGCGACCGAACGAACAACCCTAATTCGTTGGTATCCTTCAGAGATGGCGCTCACCTGCGGTGTTGGCAAGTGACGGTTCACGCGTTCACCCGTTCGGCCGTCGCGACCACGGATTTGGCGCGCAGCTGCGCAATGATCGACGTCAGATGCTTCAGATCATAGACCTCAAGATCGATGGTGACCGATGTGAAGTCGGGCGCCTGACGCTCCATGCGGATGTTGTCGATGTTGCCGTCGTGCTCGGCGATGACCTGCGTCACCTGGGCGAGGCTGCCGGGCTCGTTGACGGTCTTGAGCTGAATGCGGGCGGGAAAGCGCTGCGGCGCGCGCTCGTCCATGTCCCAGCGCAGGTCGATCCAGCTATCGGGGGCATCCTCGAAATCCTTCAACGACGGCGACTGGATCGGATAGATGGTGATCCCCTCACCGGGCGTCAGGATGCCAACGATCCGGTCGCCCGGAACGGCGCCGCCATTGGGCGCGAAGCGCACCGGCAGATCCGCGTTGATGCCGCGGATCGGAATGGCGCCCTGCTGCTTGCCGCCAGGCGCCTGATATTTGACGCCCTTGGTGCGCTTGAAACCGAACCATCCGCCGTCGAGCTTGCCCTGCTGCTTGATCGCAGCCGCGCGCTCTTCCTTGTAGTCGGGATACAGCGCACGCGCGACATCGGCTGCCCGCATCTCGCCGCGCCCTACAGCCGAGAACACCTCGTCGAGCGATCCGCGAGCGAGGCGCGGCAACGCGCCTTGAAGCTTTTCGTCGGAATAGGCGATCTTGGCGCGCTGGCACAACCGTTCGACGATGCGGCGGCCCAGGCCGGCATATTGCGCACGCACGGCGACGCGGGTTGCGCGCCGGATGGCAGCGCGTGCCTTGCCGGTCTTGACCAGCGATTCCCACACCGCCGGCGGTGCGGTCTGCGCCTTGGAGGTGAGGATTTCGACCTCGTCCCCATTCACCAGTTCCGAAACAAGCGGCGCGATCTTGCCGTTGATCTTCGCACCGACCGCCGTATTGCCGACGTCGGTATGCACTGCATAGGCAAAGTCGATGACATTGGCCGAGCGCGGCAGCGCGATCAGCTTCCCCTTTGGCGTGAAGCAGAACACTTGGTCGTGGAACAGCTCAAGCTTGGTATGCTCGAGGAACTCTTCGGAATTGGAGCCTTCCGCCAGGAGCTCGATGGTTCGGCGCAACCAGGCATAGGCGCTCGATTCCCGCGACAGCATCTCGGTCGGCGAGCCGACGCCGTCCTTGTAAAGGGCATGCGCGGCGATGCCGTATTCGGCGATGTCATCCATGTCGGCGGTGCGGATCTGCAGCTCGACCCGCTGCTTGCCGGGACCGATGACGGTGGTGTGGATCGAGCGGTAGTCGTTCTGTTTCGGGGTCGAGATGTAGTCCTTGAAGCGCGTCGGCACCATCGGCCAGGTGGTGTGGACGATACCGAGCGCCTGGTAGCACTCGGCGGCCGTTTTCACGATCACCCGGAAGCCGACAATATCGGAGAGCTGTTCGAAGCCGACAGATTTGCGCTCCATCTTGCGCCAGACCGAATAGGCGCGTTTGCGGCGTCCCTTGACCTCCGCAACGGTGCCGCGGTCACCAAGCTTACGCGTCAATTGCTGCTCGATCTCCGCGATCAATCCCGTGTTGCGCTCCTCCAAGGCATCCAGGCGCTCGTTGACCACCGCATAGGCGTCAGGATTGAGCTCGCGGAACGCCAGGTCTTCAAGCTCGTCGCGCATTTCCTGCATACCCATGCGCCCGGCAAGCGGCGCATAGATGTCAATGGTTTCCTCCGCCGTGCGGCGGCGGGCATCCGGCGGCATGTGGCCGATCGTTCGCATGTTGTGCAGACGATCGGCGAGCTTCACGAGAAGAACGCGGACATCGTCGGCGATCGCCAGCAGGAGCTTGCGCAGGTTTTCCGCCTGCTTCGCCTCCTTGGTGACGAGGTCAAGTTTGGCGAGCTTGGTCAGGCCATCAACCAGACCGCCGATGTCGGGACCGAAGAGCTGATCGATCTCGGGGCGGGTCGCGTGGGTATCCTCGATGGTATCGTGCAGCAGCGCAGCGGCAATGGTAGCGTCGTCGAGCTTGAGGTCGGTCAGGATCGCCGCAACTTCGAGCGGATGTGAGAAGTAAGGATCGCCGGAGGCGCGCTTCTGCTCGCCGTGAGCCTTCATGGCGTAGACATAGGCGCGGTTGAGCAGCGGCTCGTTGGTGTTCGGGTTGTAGCGGCGCACGCGGTCAATCAGGTCGTACTGCCGCATCATCTGCGCGCGCGGCGGCCGCTTCGGTTTTAACGCATTTTCAACCGCTTGCGGGACGTTCTTGGGGGCGCGCTCGATCGGGGCCCGGATCCGGGCCTGGTTTTGCATATGCGGCAGATCGGTCGAGGAGCGCGGCATGAACGGTCCCGGGCGCCGACGAACGGCAATGTTGGATTCACCCTAGGATATCATTCTGATGGCGGCACGCCACAAGCCGTCAGGGGCATAGTTTGCCAAAATGATTGCCGGCCCGAACCAGGTCCGGGCCGGCAAACTCCCTAGCGGGGAGAGAGGGCTATTCCTCTTCCTCGGGCTGCTCCTCTGGGGGGGCGAGCCCTTCGAGGCCCTTGAGCAGTTCTTCCTCGGTCATCCGGTCCACGGTGACCTCGGTATCGTCGGCATCGACGGTGCTGCCAGGGGTGCCGATGAGCGGGACCGTGGAGGGCTCCGGCTCGTCAACCTCGACGTACTTCTGCAGCGAATGCACGAGCTCCTCGCGCAGGTCGTCTGGCGAGACAGTCTTGTCGGCGATCTCGCGCAACGCTACGACTGGGTTCTTGTCGTTGTCGCGCTCGACGGTAATCGGGGCGCCGGATGACACCATACGAGCCCGATGGCTCGCCAACAGCACGAGGTCAAACCGGTTTTCAACCTTATCGATGCAGTCTTCAACGGTAACGCGGGCCATGCGGCTGCTCCTGCAAAGGAACTTGGCTCTAAAATATGGCGGCTTGGTATCCGCCCCGCAAGTGAAGCGCAAGGTAAATCTTGGGGCGCATGGAACTAGAACTAAAGGATAGCACTTTTATGTTGGCGAGCGGGGCTGTGCCTGTTAGGCAAACGAGGGTGCCGGCATGTGGTCTATTTCACCTCGGCTGCATGGGGTTGTGACAGCAATGCGCGGTCATGATTGCGCCGCACGCGGACTTCGGTTCCCGTCAACCACGATCTGATTTGTTAACCGGCCGCAATCTTGCTGCTGGGTTGGATCTGCCCTTTAGGTTTTTATCACGAGCGAGACGACATGGCCCCGCAAACTGAACGCATGGGTTCAAACAACGGTTCAAGCAACGAGAAGATTGCTCTTTTTATCGACGGCGCCAACTTATACGCCACCGCCAAGTCCCTGGGCTTCGATATCGATTACAAGCGCCTGCTCCGCGAATTCCATACGCGCGGTTATCTCATGCGCGCGTTCTATTATACTGCGGTGATCGAAGATCAGGAGTATTCATCGATTCGACCGTTGATCGATTGGCTCGACTACAACGGCTACACCGTCGTGACCAAGGCGACCAAGGAGTTCGTCGACCAGACCGGTCGCCGCAAGGTCAAAGGCAATATGGACATCGAGCTGGCGGTCGACGCCATGGAGCTCGCCGGGCATATCGATCACATGGTTTTGTTCTCCGGCGACGGTGACTTTCGCTCGCTGGTGGAGGCGATGCAGCGCCGCGGCGTGCGGGTAACGGTCGTGTCGACCATCTCGACCCAGCCGCCGATGGTGGCCGACGAGCTACGTCGGCAGGCCGATGTCTTCCTTGACATCGTCGAGCTGCAACCGAAAATAGGGCGCGACCCGTCCGAGCGCGCGCCGCGTGAGCCCCGCGAAACTCGGGAGCCGCGTTCTCATACGCCGCAGTTCCTGCAACGCAGCGCCGCGCCGCAGCGTGCAAGTGCGGGTGCCGGCGCTCACGATGACGATTTTGAAGACTGATTTATTGACGATTCCCAAGGTGGCGCCGATGCACGGCGCATCGTCAACGCCCGATCGCGACTGCCCGCTCTGCCCCCGCCTGCGGGCGTTCCGTGAGAGTTTGCGGCAGGTTCATCCGGATTGGTTCAACGCGCCGGTGCCGACGTTCGGTCCGGTATCCGCGCGCCTGCTCATCGTCGGGCTCGCGCCCGGCATGCACGGAGCGAACCGCACCGGCCGCCCGTTTACGGGCGACTATGCCGGCGACCTGCTCTACGAGACGCTCGGCCGTTATGGCTTCTCGCGCGGCACCTACGACGAACGTCCCGACGACGGGCTGGAGCTGATCGATGCCCGCATCGCCAATGCGGTGCACTGCGTGCCGCCCGAGAACAAGCCAACCGGCATCGAGATCACGACCTGCCGCCGCTTCCTAACGGCGGCAATCGCGGAAATGCCTGACCTGCGCGCCATCGTGGCGCTCGGCCGCATCGCCCACGACAGCACCGTCATGGCGCTCGGCGCGAAACGCTCGGCGGCGCCATTCGGTCATGGCCGCAAGGCCGATTTCAACGCGGTGGCCTTGTTCAGCAGCTATCACTGCTCGCGCTACAACACGAACACCGGGGTGCTGACGCCGGAGATGTTCCGCGCGGTGTTTGCCGCCGTCCGATCCTACTTGGATGATTGAAGCCAGGTGACGACCGCCTCGGCGCTCTTGTCCGGAGGAAAGACCGGATAGAACACCTTGGTCATTACACCATCATCGATCACGAACACCATGCGCTTGAGCAAGATCATGCCTTCGATCGCGAACGTCGGCAGGTTCAACGCACGGGTCAACTTCAGATCTGCATCGGACAACACCTGGAACGGCAGATGCAGCCGTTCGACCGCCTCCCGCTGATAGTCGCTGTCCTGGGTCGACAGCCCGAACACCCGGGCGACGCCGAGCTGCTTGAGCTCGGCGAAGTGATCGCGGAACGAGCACGATTGCGGGGTGCAGCCGCGCGCGCCCGGGATCGCATCCCAGCCATCCGGCAGATTCACCCCAGGGCGGCCCGTCCGCGGATAAACGTAGACGATCGTGCGTCCACGCAAGACGGACAAGTCGGCGACCGATGCATCGGTCGCGGCAAGCGGCAGGGATGGCAATTTCATTCCCGCAAGATGTCGCGTCGCGCCATCGTCTTGCGGCGCCGGGATTCCAGGCGGCAGCACCGTGGGATCGTGCACGGCCGTCATGGGTGTTCTCCGCCTGCGGATCGATACGAGATGAACTCGAGCAGGGAGCCGTCAGGATCGCGAAAATAAACGCTGGTGCCGGAACCTTTGGCGCCGAAGCGCTCGAGAGGGCCGGCGTGAATCGACACGCCGCAGCGTCCGAGATGGGCGACTGCGTCGCCGATTGGACCGCTCCATTCGAAGCAAAGATCGCTGTTTCCCGGCTGCACCGGCAACCGCGCCACCTCGGCTGGTGTGAACCCCGGCCCATGCAGATTGAGCTGCACGTTTCCGAACCGATAGGCCCAGCCCTTGGGGCGCCGCACAAGCTCGGCGCCAAGAACGTCCCGATAGAACGCGTTCGAGCGTTCCCAGTCGGACACGTGGATCACGCAATGATCGAAGCTGACCGGCAGCGACATGACATCGCTCAGGCTGGTGTTTCGGCGGACACGGCAGCCCGCCTGTACGAAAGCATCCCAGGAATCCGAGGCGGGTCAATGGCAAAAGCCCGCCCGTGTTTCCGGGGGCACCGCCTTCGATCACGCCAGGGTCAGCGACTAGCCCTTGTTGCGCAGCAAACGGCCGCGCTCGCGGTCCCAGGATCGCTTGCGCTCGGTCTCGCGTTTGTCGTGAAGCTTCTTGCCACGGGCGACCGCGATTTCGAGCTTCGCCCGTCCCTTCTCGTTGAAATAGAGCTTGAGCGGCACGATCGTCATGCCCTCCCGGTCAACCGCGCCGGCGAGCTTGTTGACTTGGTGCCGGTGCAACAGGAGCTTGCGTGGCCGCTTTGGGGCGTGATTGAAGCGGCCGCCCTGCAGGTATTCGGGGATGTTCGCGTTGACGAGCCAGAGCTCGTTCCCGCGCGAGTCGGCATAGGACTCCGCGATCGTCGCCTTGCCCTGACGCAGCGCCTTGACCTCGGTGCCGGTCAGCGCAATGCCGGCCTCGAAGGTCTCGCCGATCTCGTAATTGAAGCGAGCCCTGCGGTTGTCGGCGACGACCTTGAGCTTACGATCTGATTTCGCCGCCATGTCGGTTTAGGCCAGCCTCACTTGCTCTGCGATTTCAGGACGTCGCGGATCTCGGTCAGGAGTTCGACCTCGGCCGACGGCTTCGCCGGGGTGGCCTCCTCCTTCTTCTGCAGCCGGGTTATCGCCCGGATCACCAGGAACAGCACCCACGCGATGATCAGGAAGTTGATGACGATCGTGAGGAAATGGCCCCACGCCAGCACCGCACCCTGCTTCTTCGCCTCGGCCAGGGAATCGGCGGTCACTTTCGGCGACAGCTTCACGAAATAATTCGAGAAATCAAAGCCACTGGTCACCGCGCCGATGATCGGCATGATGAGGTCGGCAACCAGGGAGGAGACGATCGCGCCGAAGGCCGCGCCGATGATCACGCCGACCGCAAGGTCGACGACGTTGCCCCGCATCGCGAATTTCTTGAAGTCTTCAAGCATCGCCCTCTCCTCCTCGCGCCCGCCTGCGACGTGTTTTCACGCCCGCTCGGGACACGCGCTGCGATCAGTTGATCAACCCTGCATGCACCATGGCGTCGCGCACGGCAGCCTTGGTCTTGTCGTTGATCGCGACCAGCGGCAGGCGGACGGTCTCGGCGCAGCGCCCGAGCAGCGCCAAGGCATACTTCGCCGGTGACGGGTTGGTTTCGATGAACAGGGCACTGTGCAGAGGCATCAGCTTGTCCTGCAGCCTCAGTGCTGTGGCGTAGTCGCCGCGCAAGCATGCGCCCTGGAACTCGGCGCACAACCTCGGCGCGACGTTCGATGTCACCGAAATGCAGCCGTGACCACCATGCGCCATGAAGCCGAGCGCGGTCGCGTCCTCGCCCGAGAGCTGGTTGAAATCCTCGCCCATGGCCGCGCGCTGCTGCGACACGCGCACCATGTTGGCGGTGGCGTCCTTGACGCCGGCGATGTTCTTCAACTCGAACAGGCGCGCCATGGTCTCAACCGACATGTCGACGACCGAGCGCCCCGGGATATTGTAGATGATGATCGGGATGCCGATGGCATCATTGATCGCCTTGAAGTGGCTGTAGAGCCCGTCCTGGGTCGGCTTGTTGTAGTACGGCGTCACGATCAGCACAGCGCTCGCGCCCGCCTTTTCGGCGTGCTGCGACAGCTCGATTGCCTCCTGCGTCGAGTTCGAGCCAGCCCCCGCCACGATCGGCACCTTCCCCTTGGCCTGATCGACGCACCACTCGACCACCTGCTTGTGTTCGTCGTGACTCAGGGTCGGGCTTTCGCCGGTCGTGCCGACCGGCACCAGCCCCTTGGTCCCTTCGGCGATCTGCCAGTCGACCAGCGCGCGGAAGGCCCCCTCATCAAGGCCACCGTTTTTGAACGGGGTGACGAGCGCCGTGAACGATCCCCTGAAGCTCGTCTTGCCGGTCATGGTCTAGAATCCTCTGGCTGGCCGATCCCTGAAGGCGGCGGACGGCGGAATCGTCCGCCCGGCCTTCGATATTGGCTCTTGATAACGGGTCGGCTGCGACAACGAAAGCAGGCGGAACCCGTTACCCTGCCCCGTTTTCGCCGCGGTCGCGACCGATGCTCTCGGCCCCTGCGGGTTTAGTGCTTCGTCAATACTATCAAGTGAAAACACTCAGCGGTAGCACAACCTCCGCCGCGCTGGGGAGAACCGCGACATTGGCCAGAACCCAAGGTTTGTTGACAGCGTTGCTGCTTGCAGGCGCGGTCGCAATCGGCCTGCATGCTGCGGCTATTGCCCAGTCGGAGACGGCCACCGCCCAGAGCGGGCCCAAGGCCAAAGGGGCTGCTGCCAAAACCAAAGGGGCTGCCGCCAAGACCAAAGAGAAAGAAAAAAAGAAGACCGCAACAGCCAAACCCAAAGAGAAAAAGGTCAAGACTTCCAACAAAGACAAGACTTCCAAAGAATCGTCCAAAAAAAATAACAAGAAAGAAAGCAAAAAAGAAAAGAAGGCCGTCAAGGGCAAGGCTCCCGCGAAGGACGCCACCGCTTCGATCGCCAAATCCCCACCGACCCCCGATCTCGAGGCTGCGCCAGCGCCCGCGCTTTCGGGTGATCTCGCCGCCGTCAAGCAGGCTATCGAGCATGCTCGTGCTGGCCGTGCCTCGCAGGCAACCGCGATCCAGCAGGGTATCCAGGACACCGTCGCTCGCAGGCTCGTGGAATGGGCCATCTTGCGCAGCAATGGCAATGGGGCGAGCTCCGCGCGTTACCTGGCCTTCATCAACGCCAATCCGAACTGGCCGAGCGTCGGAATGATGCGCCGGCGCGCCGAATCGATGATGTGGGCCGAGCAGCCGGATCACGCAGCGGTCCGCGCTTACTTTGCAAAAAACCCGCCGCTTAGCGCCAGGGGGCATTTTACGCTCGCACGCGCGCTCCTCGCGCAGGGCGACCGTGCCGGCGCGCAGGCCCACGTACGCAACGCCTGGCGCAATGATGCCTTCCCCGCGGATGTTGAATCGAAGGTGCTGGAAACGTTCGGCGGCCTGCTCACCGCCGCCGATCATCAGGCGCGCATGAACATGCGCCTTTATGCGGAGGACACCGACGCCGGCCTGCGCAACGCCAATCGCGCCGGTGGCGACGCCCCGGCGATCGCGAAGGCGCGTATCGCGGTCATCAAGAAGGCCCGCAATGCCAAGGCCGCGCTCGACGCAGTTCCATCCGGCGCCCGCCGTGACCTTGGCTACATCTTCAGCCTTGCGCAGTGGCTGCGGCGCAATGACCGCGAGGCAGAAGCCGGCAATGTCATCCTGTCGGCGCCGCGCGACCCTTCGCAATCGATTGATACCGATCAATGGTGGATCGAGCGCCGGCTTGCCGCCCGCAACATGCTCGACCTCGGCGACGCCGCCAAGGCCTATCGTATCGCCCGCGATGCCGTCAAACCTGAGCGGGACAACTATCGCGTTGAGCACGAGTTCACCGCCGGCTGGATTGCGTTGCGTTTCCTCAACGATCCGGCAACCGCGCTCACGCATTTTGCGCGCATTCCGGAAGACGGCACCCACACGATTTCGGTTGCGCGCGCCCATTACTGGCAAGGCCGCGCCTATGAGGCGCAAGGCCGGAACGCCGAGGCGCGAAACCACTACCAGACGGCTGCACAGCATCCGACCGCCTATTACGGCCAGCTTGCCGGCGCACGACTGAATATTCGCAACATTACGCTGCGCCCGCCACCGCGGCGGCCCGCTGGCTCCCATGACATCGTACGCGGCATGGAGATGCTCTATGCCATCGGCCAGCGCGACATGGTCACCGGCGCGGCTGCCGATCTCGGCGATCGTTCGACCGATGCCGGAATGCTTGCCGCGATCGGCGACGTCTCGGCTCGCAACGGCGACGCGCGCACGATGCTGCTGATGGGCAAGGCGGCGCTGGGCCGCGGGCTGCCACTCGAGACCTACGCATTCCCCACCGTCGGCATGCCGAACTACACGGCGATCGGCCCGGCGGTTGAAAAGCCGCTCGTCTATGCGATCGCCCGGCAGGAAAGCCATTTCAACCAAAGGACTATATCCAGCGCCCGGGCGATGGGCTTGATGCAAGTGACCCCAGCCGCTGGCAAATATATCGCCAGGAAATTCAACGTAACCTACAACGAGAAGAAGCTCCTCTCCGACCGGGTCTACAATGTGCAGTTCGGAGCCGCAGAGCTCGGCGACCTGTTGGCCGACTTCCGCGGTTCATACGTCCTCGCGTTCGTGGGGTACAACGCCGGGCGCGGCCGCATCCGTGATTGGGTCTCGCGCTTCGGTGATCCTCGCGACCCCAAGGTTGATCCCGTTGACTGGGTCGAGCGCATTCCGTTCTCGGAGACGCGCAACTACGTCCAGCGCGTGATGGAGAACATGCAGGTTTACCGGATCCGCTTTGGCGGCAGCAACCGGCTGATGATCGAGGCCGACCTGCACCGCGGCACCAGCGCAAACTGATCCGTACGACACTTGGAGCATCGTGACACTTGGAGCATCGTCGAGTGGACCCCTGTCCATGCCCGGCGCTCCACACAGCCGCCGCCTTAATCCGATGTCTTAACGTGAGGCTGGAATAGCATCGCGCCGCCCTATGCCTTCGGGCACATAGATCAGGCGTCCATCCGGAAGCTGGTATGTTATTCCTGCACGCACTCCTTGCCCCTCGCCGATCTCACCGCTCGATTCGTAACGGGTAAACTCCTGTCCGTCCTTAATGACAATTTTCATGTTTGCTTCGCCTGGATTCTCGACCACCACGACGTTCTTGTTGCCGAACGGGTTCAGCGGATTCTTCACGATGATGATCATCAGCATGGCGACGACGACGAGGAAGACGTCGATCAGATTGACGACGGACAGGATGGGGTCGTCGGACTCTCCTTCGGCGAGGAATCGCATCAGTTGGCCTCTCCTTTGCATTCAATCGCGCGCAATTCCTGCAGCAGCCAGCGCCGCCGCACGGTCAGAATGACGAAGGTGATCGACGCGCTGATCAGTGCCAGGATCACGGCCGAGAACGCCACCACAAGGCTCTCGCCGATCGCTTTGGCGTCATTGTTGGCGAGCGCCAACAATGCAGGCCCCATTGGGATCATAGTGGCCACGAGCCCTAACATCGGTGTGGTGCGCGAGACGATGCGCAGCCACTCCAGCCGTTGCAGGATCCAGAGTTCGAGATCGTCGCTCCCACCGCCGTGCGTGGCCTGATAAGCGGCAAGCCGCGAACGATAGGTTCCTCGCGCTCGTTGCCACGCCTCGGTGGCGAAGGCGCCAAGCGCGATAAAGGCATAGGCGAGCGCCAGCAGGATCAACGCCAATACAGGCAGCAGAAAGAGTTTGGACAGCTCAAAAAGCCCGGACTCCAGAACGTTCATGCCGTCCGTCCTGTCGTGCGCAGCCGTGCGTTCGAGCGCAATTGTATTGCGGCGCCACTCAGGAGGCAGACCAGCAGCGTCGCCAGCCCGAACCAGGTTTGCCACGGCTGCCGACTGCGCCCCGCCGTCTCCGGCACCGGCCGCAAGACCTCCCCGCGCACCTCCTCACCGGATGGCGCATTGGGATCATCGGCGGCTGTCGCCCGAACCGATGCGGCGGCCGCTGTGACGGCCGGTTGCAGGCCGAAACCCGCAGCCATTTCCGTGACGAAAGTGCGGGTGGCAGCCTCGCCGACGGCCACCTGGTGATGGTCTGCAAGCTCCTGCCAGCGCTCGACCAACTCACGACGGGTCGCTTCCGCGGCGTCCCAATAGCCCTTGCGGATCGCTTCGATCATCCGCTCGATGATCTGCGCCTGCGCGGTTGGGTTGTTCTTTTCGAACCACGCCTTCAGGTCGAGACCGCGCATGTCGCGGATAAAGGTGTCATGCACTGCCTGCCATTGATCCGCGCGCACAGTGCCGGGATCGGTCACCTGCCACCCCCAAAGATTGTTGACGGCGTTCAGCAATTGCAGCGTGCCGGCATAGCCCTCCTTCTGCATTTCGCCGATCCAGTGCGGGTTGAGGTAGCGCACGCGCATTTCGTCGGCGAGGAACCTTGCGGCGGAGGTGACTCGCGAGGCCTGCTCGCGCAGATCGGCGATGTAGAGCGATGGGCTTTTCCCGTCGAGGTGCCGAACAGCGAGCGACAGACCTCCGAGATATTCGAAGGGGTGGTCGGTCGAGAGGATGCCGTGAAGCTTGGATGAACGCGACAGCACTGCCGCCTGCGTCCCCTTCAACTGCTCAGCAAAAAGATTGCCACCCTCGATCCGGGCGCCCCATTCCTTGCTGCCATAAGCATATTGCAGCCGCGACAGGAACGCTTCGGCGAGCGGCGCTTCGTGGTCCCAAGAGGTCGATCGAAGCACGGAGCCCGGCAGGCTGGTGCCGTAATCGCCCGGCTCGTTGCTGAAGATGCGCAAGGCCGCAAGCTGCCCGGCGCGGGACGCATCCATGCCCTCTCCTGTGAGCTTCCGTGCGACGCCTTGCGTGTTGCGGGCGATCGCATTGTTGGGTTCTTCGTCGAGCACGGCCAGCCGTTCGATCGCATCGGCGAGGAGACGCATGAAGCCGTCGAACTGGTCGCGGTAGACGCTCGTCACCTGCAGCACCGTGTCGATGCGAGGGCGTCCGAGTTCTCCGGCGGGAATAATCTCGATCGCCATAACGCGGCCGCCCTCGTTCCAGACGGGGCGCAGGCCGAGCGCGTGCAGGATCTGGCTTTCGACGACGCCGAGATGGCGCATCGTCTCGCCGGACCATAAGCTGAAGGCGAGTTTGCCCGGCGTCTCGCCATTGTGCTCGGCGCGATAGGCCTCTGTGAGCTGCCCTAACGCCTTGCCGCCCGCTTCATAGGCGGCCCGGGTCGGGATCTTGTCCGGCTCGAATGGAAAGAGATTGCGGCCGCTCGGCACCTCGGGATTGCGGATCGGATCGCCGCCCGGTCCCGGCGCGACGAAGCCGCCGGCCAGACCCGCAAGCAAAGCTTCGATCTCGTCCGTCTGGGCCAAATGACCGTCGAGCGTGACCGCGCGTGCGAGCATCGCGCGAACCTCGGCATCGGCGACATTGCCGATCGGAACACCGTCTCGAAGATGCCGCTGCAGCAACCGATACGGCGCGCTGTCCTGCAGTGTCCTGAAGTCGACGGCGAAAAATTCGTTCGGGTCGGCGCCGAGGCGCCGATAGAACGGCTCGCCGAGCTGCTGCATGACGGTGACCAGCCGATGTTCGGGCGACGGAGCATCGCCGAAGGTGTGCAGCCCGAGCGGCATCGCATGTTGTGCGAGCTCGTGAACATGGTCATGCAAGGCGGTGAGGAAGGCGGGAAAATCCCGTTCGACCGCTATCCCGTCCCATCCCATGTCGCGGTGAAGGTTTGCGCGGGTCACAAACTCCCGAATCTGTGCCGCGGTCCGATCGCGAACCGCGCCGTCGTCAAGTTGGATGTATTCGTGGATCTTTGCGTGCAGGTCGCGCAGCTCGTCGTAGAGGCCGGCCGGCGCGAAGGGCGGCGTCTGGTGGCTCACGGTGACGGCACGGCCACGCCGCTTAGCCTGAATCGCCTCCGCGATGTTGTCCTGGATGTACGGATAGAACACCGGCAGGTCTCCGACCGCGAGATAGGGATAGTCGTCGGCGGCAAGGCCGCGATCCTTCCCCGGCGTCCATTCCTGTGTGCCGTGGGTGCCGAAGTGAATCAATGCATCCGCTCCGGCGACCTCGCGTAGATAAATATAGGCTGCAAGATAACTGTGCCCCGACGGTTGCTTCGTATCGTGATAGTCGGCGCCGGGACGGCCACTGCGCGGGAGTTGCGGCATGATCACGAGCTTGCCGATCGCGAGACGCGGAATCACGAACTGTTTTTCGCCGTCGACGTCGATGACGCCGGCCTGACTGTCTGGCTCGCCCCAACGTGCCAGAATTTCGTTCCGCCTCCGGGCCGGCAATGTCTTGAGCCAAGCGCGATAGGGCGCAACCGGCAGCGTGCCGGCCAATCCGTCCGCCAGCAGCGCGGTGAGCTTTTCGGGATGATAGACCGCGCCGAGCATGGCTTGCGCCGCCGCGATCAACCGCGGCTCAGCAGCCGGCGGGACGTCATAGCCGGCGCCGGCGAGCGCCGCTGTGAGCTTCTCCAGGCTGCGGGGAACGTTGAGGTTCGACGCAGAGACATTCTTCTCGCCCGGCGGATAGTTCCAAAACATCAGCGCCAAACGCTTGTCGGCGGCGGGCTTGCGGCGGAGCGCGGCGAGACGCGCGGCTTTCGCAAGGAGCGCATCGACCTGCCCCATCATCGGGACCCGCTCGCCGTTCCGCACGGCTTCGATCACCACCGGATCGCTGACTCCCCAACTTTCGGGCAGCGCGAGGAACGGCGCGACCAGACGCGGCGACATCCCGCTGTCGGCTTGCGCCCAAGCGTCCGGATCGCCGTCCCGATAGCCGACGGTCTGCAGGACCGGGATATTCAGCTTGAGGAACTCGGCCGTGCGCGCAGGCCCGTTCTGGAGATGGGTCGCGATGACGAGAACGTCGGCCTTGGCCGGGACCAGCAGCTTCTGAAGTGCGTCGGGATCGCCGGCGTCGAACCAGAAGACGAGCGGCAGCATCCCGCGCGCTTCGCTTTGCGTAACGAGCGTGTCGATCACCTGTGTCTCCATTCCGGAAACCAGGCCAGCATGGATGGCAAAGGCGATCCGTGGAGCGTCATTCCGCCAGCGGCTGCGTCCCCATTGCAGATAGGCATCCAAGCTGTCGAACGTCGCCGGCACAGCGGGGTGGTAGAAGCCGGTCGCCGGCAGCGCAGCCGGCGGCGCCACCGCGCTCGTGTCCGCGCCGTCCTGCCAGGCTCGCACGTAAGCAAACAGCGCGCGCAGGTTCGTTTCGCCGCCGTTGGCGTAATACGCGATGAGACGCCGGGCGTGCTGGGGCGGCAGATTGCCGAAAGCGGGCGAGCCTCCGCCGACGCGAATCCAGGGAGTGTGGCTTTCGGCCAAGGAGGAACCAAGCCGCGCCTGCACTTTCGCCAGATCCATCGGCCGCGGCGTGTCGAGGATTACGAGAGTGACATCCTCAAGCCAGGCCCTGGGTTGCCCTGAGGCCGTTTCGACGTAGAGACGATCGAGATCAAGTCGGGCGGCCCTGGCGAGCTGGCCGAACTTTTCGAGCTTGCCCGGCAGCACGAAATCCACGGTGATGATGCGGACGCGATCGTTGGCAGGCTGCCCCGATGCGGCCTGCGCACCGGCCGGAGCCGCCGCCCACATCAGCCCGGCGAGGCAGATGACGACGCCCAGAAAAGTGCGACGAAACAAATCCATTTGCCTGCCCTTCAATTCCTTCGCGAGTTGACACGGCATCCGGAGCAAGGGGGCCTCGGAACGACCGGTGGGAGGGAGCCGATCGTTCCGAGGTGGGACATGACGCGATCCGGTCGCAGATCGGACGCGGTCATGTCAGAACCGGACGGATGCACCGGCATAGACCGCGCGTCCCTCACCGGGCTTCACGAGCGGCGTACGCGCGGGCGTAAAGCTGAAGGGCGGTGGGCCGGGATTCTGCATAACCGGCACGGCCGGGCTGGGCGCGAAGTCGGCGACATAGGCCACGTCCGTCAAGTTGCGCCCTTCGACGAACACGGACCAGGACTTGTCCGGTGCCCGCCAGCCGATTTTGGCGCCGAACAGCGTATATGCGGGCACGATGAACGCATCGCCGCCCGAACCATCGAAGGTCGTGCGGCGCTCGCTCAGGTGACGCAGGTTGACCGAACCGAAAAAGCCGGAGGCGTGGCGATAACCCAGCTCGCCATAGAGCTGATGCACCGGAATGACGGGCATCCGGTTGTCACCGAATACTGGATCGTTATCGAAGCGAAAATCCGTGTAGTTCCATACGGCATTCGCAAAGATCACATCGCCCTCGCTGAACACGCTGACGAAGGGCAATGTTCGCAAGCCAAGCTCAAAGCCGTTGTGGATGGTGCGATCGGCATTGAACGCGACGGTATTGGACGAGGTGCAGCCTGCGCTGATTTCCGTCGCGCAACGGGTGAGAATCTCGTTGCGCAGGCGCATGTGGTAGAGGGTCAGATCGTACTTGAAGCGCTCCCAGCCGCCGCGTACGCCCGCCTCCCACGTCCAGGCGGACTGCGCATCCAGTTGCGGAATTCGTCCCCGCCCGCGGTCGACGGAAAAGATGTTTGCCAGGTCGGCGCCGCTCGGGATCTCATAGCTGCGCGTGATATTCGCAAAGACAAAGTGGTTGCGCGTGTGCTCCCAGTTGATGCCGATCTTCGGGTTAAGGGCCTGGAAGTTGCGGTCATATTCGAGAATGACGGCATCCCGCCCGGGCTGCGGCACGTTCCCCGGAATCGGTGGCACGGCCGGCACCGCGCCGCCACGATAGTCGTCATCGAGATCGCGGGTCGTGAAGACTCCCTGCAGGCCGGTGAAAACGCGCACGCGAGGAAGAATTTCAACCGCGCTCTCGGCATAGCTTTCGACAAGCCACGACGAGAAGGCCCAGTCATAGATCTGGCGCCCCTTCTCCGTCCCCGCATTGCGATGCTGGAAGCGGTCGAAATCGCCATCGGTGTAACCGATCCGCACGCCACCGACGAGTTCGGTTGGAAGACCAGCCAATGACGTCTTGTGCTCGACCCGCCCCGAAACACCACCCTCGCGCCAGCCATAATCGATGATGCCGGCCATCGGCACCGGCAAGTGATCCAGCGCCGTGTTCAGGAAATAGCCGCCGAACTCATAGGACGTGTCGCCGTCGCGGATGATGGTACGGTTGGCGAGCCGCTGGTACTCGAAGTCGAGACGTGCGTTGTATTGGGTCGCGAGCCCCGCCACGCCACGGCGCAGCGTCTCCAACTGATCGAGGGGAACGGAATCCCCCAAGTCCAAATTCGTCTTGCCGGCGGCGAAGAATGTCCTGCTCTCGATATTCGGCGTTATCTGCCAGCCGACATTGCCGCTAAAGCGGTAGTTTTCTTCGCCGGTGTGAATTCGATAGCCGTCTTTCTTGAAGAGATTGCCCTGCAGGTACCAGTCGAACGCTCCCTTGACGCCTCCATTTTCGACCTGGGTCTGGAGGGTCCCGAAGCTTCCGCCGAACACGCTGACGCCGGTGCCCGGCGCGGTGCGGCCAGTCTTCGAAACGAAATTGAGTGCTCCACCGGTCGCGATCGCGCCATAACGCAGGCTGTTGCCGCCGCGATAGACCTCGATGTAGTCGATCGCGAGCAGCTCGATCAGTGAGTTGGTGAGGCCAGCTTCGGTGCGGCCGAGCGGGAAGCCGTCAAGATAGGCGCGGATGCCTCGACCATTGCGCGATCCGTCGTTAGCAATATCGCTGCCTCGCATCGAGATGAAGGTGTCGCCTTCGGACACGAAGACGCCGGGTGTCTTGTCGAGGGCATCGCCCAGCGTCGTGACCTTGCCCGGGTCGCGCTCAGTGATCGAAACGACCGTCTCCGCTCCAGGGCGCCGCTCGAACCGCTCCTGTTGGGCCTGGAAGCTCGGCGGATTGGCACTCGCAGCCGGCGAAGGCGGATCGCTTGCTGCCGAGGGAGGCGGGTCGCTGACCGCCGGCCGTGCGGAGAGAGGTCTGCTAGGCGCGGGACGTCGCTTTGGAGCCGTGACCGTGATGGTTTCCAGGATCACCGTATTCCCATCGGTGGTGCCCGATGACACGGTTTCCCCGTAAGCCGTTGTGGCAACGATGAGAAGGGCTCCGCCCGCCTGTGCCGCCAGGCGCAGCGCCCCTGGAATAGATCTTGGGCCAGATCCTGGCCCGGACTTAATTCGCGGCGCCCCTTGCCCATCGCTTCCGATCTGCCGCTTGGCAACTCCAACGCCCTTCAAAGCTGACAATCCCCCGCCCGCCTACGCAACGTTATAACATATCAGTTGCTAGCGTTAATGAGATATGGCTGTCAACAGCGCGGTGAGCGAACACCGACCGGGGGGAGAATGCTACAAACCGAACAGTGGCCTCGGCGGACATGACTTCGACGTAGCATTTGGCCCGGAAGTCTTACCGGTCTGCCGTATCGATCGCCTCGACAGCGAAGCTCTCCGGCCCCCTGCCCTGACGCGCGTGCTCACGCATCGTCTCGTAGGCGCGCTCGATGTGGCGCGCGAAGCGATCCGTGCTGAACAGTGGATATGTCAGCCGGTTGTGCGCGAGCCGCCGCCGTATGTCGGCAAGCAATGCTGGCTCACGCGCAAGCTTGAGGGCGAGTGCTTCGTACTCGCCAAGAGTCCCGGTCACCATGTCCGGCAAGCCCACGGCCCGCAGCAGGCTGGCAGCAACTCGGCCCGGAAATGTTGACCCAAGGCAGGTCAGGACTGGAAGCCCCGCCCAGAGCGCATCGCTCGCGGTGGTGTGGGCGTTGTAGCCGGGCGTATCGAGGAAGAGATCGCCAAGCCGCTGGCGCGCAAAATGATCGGCCATGGCCGGCTTGCGCGGCGCGAAGACGATCCTGGCGGGGTCTATCCCCGCGGCGCGCGCGGCTGCACGCAGGTTATCGCAGGCGCGAGGGTCGAGTTGGGACAGCCACAGCACGCTATGGTCCACTTGACCAAGCAGCCGCATCCAGACGCCAAATATCTCGGCGGAGATCTTGTAGGCATTGTTGAAGCAACAGAAGACGAATCCCCGGTCCGGCAGACCTGCCTGCGCGCGTGACGGCGTCTCCGGCGAGATCGCCTTGGTCGCATCGTTGACCAGGAAACAGTCCGGCAGGTGGACGATCCTCTCCACATAGTACGGCTGCTGATCGAACGGCAGCACGACCTCGTCGGCGATGATGTAGTCGATGAAGTCCGCACCCAGCGTTCCAGGATAGCCGAGGTAGTTCACCTGAACCGGCGCCACGCGGTAGCGGAAAATGCCGGACCGGGCATTGTCGGTGTGGCCGTTGAGATCGACGGCGATGTCGACGCCGAGCCGCCGGATTAGAGCTGCCACATCCCGATCGCCGGCACTCCGCACGTCGTGAAACTGGTCGAAGGATCTCGCGATCCGCGACCGCAGCTCGCTCTTGTCGTCAGGGCCGAACGAGAGCCCGATGATCTCGAAACGGCTGCGATCATGTCGTTCGAACAGTTCGCCCGTCAGATAGCCGACCGGATGAATCCGGAAATCCGCCGACAGATAGGCGACCCTGATCTTGTCGCTCTGGGCCGGGGCCGCGGGAGGAGCCGCGCCGAGCGGCGGCCCGGCCGGAATCTCGCGCTCGACGTAGCGGCGGGCCCCAGCCAACGTTACCTCCGGTGGAGCCGCCAATTGCAACAGGATATGCGGCGCGACCACCGCGGTGCCGGCCGCCATGGCCTCGTAGAGACGCCGCGCGACGGCCGTGCAGCGGTCCCACGCACAGATCGCGAGGTAGCTCACCGCCAGTTGCGACAAGGCGTGCGGATGCACCGGAGCAAGCTTGAGGACGCGCTCGAACGCGGCGATCGCCTCGTCGTAACGATGGAGCCTGCCGAGGACCATTCCACGGGTGTAGAGCGACTCGACATGATCGGGATCAATCGCAAGCGCATGCTCGGCGCTGACCAGCGCCTCGTTGTGGCGACCGAGGGAGAACAGCGTCTTTGCCCGATTGCAGTGCGCTTTCACGTGCGTCGGCGACACCGCCAGCGCGCGGTCGTAGCTTGCAATCGCGTCGGCATGCCGGCCAAATTCGGAGAGCAACACGGCGCGATTGACCAGCGCCTCGACATGATCCGGCTCGGTCGCAAGGGCGCGATCGAGGCTTGCCAGCGCCTCGTCGTGCCGGCCAAGCGACAGCAACAGGAACCCGCGGTTGCTCAGTGTCTCCGCGCCCGGCGGCGCATGGGCAAGGGCAGTGTCGAGGTTCGCCAACGCCTCGTCCGGCCGCTTGAGCGCCACCAGCGCGGCCGCCCGCCCCCTCAGCGCCGGGACTTCCATTGGCGACAACGCCAGCGCGCGGTCGTAGCTGGCCAGAGCTTCCTGATGACGATCGAGGACGCGCAGCACGTCGCCGCGGGAGACCAGCGCTCCGACATGATCGGGCGACAGCGCAAGTCCCTGCTCAAGGCTCGCCAGCGCGTCGCTGCCGCGGCCGAGCAGCGCGAGCAGATTGCCGCGAATGACATGCACCTCGGCAAAGCCCGGCTCGATAGCGAGCACACGTTCGTAACTCGCCAACGCCTCATCACGACGGCCGAGCTCGGCCTGGGCCGCGCCCAGGTTGCACCAGTTCGCCAGCGAGCCGGGCTCGAGCGCAATCGCCCGCCGATAGCTTTCAACGGCCTCGTCCAGGCGGCCGAGCTGCGCAAGCAGGTCGCCCCGGTTGCCATGAGCACCGGCATGGTGGCCATCGCATGCGACCGCGCGATCAAAGCTCGCCAAGCCCTCCTGCGGCTCGCCCAGTGCGGCCAACGCACGCCCTAGCAACACATGATAGCGCGCGCGGCGCGGCTCCACCGCCAGCGCGCGGCGCATCAGCGCCACACCATCCGCAAACCGACCCTGCTCGCAGCAAATTTGCGCGAGGCCATAGAACGCATCCGCCTGCGAGGGATCGGCCCGGACGATCTCCTGGTATCGCGCCGCCGCGTCCGCCAGCGCGCCGCTCTTGTGCAGAGCAGCCGCTTCGGACAGCAGGGTCGCAAGCGGGGACTCTATCGCCATGGTGCTTCAGGCGTGGGCGGCGGATGCACACCTTTCGCGCCACGTCGCGCGACAGACCGCCTCGACGGCGCGTGCGCCTCAATGAGGCAGCCTTGACGGTGCAGGTCCTTTGCCGTTTGGATTGCCGGCGTCATATCCGGGATGTCCTTCGTGTCACCTGTGCACGTGACGCTTCGCGGCCGTGCCGCCAGTCGCGGCCGCCTGCAGGCGTCTTATACGCAGCTTGGCCGCCCGGTGAGACATCGGCAAGGCACGCCCGGTTCGATGGGCGTGGAAGACGTCATGAGCGTGCAGGCTCGGAATTGCGAAGATTTTTTCGTGTCCGCCGCCGACGGGTTGCGGCTGCACGCGCGCGGCTATGGGTCCCGCGACAAACGACGCCGGCCGGTGGTCTGCCTTCCCGGTCTTGCCAGGACCGCTCACGATTTCGACGCACTCGCGACCGCGCTGGCCAACGACCCGGATCGTGCTCGCTATGTGCTGGCGATCGATTACCGCGGGCGCGGTGAATCCGGGCACGACCCCAACCCCGCCAATTATAACGTTGCCACTGAAATTACGGACCTGCTCACGGTGCTGACCGCACTTGAAATCGATCGCGCGGTCTTCATCGGCACATCGCGCGGCGGCATCCTGGCGATGGTGCTTGCAACTGTCCAGCCGGCGGCCATCGCCGGGGTTGTCCTCAACGACATCGGCCCGGTGATCGAAACGGAAGGTCTGATACGGATCAAGAGCTACCTCGGACGCTTGCCGCAACCCAAGAGCCTTGACGAGGCGGCGGACAGCCTTCGGCAATTG
>WHTP01000090.1 GCA_009377695.1 Hyphomicrobiales bacterium | reverse complement strand
CCTCGGTCAACTGTTCAGGTTGGGTGGTTTGGTGTGCGGGCGGGGATCACGCCGGCTCACGGTCTTACGACCAGGGACCCCACGATCTCCCGCCCGCAACCATCATGCCATAGGCGCCACACACAGGGACCCCGGTTTCCTGTGAGCCGATAGTAACCGGGGTCCCGGATCAGCAGTGCACCGCTGCGCGCTGGCGCGCTTGCGCTGCACCGCGTCCGGGACACGCAAGATCGCACCATCACGCGCCTCCCACTTTGATGATCAGCTCGCCGGACGGTGCGACCGTACACACATCCTTCTGGAACAGCACCGTGGTGGTGCCGTGCTCCTGCACCAGCGCAGGGCCAACGATCCGCGTTCCGGCCGTAAGCTTCGCGCGCTGATAGACCGGGCAGCGCACCGGCTTCTTTGGATCGGCGAAATAGACCTCGCGCCGGTGCGAGACCGCGTTGGCACGGCCTTTGGCGAGGCGCGGGAATTTCAGTGTGGGCCGCTTGCCAATGACGGAGAGCCGCATGTTGACCATCTCGACCGGGTCCTCCGGCGACGAATGCGCGTAGCGGTGCTCATAGAGCTTGTCGAAGGCTGATCGGATCGCCTTGCGATCGCCTTTACGCAGGACCTTCACCGAGACCGGAACCGACAGCGTGAAATCCTGTCCAACATAGCGCAGGTCGAGCTGCAGCCGCTCCTCGGAACTCTTGGTATTGCGCAGGCTGCCGCGCGCGCCGTCACGCATCTCCTCATAGACCTTCACGAGTTCGCCGAAATCGAGAGTGGCAAGGTCGGAATAATAGGTGCGGATGAAATCGTGCCGCTCGTCGGCGGCGAGCATGCCGAGTGCCGAGAAGTGCGACGGGAACTGCGGCACGATGACGGTGGGGATGTGCAGTTCGCGCGCGATCGCCATGACATGCAGGGCGCCGGCACCGCCGGAGGCGACCAGCGCGAAGTCACGCGGATCAAAACCCTTCTGCACGGACACTTCGCGTACCGCCAGCGACATCTTCGAGATCGCGATCTCGACGATCGCCTGCGCAGCCGCGACGGCGTCGATCTTCAAGGGCTTGCCGATTTTCTCGGCGATGCCCTGCGCCGCGGCTTCAGCGTCGAGCTTCATTTGGCCGCCGAGGAAGTTGTCGGGATCGAGCCGACCAAGCACGACATTTGCGTCAGTGATGGTCGGCTCGGTGCCGCCCCCGCGGTAGCAGATTGGACCCGGATCGGCGCCCGCGCTTTGTGGGCCGACCTTGAGCGCCCCGATGTCGTCGATCCAGGCGATCGAGCCGCCGCCGGCGCCGACTTCGACCACGTCGATCATCGGCAACATCACCGGATGGCCGGCCGCGTAACCACCGACATAATATCCGGGCGCGAGCGTCGGCTCGCCATCCTTGATCAGGCTGGCCTTCGCAGTGGTGCCGCCCATATCGAACGAGATGACGTTGTCATAGCCGAGCGCGCGGCCGACCTGCGCGGAGGCGATAATGCCGCCCACCGGGCCCGACTCCATCATCGCTACTGGCCGCTCGGTCGCGACCTCCGGAGTCATCACGCCGCCGTTCGAGCGCATGATCGAGAGATTGCCGACGAAGCCAATATCGCCCAGGTTGGATTTCAGGCTCTTCACATAGCCGCCGACCTTCGGGCCGATATAGGCGTTCACCACCGTCGTCGACATCCGTTCAAACTCGCGATACTCGCGCAGGATGTCGTGCGAGAGCGACAGGTAAGCGTCGGGCATCGCCTTGTGGATCATCTCGCCCGCCTGCTGCTCATGGCTGGGATCGAGATAGGAGTGCAGGAAGCAGACCGCGACCGCCTCGACGCCTTCCCTCCTGAGCGCGGCGCAGGCCTCCTCGACGCTGGCGCGGCGCAGCGGCTCATGCGCGTGGCCGGAGGCCAGCACACGCTCGTCGACTTCGCGGGTGAACCGGCGCGGTACCAGCGGACGGTGGCGGTGGAACAGGAGATTATAGGCTTCGGGCCGATTGCCGCGGCCGATGATGTAGACGTCGCGGGTGCCGCGGGTGACGATCAGCCCGGTCCTCGCACCCTTGCGCTCGATCAGGGTGTTGATGGCGATGGTTGATCCGTGAATCAACTCGTCGATCGCTGAGGCTTCGATGCCGCTCTTGCGCAGGCAGTCGATAATGCCCTGCACCAGATGGGCTGGTGTGGTGAGACTTTTGGCCTGAACGAATGTGCCGGCCTTGGAATCAAAGCCGAGCAGGTCCGTGAAGGTCCCCCCGATGTCGATGGCGACGACAAGCACGCGTGCGTTTCCCCGAATGTTCTTTTGGAATTCCGGCCGATCGGCTGGTGGACAGCTAGTGTGGCGGTTCAGAAGTCCGCATCATTCTTGCGGCGAGTCCGACATGCGGACTTCTGAACCAAAGCCACACTAGATTCAAAGAGTTGCTAGTGTCCATCGATTCCGAAGTTCGCATGGGAGGCGACCGCGAGTGCGCGCGAACTTCGGAATCGGGACACTAGACTAGCCTAGGCAAGCAACGTCCTTTCGGCTTAATACAGAATGCCTGCCAACGACAAGATTGTCCGGTCCCCTGCCAATGAAATCTCCGACGAAAAGGCGGCGAGCGCCCGCCAAGCCGCTTGATAAGCCGCGCAGCGCACCGTCCCGTCCGCCCATGCGGCTTGCCGCCGACATCGGGGGCACCTTCACCGACATCGCAGTGTTCAACGACCAGACCGGCGCGCTGAGTTTCGGCAAGGCGCTCTCGACGCCGCAGCGGCTGGTCGACGGCATCAACTGTGGGGTCGAGAAGGCCGGCAGCGACTATCGCTCCGCTGGGCTGTTCCTGCATGGCTCGACGGTGGCGATCAACGCGATCCTGGAGCGCACGGGCGCAAAAACTGCGCTTCTGATCACCGAAGGCTTCCGCGACATCTATGAGATCGGGCGGATCAACCGGCCGGACGCCTATAATTTGTTCTTTCAGAAGCACGTGCCGCTGGTCGAGCGCGCGCTGCGGTTCGAGGTGCGCGAGCGCATGCTCTCGGACGGGGAAGTCGAAAAGCCGCTCGATGCAGAAGAGATCGCCGCGCTCGGGGCAGAACTGGAGAAGCGCGGAATCGAGGCCTGCGCGATCCTGTTCATCAACTGCTACGCCAGCCCAGACCATGAGGCCCGCGCCAAGGCGATCCTCGAAAAGAACCATCCCGCAATGTTCGTTTCGGCGTCGCACGAGCTCTCCCAGGAATACCGCGAATTCGAGCGCTGCTCGACCGTGGTCGCCAACGCCTATATCGGGCCGAAGGTGCGGCGCTATGTCGGCGAGATCGACGAGCACATCCGCAGCCAAGGCTTCGGCGGATCGTTCCTGATCGTGCAGTCGACCGGCGGCCTCTACGAGGCGACGCAGGCGCAGGACCAGTGCATTCGCATGCTGGAATCCGGGCCGGCGGCCGGGGTGATCGGCACGCAGGCGCTTTGCCACACGCTCGGCATCGACAACGCCATCGCCTTCGACATGGGCGGCACCACGGCCAAGGCCGGCGTCATCTACAGGGGCGAGGCGCTGACGACATCGAAGGCACTGATCGGCGGCTACGACAAGGCGCTGCCGGTGCAGATCGCCATGATGGACATCTTCGAAGTTGGCACCGGCGGCGGCTCGATCGCTCGCGTCGATCACGGCGGCTTGCGCGTCGGGCCGCAGAGCGCCGGCGCGTCGCCCGGACCGGCATGTTACGGGCTCGGCGGCATGGAGCCCACGGTCACCGATGCCAATCTCGTGCTGGGATGGCTTGGCGCCGACCGCTTCCTCGGCGGTGAGATGCCGCTCGACGTCGCCGCCGCCGAGCGCACGATCGCCATGATCGCCAAGCCGCTCGGTCTCGACATCACCGCGGCCGCGGACGGCATTTTGCGGATTGCGGCGACCGCGATGTCCTATGCGGTGAAGGGCGTGACCACCGAGCGCGGCCTCGACGCCGGCGATTTCGCCATGGTCGCTTATGGCGGTGCTGGCCCGCTGCAGGCGGTGCAAGTCGCACGCGAAATCGGCATCCGCAAGGTGATCATCCCGCTGGCGCCCGGCCTGTTCTCGGCCTTCGGCATGCTGTTCTCCGACCTGCGTTACGATTTCGTGCGCACGGCATTGATGAAGCTCGACGAGGCGTCGTTCGATCAGATCGATTCGATCTATCGCGAGCTGGAAGGGCAGGGCCGCGACGCGATCGCCAACAGCTCGGTCACGCCACAGAAGATCGTCATCAAGCGCGCCGCCGATATGCGCTATCACGGCCAGGAGCACGCGGTGACGGTCGATCTGCCCGGCGGCGTGTTCAAGCGCCGTGACCGTAAGGCGATCAAGCGGCTATTCGACGAGATGCATGAGCTGCGCTACGGCACCTCGGCACCGCAGGAGAACGCCGAGATCGTCAGCCTGCGCGCGACCGTGACCGGCATGATGAAGAAGCCCCATCAGGAGAAGATCAAGCGCGGCACGGCTGTACCGCCGAAGGCGGCGTTTACCGGCAAGCGGCGGGTGTATGTCGGCGGCAGCTTCCGGCCGGCGCCGACCTATCGGCGCGCGGAGCTCTTGGCGGGCAACAAGATCAAAGGGCCGGCGTTGATCGAAGAGCACGCCTCGACCACGGTGCTGATGCCCGCCGACGCGTGCGAAGTCGATGCTTATGGCAATCTGATGATTGCGGTGGGTGGCGGCGGGCGGTAACGTTATTTCTTCCGCTTCAGCTTCATCGTGAACGAGAGCCCGCTGCCGCCGCAGCACGGGCAGTTCATCGCGACCAGGATGCTCTGCTTCTGCTCTTCGTCGAGGTCGGAGCGGTCGAGCATCGCCATGGTCTGCTGCTGGAAGAGGTCGTGCAGCGAGGCATCGTTCATTGCAGCCGCGCGCTCGTCGGGTATCGGCATCACGTCGAACGATTCAAGCGCGGGCACGGGTTGCTTCGCCTCAGACCGCCTGCGTTTGGGCGCGCCGCGTTTGGGCGTCGCACGCCTGGCCACCTTGCGTTTTTCTGCCGTCCGCTTCGCCATGGAGCGCCTCGCTCCTGTTACTTGCGCAGCATTTACTTGCGGACCAGATCCCGCATGCCGTCGATATCGCCGCGCAGCCAACACTCCATATTGTGCTCGACCGTCACCAGCGCCAGATCGGCGTAGACGTCGCAGAAGCCGCCGAGATGCGGTGTGATGATGACGTTCTTCATCGACCACAGCGGATGGTCGGCCGGTAACGGCTCGGTCTGGAACACATCGAGCGCCGCGCCGGCGATCTTGCCGGAGTTCAGCGCCTCGACCATGGAGTCTTCCTCCACGACCCCGCCGCGCGCGAGATTGATCAGGAACGCCGACGGCTTCATGGCGGCGAAGACATTGGCGTTGATCGAATGGCGGGTCTCCTCGGAGTAGGGGACGAGCAGCACGAGATAGTCGAGCTCCTTCGCGGTCGCGATCAGGTCGCTGCGCAGCAGCATGCGGTCGATGCCGGGCACCTCGCGCTTGGTCGATGAGTAGCCGACAACCGTCATGCCGAACGCTTTGCAGCGCGGCGCCAGTGCTTCAGCGATCAGGCCGATGCCGTAGATACCGACGGTCTTGTTGTCGAGCAGCTTCGGCGGCCAGCGCGTCCAGCTATTCTGGTCCTGGCTGCGCACCGAGCGCGGCAGATCGCGGCTGAGCGCCAGCATCCCCATGATCGCCGCTTCGGAGACGGGCGCGCCATGGATGCCGCGGATATTAGTGACGGTCACGTTCTTGCCGAGCGACGGCTGGTCGATCACGCCGTCGACGCCAGTGCCGAGCGCCTGCACCCATTTCAGCTTGGGCGCATTGGCAAAGACCTCGTCCTTCATCATCGGACCGAAGGTCAGCAGGATGTCGGCGTTAGGCGCAAGCGGAATGGCCTTGCTGTAGTGGTCGGCGACGTCGATCTCGAGCTCGGGAAAACGCTTCTTCAACCGCGCCGCGTAGTAGTCGCGAACGTTCGGCGGCAGCGTGAGCAGGATGAGCAGGCGGGGCATGGTCGCAAAGGTCTCGTCACGGCGTCGATCTCTCACCGTCCTCATCCTGAGGCCCCCTCCCTAACCCTCCCCCGCTTGCGGGGGAGGGAAGGGAGGGGGGTCTCGAAGGGGAGGACGGACCGGGGTCGCCCCATTCTTCGAGACGCGTCCTTCGGACGCTCCTAAGGATGAGGGCGGGCGGGAGACCGGCGCTAGTTAATCTCAAAAACCTTCTTCTCGGTCTTGTGCAGGCAGTCGCCCACGCCCTTCGCCTCGACCATGTAATTGTCGCAGATCGTCATCCACATCGTTGACGTGTTGTAGCCCGGGTGCACGGCGAAGTGCATGTTCTCCTCGATCGGCATGGTCTCGTCGGCGCGCAGCATCGGCCGCTCGACCATGTCGTAGCCCTGACTGTGAGCATAGAGCCGCATTTCGATCTCGAAGCCGTGCTTCTTCATGTAGCCGTCATGCGCATTCGCGATGTCGCGGCAGGACGCGCCGGGCTTCATCAGCGACAGCGTGTAATCCTGCGCCTCCTTCATGGCCTCGAAGCCGTCGATCAGCTCGTTCGATGCCTTGCCGAGGACGAGCGTGCGCGCGATTTCGGCGTAGTAGCCGCCGGGTCCGTTGTTCTCGATCAGGAGCACGAGGTGGTCGCCCTTCTGAAGCGTACGTCCTTGGAAGTGGCGCGGCGCGAAGCGAGCCGGGTTGCCAACCGGCGCCGATGAGCCAAGAAAGATGCCTTGTTCGCTGCCGAGCAAGCGCCCTTCGTATTCGGCCAGCGCGGTCACGTCGATGTCGCGCATGCCGGGCTTGATGTTCTCCGCAACCTTGGCGAAGATCGCGTCCTGCATCTCGCAGCATGTCTTGATCAAGACGATCTCTTCGTCGCTCTTGATCGCCTTGAGCCGATCGATGAAGTCGGTCGCATCCACGAATTTCACACCGCTGAGCCCGTCCTTCAGCCGCGTGACGAACGCATGCGGCATGCTGCCGGGACCGATCAACCCGACGGTGCCGTAGCCGCGTTTCTTCAGGTCAGGGATAATGCAGTCGGCGTGGTAATTATCGGTGTAATTGACCGCCAGGAATGACGGCGATCCGAGCAGCTCGCCGACGCCGCGATGCACCGGATCGGCGCCTTTGAGATTGCGGGCGGTGTTGAACCCGCCCATCTCGACCATGGTCATCGGCTCGTTGGCGTGGAACACCACGGTCTTCGGATAGGAGTTGGTCGCCGGAATGTCGGTGAACCACTTTACGTAACCGCCGAGCCAGTCCGCGTTGTTCTGCATCACTAGCGCATCGATGCTGCGCTCGCGCATCTCCTTGCGCGCCGCCACCCAACGGCGCTCGAGCTCCTTGGTGGAAATGGGTGTGATGATCCGGTCGTTCGACCCGCTCATGAGGGTGTCCCTGCTTTAATTCAGCTTGAAGTTCTTTGCCGCGTTTCCGTAAGCGATGTCGGCGCGCACGTTATCGTCGAGGGCGACATTGTCCATCCAATGGCCGGCTTCTTCCGCCTGTTCGAACGGATAGTCGGCCGCGAACATGATTTTGTCGTGCCCGAGCGCGGCGATCGCGCAGTTGAGCGGTTCGGCCGAGCACATGCCTGACGTCGTCACCAAAATGTTGTCCTTGATGGTGTCCGACGGCGCTTTCGCAAGCTTGATGCCGTAGAGCTTGGCGCGGCTGTCGAAGCGCCAGAGCAAGAATGGCAGCGTTTCGCCCATGTGCCCGAGCGCGATGCGCGCGCGCGGGTAACGGTCGAACACGCCGCCGAAGACGAGCCGCAGCGCGTGCGAGCCGGTTTCAAACGTCCATTCCCAGGTCGCGCGCCGCAGGCCTTTGTGGCCGTCGAGCGCGGGCGAAGGCGACACCGGATCGGTCGGATGGATGTAGATGATGGCGTCAAGCGCCGCGACCCGTTCCCAGAACGGCGCTAGCGAGGGATGATCGAGATACCGCCCATTGGTATGGCCATTGATCATACAGCCTGCGAATTTCAGCTCGGTCATGCAGCGTTCGAGCTCGTCGGCCGCGGCTTTGGCGTCCTGCATTGGAAGGTGGCCGAAGCCGGAATAGCGATCCGGGCGTTTCTGGATTTCGCGGGCGAGGAAGTCGTTGCCGACGCGGGCGACACGGACGGCGGTGGCGAGATCACGTTCCGCCTGCACGCCAGGTCCCGCGATCGAAAGGACGGAGCGCTCGATGCCGGCGCGGTCCATGGAGCTGAGCCGCAGTTCCCCGAAGTCGGAGAGCCGCGACACCACTTGCGTCAGGATATTAGGATCGACGTCGCTGACAGTCGCCTTCCAGTAGTCCTCGAAACCGGGACACAGGAAGTGCTCCTCGAGCGCGATCTTCCCCACCATGGATTTCCCCGTGCGTTTCCTGCTCTTGTACCGTAATTTGGTCCGGGTGTACCAGATTATGAAACACCGATGAAGGGCGTTGCCCGATGGACGTGCGCCTGCCCAATGGGAAGAACCAGATACAGGTGATCGCACGCGCGGCGGCGATCCTGCGTGCCTTGGAGAACCAAGCGGCGGGACTGAGCCTCGCGCAGATTGCGCAACACGTCGGCCTTGCGCGCTCGACCGTGCAGCGGATTGTCGCGGCGCTGGAGGCCGAGAAACTCGTGATCGCAGCGTCGCCGACCGGGCGGGTGCGGCTCGGTCCCACCATCCAGCGGCTCGCGACCTCGGTTGGTGCCGATTTCGTATCGGCGGCGCGGCCGTTCCTGGTCAAGCTGTCGCAGGAATTGAACGAGACCGTCGACCTGGCGACGATCCACAACGACCATCTGGTGTTTGTGGATCAAGTGACCGGCCCGCAGCGCCTGCGCGCCGTGTCGGCCGTGGGCGAGGCATTTCCGCTCCACTGTACAGCGAACGGCAAGGCTTATCTGGCGGAACTGTCCGACGAGGAGGTCGCGCGCCTGATCGGCAAGACCTACGAGCAGCGCACGCCAAAGACACTGACGCGGCTGAAGGACCTGCTTAAGGACCTCAAGATGGTGCGCAAGTCTGGCGTCGCCCTTGATCGTGAGGAGCACACGCTGGGGATCTGCGCCGCCGGTATCGTGATGACCGATTTCGTCGGCAACCATGTCGCCATATCGGTGCCGGTCCCGGCGCAGCGGTTCGCCACCCAGCAGGCGCGGATTGCAAAAAGCCTGCTCACGACCAAGCGCGCCTTGATGGAGCATCTGGCCGTGTCGCGCGATTGACGTGGCCGGCACCTTATGCTCGCATGATGGAGCAGGTGTACCGTATTGCGATACATGTTTGTGACGGGCGCCGAACGTCCGCGCGGATCGCCGGGAGGACGACGACGATGGCTTCGCCGAACGTCAGCATCCGCGATCGCGCTGTCCGATTCGAGCGCGACGCCGATTCCGCCCTATACTGAGCACCAAGTGAGGGAGTTCTGTCGTGGCGAAGAAAATTCGTGGCGTGTCATTCGAGGAGAACCTCGACAACAGCATGGGGCTGGAGTTCTACAACCTGTCCCATCGCTTCGGATACCAGTCGCCGAACTGGCCCTATTTCGAGGACGTCAAGATCGAGCGCATCCACTACCACGCCAAGTCCGGCGTGCTGTCGCAGCGCATTACGACGTCAATGCACAATACCACGCATATCGATGCGCCCGCGCATGTGGTGCAGGGCACGCCGTTCATCGACGAGGTGCCGCTGCCGCACTTCTTCGGTTCCGGCATCGTGGTGTCGATCCCGAAGAAGAAATGGGAGCAGATCACCTATGACGATCTCGAAAGGGCGGCGGGCAAGGTGGTGCGTCCGCGCGACGTGGTGATCGTCAATACTGGCTGGCACAAGCTGTACGAGGACAGCGAGGATTATTTCTGCCGCGCGCCCGGCTTCGTGCCGTCGGCCGGTGAATGGTTCGTCGAGAAGCAGGTCAAGGTCGTCGGCCACGACACCCAGGCCAACGATCATCCGCTCGCCACCGCGATCGGCCCGCAGCGCAACGGGCCGCTGCATCCGCACCTTGCAGAGGAATACAAAGAGTGGTCGGGCGGGCGCGACTGGAAGGAGGATTTCCCGGAATGGGAGCCGGTGCACCGCATCCTGTTCAAGAACGGCATCCTCGGCATCGAGAATATCGGCGGCGACATCGACAAGGTCACCGGGCGACGCTGCACCTTCGCATTCTTCCCGTGGAACTGGGAGCGCGGCGATGGCTGCATCGTGCGACTGGTCGCGATCATGGACCCGAAGGGCTCGTTCCGTATCGACAGGGGGGAGACGTTCTGATGATCGTTCGCAAATTTTCCGAGGCGAAGGCTTACGAGGCGCCGAACCATCGCGACTACAAGTCGTTCCGGCTGTTCGGCGCCGAGATGGGCGGCTCGCAATCGCTGATCTTCGGTATCTCGCACTTTCTTCCGGGCGGCGGCGCAGGGCCGGACGCATCGCCGCCGGAGAAAGTCTATTATGTGTTGGCGGGTGAACTCACGGTGATTGTTGATGGCAAGGAGACCGTCATCCGTCAGGGAGACACCTGCTACATCGGGCCGAATGAAAGCCGCGAGATCATCAATCGCGGACATGACGTTTGCACGATCGCGGTCGCGGTCGCGCCGGTGAAGTGATGTTTGTTTGCGCCATACGGCGGCGCGCCCCCACCCCCGACCCCTCCCCGCCGCTTCGCGGGGGGAGGGGAGCGGCGCCGCCGGTGCGAGGTGAAGCAGGCGTGAGGTGAGCACCGACGCTTCGGTTCCCCTCCACCCATTCGCGCAGCGAATGGTGGGGAGGGGTCAGGGGTGGGGGGCATTGAGCTCGGCGAAACTATTGGACTGATGGAGCGGAAAACATGCCCGACGAATTCCTGAAAGATCCGCTCTCGCTGTTCAGCGTGAAAGGCAAGACCGCGATCGTCACCGGTGCGACCGGCGCCTTCGGCGCCATGGCCGCAAAGGTGCTTGCGGGTGCGGGCGCGAACGTCGTGATCGCGGCCGGCGGTGCCGACGAGCTCGACAAGGTCGCCAGCGAATGCGCGAAGCTCGGCGGCAAGGTCGAGACCGTGCCGACGCGCCCAAGCTCGGAAGCCAATTGCGAGCGGATCGTCGACGCGGCGGTCAAGGCGTTCGGCCGCGTCGACATTCTGGTGGTGGCATCCGGCATCAATAAGGTGTCTAAGATCGTTGAGCAGAAGGCCGAGGATTTCCTCGACGTGATGGACGCCAACGTCACGCAATCGTGGCTGATGGCACGTGCGACGGGTCGACAGATGCTCAAGCAGGGCAAAGAAGGCGCCCCTGGTGGCAAGGTCATCCTGATGTCCTCGGCGCGCGGTCTGCTCGGTCATCCCGCCGGGTACACCGCCTATTGCGCGTCGAAGTCGGCGGTCGACGGCATCACCAAGGCGCTCGGCTGCGAGTGGGGCGCGAGCGGGATCACCGTGAATGCGCTCGGCCCGACGGTCTTCCGCTCGCCGCTGACGGAATGGATGTTCGCCGACGACGAGCGCGGCAAGACCGTACGCGCCGGCTTCCTGACGCGCGTGCCGAAGGGCCGCCTGGGCGAGCCCTCCGATCTTGCGGGGCCGCTCCTGTTCCTCGCCTCGAAGGCGTCGGATTTTTATACCGGCCATACCCTCTACGCCGACGGCGGCTACACGGCGGGCTGAGCATGAGCAAAGCCCGCATTGCAGTCGTTGGCGCGGGCCTGATGGGCCACGGCATCGCGCAGGTGTTCGCCGTTGCCGGCCATGACGTCACCATCACCGACAGCGTGGTGGCGAGCCTCGACAGCGCGAAGGCGCGCATCGCGGCGGGCCTTAAGGACCTGGGCGACGATCCGCGCGCGGTCGAGCGCGTTACGCCGCATCGCGATCTCGCCGATGCGGTGCGCGACGCCGACTACGTCGTGGAAGCGGTGTCCGAAAATCTGCCGCTCAAGCAGGCTTTGTTCGCGAACATCGAGACGCACGTGCGGCCGGACACGATCCTCGCCAGCAACACGTCGGTCATTCCGATCACCGACATCATGGACGGCCTCAAGCGGCGCGAGCGCGCGCTCGGCACGCATTGGTGGAATCCGCCGACGCTGGTACCGCTGGTCGAGGTGATCGGCACGCAGTGGACCTCGCCGCAGGCGATCGCGTGGACGATGGATCTGCACGCCGCGGCCGGCAAGAAGCCCGCGCATGTGAAGAAGGACGTGCCGGGCTTCATCGGAAACCGGCTGCAACATGCGCTGTGGCGTGAGGCGATCTCGCTGGTCGAGCGCGGCATCTGCGATGCCGAGACCGTCGACACCGTAATCAAGGCGGCGTTCGGGCGGCGGCTTGCGGTTCTTGGTCCGCTGGAGAACGCCGATCTCGTCGGCACCGATCTGACGCTCGCCATTCATCGGACCGTGCTGCCCGACATCGACCATCGGCCCGGCCCATCGCCCTATCTCGAAAAGCTTGTGGCCGACGGCAAGCTCGGGTTCAAATCAGGCGAAGGTTTCCGCACATGGACGCCCGAGCAGCAGGCCGCGCTGCGGGCCAACGTCGTGCAGCACCTGAAAAAGGCGCGCGCGGACGACGCGTGATACAAGGAGGAAACGCCAATGCCCCAGCCCGCCAACAAGGTCGTCATCACCTGCGCGATCACCGGCTCGATCCACACGCCGACCATGTCGGATGCACTGCCGTTCACGCCCGATGACATCGCGACGCAGGCGATCGACGCCGCCCAGGCCGGTGCTGCGATCCTGCACCTGCACGCGCGCGATCCGAGGGACGGGCGCCCATCGCCGGATCCGGCGGTGTTCCGGCAATTCGCGCCCCGCATCAAGCAAGCCTGTGACGCCGTCATCAATATCACCACGGGCGGCAGCGTGACCATGACGCTGGAAGACCGGCTCGCGGCGGCGACTGACCTCTCGCCGGAGATGTGCTCCCTCAACATGGGTTCGATGAATTTCGCGCTCTATCCGATGGCGCGCCGCTACAAGGCTTGGAAATACGACTGGGAGCTGCCCTATCTCCTCAACTCCGACCAGAACATCTTCCGCAACACGTTCAAGGACATCGAGCACATCGCGAAGCTCCTGGGCGAGGGCCACGGCGTGAAATTCGAGCACGAGTGCTACGACACCGGGCACCTCTATAATCTGGCCCATTGCATCGACCGCGGGCTGTTCAAGCCGCCGGTGTTCCTGCAACTGATCTACGGCATCCTCGGCGGCATCGGTCCCGATCTCGACAATCTCATGTTCATGAAGCGCACGGCCGATCGTCTGTTCGGCAACGATTACCTCTGGTCGGTGCTGGCGGGCGGGCGGCATCAGCTCAATTTCTGCACCAACGCCACTATGATGAACGGCAACGTGCGCGTGGGGCTTGAGGACTCGCTCTATATCGGCCCAGGCAAGCTCGCTAAAAGCAACGCCGAGCAGGTGGCGAAAATCCGCCGCATCATCGGCGAGCTTGGCTTCGAGGCCGCGACACCCGATGAGGCACGGCAGATGCTGGGATTGAAGGGTGCGGATCGGGTGAATTTCTGATGAGTACCTCGCCCATCATCGATATTTTCTGCCACATCTTCCCGGAGCGCTATTTTCAGGAGATGACAAAGGCCGCGCCCAACCTCGAGAACATGGGCAAGCGGCTCAAGCAAGTGACCAAGCTGTTCGATCTCGATACGCGCTTTCGCGAGATGGACCAGTTCGGCGACTACCGCGAGATCATTTCGCTGCCCAATCCGCCCATCGAGGATATCGCCGACGGCAAGCTCGGCCTGACGCTGGCGCGCACCGCCAACGACGCCATGGCGGAGTTGTGCCGCAAACATCCCGAGCGGTTTCCAACTTTTGTTGCCGCGGTGTCGCTCAAGGACGTTGAAGGCTCGGTTGCGGAAGCGCGGCGCGCTGTAAAGGATCTCGGCGCCTGCGGCATTCAGGTCTACACGCCGAATGCCGGCCGTCCGCTCGACGATCCCCTCTTCGAACCAATATTCACGGCGATGGCCGAGCTCGACCTGCCGATCTGGCTGCATCCGGCGCGCGGCGCCACTCTTACCGACTATCCCACGGAAGCGAAGTCGCGTTACGAATTGTGGTGGTGCTTCGGCTGGCCTTACGACACGTCGGTCGCGATGGTGCGGATGACGTTCTGCGGATTGTTCGACCGCTATCCGAAGCTGAAAGTCATCACCCACCATCTCGGCGGCATGATCCCGTATTATGATGGCCGTGTCGGGCCCGGACTTGATGTGCTCGGGGCGCGCACGTCCGACGAGGACTATTCAAAGGTGCTGCCCTCACTGAAGCGTCCGCATCTCGACTATCTGCGCGAGTTCTATGGCGATACCGCGATGTTCGGCGGCGGCACCCATGCGCTGCGCTGCGGTCTCGAATTCTTCGGCGCTGATCACGTGGTGTTCGCGACCGACACGCCGCTCGGTCCGATCGGGCCCACGATCGAGGCGGTCAAGCGGCTCGACCTGCCGGCCGATCAGATGCGAAAACTATTCGTCGGAAACGCCGAGCGACTGCTCAATCGGGCATTCAACTAACCTACAGAAACGCAACAGGGACGGTTCAAAATGCCACAAGCAAAAGGGGTACGCGAAGTCGGCTGGGTCGATTGCGCTGGCGGGGGACAGATCACGGTCGAGAAAGGCATCGCCTATATCGGCCACATGTCGGCGCCGCACGGCACCAGCATCTTCGACGTGCGCGATCCGAAGAACGGCAAGCAGCTTGCCGCGATCGAGATGCCGAAGGGCACGCATTCGCATAAGGTGCACACGAAGGACGGCATCATGGTCGTGAACCATGAGCAGGCCGGTCAGCCGCCTGCGGACTGGCGCGGCGGCTTCGGCGTCTACGATGTGAGCGACCCGGGAAAGCCCAAGCCGATCACGCGCTGGGAAACGGTCGGCACCGGCATGCACCGCTTCTCCTTCGACGGCCGTTACCTCTACGGCTCGCCGACTCTGGAAGGCTATGTCGGCAACGTCATGGGCATCTTCGATCTGAACAATCCCGCGAAGCCGGAGCTCATCGGGCACTGGCACATGCCGGGGCAGTGGACCGCCGGCGGCGAAACGCCGAGCTGGCAGGCGACGCATCATCGGTGCCATCATCCGCTGCGCCTCGGCAACCGGCTCTACACCAGTTACTGGCAGGGCGGCTTCGTCATCATCGACATCGAGGACATGTCGAAGCCGAAATTCGTTTCCGGCCTCGACTGGTCGCCGCCATTCCCGTGCCCGACCCACAGCGCGATCCCGGTGCCGTTCGAGATTGGCGGGCGCAAGATCCTGCTGGTCGCCGATGAGGATGTGATGCACCAGTTCGAGGGGCCGCCGGCGTTCCTCTGGGTGGTCGACATCACGCAGGAGGACCGTCCGGTGCCGTTCGCGTCGTTCCAGGTCGAGGAGCTCGACGGCACGCCGCAGCCGAAGCACTCCGGCTGCCACCAGCCGATCGAGACGATCACCGGCACCGAAATCCCCGCCGCGTGGTTCATGCACGGCATGCGCATCATCGACATCGGCCGCCCGCGCGCGCCGAAGGAGGTTGCCCGCTTCGTGCCGGACGCGCCGCAGGGTTTTGATCATCCGCTCTCGAACGACGTGTTCGTGGACGACCGCGGGCTGATCTTCCTGCTCGACCGCCAGCGGGGCTTTCACATCCTCGAGCGGCGGTAGATTATCGACCTGCCCCGCAGTCTGGCTCTTCCCATACGAACAGCATGAAACGACACGCCGATAATCCCGCCTTGCGAGCGGCTTATGCACTGTCGGCCATTTACCCACGGCTGCGATCGCGTACGACTCGAGCCGGCTATCGGCTGCGGCGTACGTTCGCGCATTCGCTACTGACGTATGACAATCAGAGTTTCACGGATGGAGCCGGCGCCCAATTCCAGCGGGTTCTTGGCGTCTATGCTTTGGCCAGGGACATCGACGCGAAATATCTGCACAGTCCGGTGTCGCTGATCGGGTATCGTGGAACGCCGAACTCGAGAGACAAGGCGGGTGATAAGATCCTCAATGAATTGGATGATTTGACTTTGATCGCCAGTGACTCGGGCGCCGAGGCGATGGCAGCAAGGGCCACTGTCGTTTCACTTTCTTCGCCCCGCTCGCATGAGCTCGAGAAACATGCTGGAACGAGCAAGCATCCAACGTTGTTCAAGATCACCCTGCCTTATCAAGAACTGGATAGAGATCCGGCGATATGGAACCGGTTGAGGCCGGTGCTTCGGCATCAGACGACACGACGACCGCCGCTGCGGATCGCGGTGCACGTTCGACGCGGGGACAATCATTTCGTGGCAGCCGAGCGGCTGCTTCCGAATTCCTACTACATCAGCGTTGCCCAACGGCTTGGATCGCTTCTGGTCCAGCTCGATATTCCGCATCGATTTGAGATCTTTTCGGAAACGCTCACAATCGGAACGCGGTTGACTCCAAGCGATTTCACGCCGGGGATGACCTCAGAAAGCTTCGCCGTGGCTGGGGACCACGATCGCTTTGGCGAGTTCGACGCTCTGAGTCCGGTCGATTTGCACCTGGATACTCCCCTCATGGAAGCCATCGGCATGATGGTCTCGGCCGATGTCCTGATAACCAGCAAGTCATCCCTCTCGATTGTGGTCGGCCTGCTCAACCCAGACCGCTTAATTCTGTTTCACCCGTTCTGGCACGCGCCCATGGCCCATTGGGTGACTACATCGGCTGACGGGCAGTTCAATGAAGCGCACGCTGCGAAGATGCTTCGGCGGTACCTTTCGGGGACGTAACAAGCCGTGCACGTGTTCTGGCGCAATCGAGCGTGGTCGGCGGTCTACCCAACGCCCGTCTGGGTGAATACCTCAAGCCTGCCAAAGTTGCGTCGGGCCGGATTTGCCAACTTTCTGAGTTTCCTGGCTTGATTTCCCGGCCGACTTGGCAGCAAGAAGCGATCCGGGCTTAGCGGCCGTGCGTTATTGACGGGGAGAAAAGGACTATGAAGCTTTGTCGTTTTGATGAGGACCGCCTCGGCGTCGTGAACGGCGACATGGTGCACGACGTCACCGCGGCCCAGGACGAAATCCGGAAAGCTGCGCGTTATGACATGAAGGGCGATGCGGTGATCGCCGCGCTCCCGCAGTGGCGTTCGCGCATCGAGGAGATGGCGGCGAAGGCGCCCGGCAAGCCGATCTCGTCGGTGAAGCTCCTGTCGCCGGTGGCGCGTCCGTCGAAGGCGATGGCGGCGCCGACCAATTACAAGAAGCACATCGACGAGATGCGCTCGCGCACCGACCTGCCGAAGGACGCGACCCGCATGCCGCCCGATATCGGCAAGGCGGGCATCTTCCTGAAGTCGAATTCCTCGATCGTCGGTTCGTCAGAGGGCATTCCGCTCCGCTTCCCGGACCGTCTGAACGAACACGAGATCGAGCTCGTCATCATCATCGGCAAGCAGGGCACCGACATCCCGAAGGCCAAGTTCAAGGACTACATCGCCGGCTATGCGATGGGTCTCGACATGACCTGCCGCGGCTCCGAGGACCGGAGCTTCCGCAAATCGATCGACGGCTATTCGGTGATCGGGCCGTGGATGGTGACAGCGGACGAGATCGCCAATCCCGATGACCTCTTGATCACGCTTCACTGCAACGACGAATTACGCCAGACCGCCGACACCAAGGACCTGATCTATGATTGCGGCCGGCTGATCGAGTTCGCGTCGTCGTTCTATACGCTCTATCCGGGCGACGTGTACTTTACAGGCACACCGCAGGGCGTGGGTCCGGTCAAGGCCGGCGACACGCTGCGCGGCAAGTGCGATGCGCTCGGCGAACTGGTTATTACGGCGCGCCAGCACAAGATTGGCGGATGATGTGTTCCGCTGGACTTGATACACTCTCGACTAAGAAACGCAGGAGGAAGCCATGATCAAGGTCAGACGCCTCGGCCATGCCACGATCTCGACGCCCGACATGGATGGGCAGATCGATTACTACGGCAACGTGCTCGGGCTGCGAGTGGCGGAGCGCAGCAACGATCGCGCGTTCCTCGTCAGCAAGCAGGGCTTTGAAGCGATCGAACTGGTCAGGGGCGAGAAGGGGCACCTGAAGCGGCTGTCGTTCCAGATCGCGCCCGGCACCGACCTCAACGATGTGGTCAAGGAGCTGCAAAAGCTCGGCATTAAATCGGAAAAGCGCAGCGGCATTTCTCCGGGCGTCGCGGAAGCGGTCACGCTCATTGACCCGAAGGGCACGCCGGTCGATCTCTATGCCGAGTACAAGTTCCACGAGGCGGCGCAGCCCGCTTACTTCAATATCCTCAAGCTCGGCCACGTCGCCTATCGCGTGCTCGACGTGCAGGAGATCGTGAAGTTCTATACCGAGGTCCTCGGCTTCCGCGTGTCCGACTGGCGTGGCGATTTCTTCGTCTTCATGCGCTGCAACACCGACCATCACTCGCTGAACTTCATCATTGATGAGAAGCCGCAGCTTCATCACATCGCGTTCGAGGTGCTCGACTGGTCGGAGATCAACAAAGCCGGTGACTGGCTCGCACGCAACAAGATTCATCTGGTTTGGGGGCCGGGTCGCCACATCATCGGCCACAACGTCGCGACCTACCATCGCAACTCCGATCTCGTGCGGGTCGAGATCTTCACGGAGATGGACCAGATGAAGGATGAGGCGCTCGGCTATTTCGATCCGCGCCCGTGGCACCAGGAGTTCCCGCTCTACCCGAAGATGCACGGGCCGGAGACGCTGCGGAACTATTGGGGCTACGGCTCCGAGCGCGTGATCCAGGGCTACCAGACCAACGAACTTCCGCAATACGAGGCGATCCGCGGGTAGGGCGCCCGGAAGGTCGCCGGCCGGGCGGGGCGGGAATAACAACTCACACCGACGGAACTGATCCTGGCAGCGGGCGGCGAGCGTTCGGCTCCGCCGCCCGCGCCATCCCCAGGCCCATATCACGCCTGCGGCTTCAGCAAACGCTCCAGGCCGGATAAGCGCTCAGGGCACTCTCTTCGGTGTTGGCGGGCACGCAGCCGCGGCGATCGGTCTGTGTCTGGGCCGAGACGTAGGACGTGGTGAGCACAAGGACGGTGAGGATTGCAAACATGGTCTTCGTGAACATCGACGTATCTCCTCTGTTAGGTTGTTGGTCGCACTATTCCAGTGCGCCCGCATTTTGTTCGCATCGATGCAGGCGGTAAATCATCCGGCAGTCCCAGGACTTGATCGCAGGCATCTGTCGGGGAACCGAGAGAAGCGCTCTCTAACAAAGCGTTTCGTGAATGCGGCGACGCGCAACAGGGCGCTGATGCTCCCTGGGCGTAAAGTATGCCTGCGCAAGATTCCAAATAGTTCCGCAACCCTGTTCATCTCTGTTTAAGCATTGAATAGCTGGCGACAGTGTAGCTGTGCGAGAGCGATGAGATGGATGCTTTGGTGACCTTGAGGACCGCCTCGGTACGGCTGCTTACGTTCAGTGCCTTGAGAATGGCAGTGACGTGATTTTTGACTGTCGGTTCGGCGAGGTTCAGCGCCCGGCAGATCGCCTTATTGCTTTTCCCCTGCATCATCACTGTCAGGACTTCGCGTTGTCGCGGCGTCAGATTCATGCAGACGGAATTGACGTCGGGGCCGACTTGCGCCGGAGAAGAATTCGACGACAGCGGATGCTCGCGCGACACGGGGGAACGAGGGATCGCGACTTGTTCGCCGGGGATTCGACTGAACATTGGCGTATCTCCTATTGCGATCTGATTGCACCGTCCGGTGACGGACTGTTCGAAGATTTAGCCGTGGAGAGTCACGGCGAAGGTGAACTGCCTTACACTTCGTCGGCAGATTTTATAGGGCCGCTTCGAACGGTTATTATCGTGGGCTGCCGGCCGTGAGCGCTATCGTGTGGGCTTTTTGGAGAGCCTGGGCGCGGTTCCATTGAACAGTTCTCAACGCTGATACGTCAGTATTGACCGGGTCTCGCGCGTCGGAGCCCGCCAGTTATCGTTCCGCCGCGCCCGTTTGTGAGCGATCTGCGGACCATTGTGGAACCCGGTCGGCAGGACATCCGGATAATTTATCGTGCCCGCGCTTTCAGTGATGATGCGATCAGTCACACCAGCAAGCTGTGAACTTTCAGAGGGAGAGATGACGATGTTCACGAAGACCATGATCGCGCTGACTGCTGCGTTCGTTGTCGCAACGTCGCTCGTGTCAGTCGCGGAAGCGCAGCGTGCGCCCCGCCAGCAGCAGGCGGTGCAACCGTTTACCGAAGCCGAGAGAAACTGGTTCCAGATCTCGGAGGGGCCTGAGCGCCTTCCGTAACAAGCTGCGCCTCCGAGGCGGCCGCGTGTGAGGCCGGCCGCCTCCAGTGTGGCGGTTTAGAAGTCCGCAACATCATTGCGGCGAATCCGAATTGCGGTCTTCTGAACCCAAGCCACACTGCAATCAATAAGTAGCTGGAGTCCTTCGATTCCGAGGTTCGTATTGGAGGCCGCCGCGAAACCGTAGGAACTTCGGAATCGGGACACCAGCTTGCTTTCGGGCAAGAGCGGGAGTCATCCATGCGTAAGCTCATCGGATATTGTTTATGCGTCGCGGCGCTCTGGCTCGGCACCGTGACCAACGGTCTGGCAGGCGGAGGGACATTCACCCGCGGATGCGCAGGCCGCGACATACAGATCATGATGATGCTCGAAACGAGCGCCATGACCTCGCAACAACTGGATGAGGCGATGCGCACAATCGTGCATGCGCGCATGATGTGTTTTGACGGGCAGGTGATGGACGCCCTGGGGCTCTATGAGCAGATCGCTCAGACCGTTGCGTCAGCCTGGATTCTATCCAGGCCCGACCGCGACTTGCTGAACTGACGGCCGCAAAGTCTACGCCGCCTTGGCCGGCGCCTCGTCGGTTGCCCACACCGCCTTGACCGCCGGCCGCTCGCGCATGCGCGCGAGCCACGCCGTCACCTTCGGCGCGGCCGATGCGTTGAGCATGTCCGGATAGAACTCGGCGAAGCGATCGACAAACGGGACGAGGTCGATGTCCGCGAGCGTATACTGATCACCCATCAGCCACGGACCGTCGCCAAGCCCTGCTTCCATCCGCGTGATAATCAACGACGCGGCATTGCGGCCGGCATCGAGATCCTGGTCACCGAAGCCGCCGCGCGCCACCTTGGCCCAGCGCTCCTGGCGTTCTTGCAACGGGATGCGGCCGAGCGTCTCCTGAAGCTCGTTCGGCTTGAGCTTGTCGGTCTGCGCCTTGAACGTCGGCCAGATGCGCGGCACGACACCGGCGAGCCCGTGATCGCTGGCGAGCTTGGTCCACACCCGCATGCGCGCCTTGTCGCGCGGATTGCTCGGCCGCAGGCGCGGCTGCTGGTCGTATTTCTCGTCGAGATATTCGTTGATCAGCATCGAATCGACGATCGCTTCGCCGTCGTCGACCAGTGTCGGCACCACGCCGTTGGGATTGAGCTTGAGATAGGCCGGCGCGTGCTGATCGAAACCGCGCAGGTTCAAAAAGTGGCTGGCGTAGGCGAGGCCTTTTTCCTTGAGGCACAGCCGCGCCTTGCGCGAACAGGTGGTATGGCCGCCGTGATAAAGTTCAAGCATTGGAATCCTCCCTGGTCGTGATCGAATATTCTATCTGACATTCGCTGCCCCGTTGACCGCAGGCGCCCAAAGCGAATGTCAAATCCAAAACTCCACTAGCAGCTTATATTTGCTGGTGGTCCTTATGATTCTAACATTCGCAAAGTCGCCCGCTGAGAAGGGATGCGAATGTTAGAATCGGACCACTAGAAGCGCGTCGTCAGTTCGGTGAGCCATGCGGGCGACGCCTCGACCAGGACCGTCTCGATGGCCTTGTCGAGATTGCTGACGATCAGCACTCCGGTCGCGATCAGAACCACCCCCATGACGATCTTGCCACGCTGGCCCGCCGCGAGTATACGGTCGCGCCAGCGCATCATCACTTCGCGCGAAACAAGTCCGAGTAGCACGAGCGGCAGAGCCGCGCCCAAGCCAAACGCCACCATGGTTATGGCGACGGAAGCGAGCTCGGTCTTCTGCGACGCCAGCACGGACGCCGCGCCCAGCGTCGGCCCGACGCATGGACTCCAGACGGCGCCAAGCAAAAGACCGACGGCGAACTGCCCGCCGAGCCCGCTCGTCGAGAATCCGCCGAAACGCTGGTCGGTCCAGTTTCCGACCGGGCCGGTGGCAAGCGCGAATTGCGCCTGCAGCCGCGGCGCCAGCAGCACAGCCCCCACGGCGATGAGAAGGAGACCGGCAACCGTTCGGAACACGCCGGCGTCGAGGCCGATCGCAAAGCCGACGGTGGCAACAACGAGTCCGATCACGACGAAGGACAGCGCCAACCCGCCCGCAAGCGCGAACGGGCCGGCACGGTGCTCGCTGAGTGCGGTGCCGAGCACGATCGGCAGTAACGGCAGCACGCAGGGCGAGAGCGTCGACAGGATACCCGCCAAAAATGCCAGCGCCGTAGTAGCCATGGCTTGCCGCCCTCGGGATATCGCTACAGTGACTTGGTCAGGAGCTGCTCGATGGAGCCCGGATTCGAATCGCCGGTCGAGCGGGCGATTTCCTTGCGCCCTTTGAAGACGATCAGCGTGCTCTGCTTGTGCACGTTGAAGCGCCGCACCAGATCCTTCTGGCTGTCGAAGTCAATTTCGAACGAAACCATGCGCTTGAACTTCGCTTCGGTCCCGAGCTTGGCCAAGATCGGCCGTTGCCGTTTGCAGACCGGACACCACGATGCGTGCACTTCGACCAGAATCGACTGGCCCGCAGCTTGGGCCGCTTCGAAGGCCTTCTGATCGAACATGCGTTTGGTAATGGCCTCGGAGCTTGCGCCCGAGAACACGACGATACCGAGCGCGACTGCTGACAGGATAAGACGTCGGTTCAACATGGATGACCCCCGTTGCAGATATTGACCTCTGCAGTTTATGGCGTCGCGTCCCGGACGTTCGTTCACTAATACGTAAACACGATCACATCATCGTAATCGCCATCGTAATCACCGCTGCAATTTGGTCGCTCCATCCAACAGTGCGAGCGCGGGACGTGCAACGCCCTCGAGCAGCGCCCGTTCCGGCTTCGCGCGTGCCAGCACCCGCAAGCCAAGGAGCACGCCCAGCAACAGTCGCGCGGCGTCCTTGGCGTTCCGTTCGCGCGGCACCGAGCCGTCGGCCTGCGCCGCCTTGATCGAACGGCGAAAGAACGTTTCGATCTCTCCGAGGCGATCGGCGATCATGCGGCCGAGTTCGGGATCATGCGGCGCCACTTCGAGCGCTGAATTGATGAGCAGACAACCGCGCCGCTCGCGGTCGCTGATTGAACGATCGATGATCTCCTCGAAGAAGCGCCGGATCGCCTGCTTTGGCGGCAGCGTTGATTCGAGCCGCGCCACGCGAGCGCGCATGCCGCGATCGAGGTAGCGCTCCAGCGCCTGCGCGAACAGATCGTGCTTGTTGCCGAAGCTGTTGTAGAGACTTGGTCCCGAAATGCCCATGCTGTCCGCGAGATCGCGCACGGACGTCGCTTCGTAGCCACGCTGCCAGAAGCATACGATGGCGGCGTCCAACGCGGCAGTTTCGTCGAATTCCCTGGGTCGCGGCATGTCGCCGAGCTCCTTGTGCGGTTAGTCGCCCGCTATTCTATAGCAGTCGATCTAAAACGTCCAGGCGCCAGCTTGCTGGCAACTGCTGCGACGATACTAGAGCACTTTCCACTTATCATGAAGCGTATCCGGCATTGCGGAAGTAGTTGGCGCATTCGTCTGGCGGGAAAGCATCGAGCAGACGAGCGATGCGGTTCCACAGGCCATCGACGGACCGCTCGGCGGCCTTTCGCAGT
>WHTP01000057.1 GCA_009377695.1 Hyphomicrobiales bacterium | reverse complement strand
CATCAATGCCGAGATGACGTCGAACGAGATGCAGACCACGCTCAAGCGGCTGGGCGCCACCGCCGGCTCGGGTACCGCGGCCGAATTTGCAGCGTTTATCGCGGAGGATCGGCGGCGGTGGTCCGCCGTCGCCAACGCTGCGAATATCAAGATCAATTGAGAGCACTTCTTCCACACTCTGCCCGTTCGAGCAGAACTGGTTGCCGCGGCAGCCGCGGCTCCCTCTTTCCGCTTGCGGGAAAGGGGACTCACAATCGAATGCGTTCTCTCGATGGTCCCCCAACCCGGCGCACCACGTGCGCCGACCTCACCCCGCAAGCGGGGTGAGGTAACGGAGTTCGCTGCACAAACTAACGCGAAGGAACGGCAGATTTCTACAGCGCGTCGACCCCGGCCTCGGCCACGACGTCGTCCTGATGGCCGGCGCCGCCGCTGACGCCGATCGCACCGATCAGCTTGCCGTCGGCGACAAGCGGCAGCCCGCCGGGCGCCGCGCACAGGCCGTCAAAAGTCAGAAAGAGCAGGTGGCCGTTGTCGAGCGCCGCGGTGAACAGCTTGGTCGGCCGGCGATACACCGCGGCGGTCTTGGCCTTCGCCTTGGCGAGATCAATCGACGCGTATTGTGTGTTGTCCATCTTCAGGAAATAGACCAGCGCGCCCGTTGGCTCGGCGATTGCAATCGCCATCGGCCAGCCGTTCTGGCGGGCCGCGGCCTCTGCCGCCGCGGCGACGCGCTTTGCCACCTCAAGCGTGATCGGTATGCCGTGGGGGATCGGCGGCGGCGGCGCAGGCGGTGGCACGGATGACTTGTCTAACGACACGCTCGCGCTTCCTGCATCGGCTTTATCCGCCGCTCATTCCCGCGAAAGCGGGAATCCAGAATCTTCTCGAAAGACTGGGTCCCCGCTTGCGCAGGGACGAGCGGAAGACGAAGACTCTCATCAAGCTTGAATCGCCCCCAGATCAGGTCCCGTTCTCCTCGCCGTCCTCGGACAGCCGCTCCACCGAGACGACGCGCTCGTCGGCGGCGGTGTCGAATACGATCACGCCCTGCGTCGCACGACTGGCGATACGGATGCCGTCGACCTTGGTGCGGATCAACTGGCCGCCGTTGGTCACCAGCATGAGCTGATCGTCGTCGCCGACCGGGAACGACGCCACCAGATAGCCGGTCTTCTCGCGGATCGTCTCGGCGCCCTTCTTCCCTTCCCAGATATCCATCGCGGCGATGCCTTTGCCGCCGCGGCCGGTGATCCGGTACTCGTAGGAGGACGAGCGCTTCCCGTAGCCCTTCTCAGAGATCGTCAGGATGAACTGCTCGGCCTCCGACATCTCGACGTAGCGCCGCTCGCCGAGTTCGATGGCGCCGGTCGCCTCCTCGCCATCGGCGCTCGCTTCCTCGGCTTCGCCATTACGGCGCACGGCGCTGGCGCGCTTGAGATAGGCCACGCGCTCATCGGCGCTGGCATCGAGATGCCGCAGGATCGACAGCGAGATCACCTTGTCGCCGTCGGCCAGCGAGATGCCGCGCACGCCCATCGAGGTGCGGCCCTGGAACACGCGCACGTCAGTGACCGGGAAGCGGATGCACTGCCCGCCGGCGGAGGTGAGCAGGACGTCATTCTTCTCGGTGCAGATCTGCACGTCCACGATCGCCTCGCCCTGGTCGAGCTTCATCGCGATGATGCCGGACCGGCGTACATCGACGAAATCGGAGAGCTTGTTGCGCCGCACCGTGCCGCGGGTGGTGGCGAACATCACGTCGAGATTGGCCCAGGTGGTCTCGTCCTCCGGCAGCGGCATCACGGTGTTGATGCGCTCGCCGTTCTCGAGCGGAAGGATATTGATCAGCGCTTTGCCGCGCGCCTGCGGCGCCGCCTGCGGCAGCCGCCAGACCTTCTCTTTATAGACGCGACCATGCGAGGAGAAGAACAGCACCGGCGTGTGGGTGTTCGCGACGAAGAGTCGTGCGACGAAATCCTCCTCACGGGTCTGCATACCGGAGCGGCCCTTGCCGCCGCGCCGCTGCGCCCGGTAGGTCGAGAGCGGAACACGCTTCACGTAACCATGATGGGAGACGGTGACGACCATGTCCTCGCGATGGATCAGGTCCTCATCCTCCATCTCGCCTTCCTGGTCGAGGATCACGGTCCGGCGCGGCGTGGCGAATTCCTTCTTCACCGCCGCAAGCTCGTCCTTGACGATCGCCTGGATGCGCGCACGCGAGCGCAGGATGTCGAGATAGTCCGCGATCTCCTCGGCGAGCTTGTCGAGCTCGGCCTTGATCTCGTCACGGCCGAGCGCAGTGAGCCGCTGCAGCCGCAGATCGAGGATCGCCTTCGCCTGTTCGGCGGTCAGCCGGGCCGTTCCTTCCGATGAGACGCGGTGGCGTGGATCGTCGATCAACGCAATCAGCGACGCCGCGGTCGTTGCCGGCCATTCCCTGCCCATCAACGCTTCGCGGGCCTCGTTGGCGTCCCTCGAGGCGCGGATCATCCGGATCACCTCGTCGATATTCGCGACCGCGATCGCCAGACCGACCAGGATATGCGCGCGATCGCGCGCCTTGCTGAGCAGGTACTTGGTGCGCCGCGAGATCACTTCCTCGCGGAACGCAAGGAACGACCTCAGCAGGTCCTTCAGGTTCATCACCAGCGGGCGGCCGCCATCGAGCGCCACCATGTTGGCGCCGAAGGTGCTCTGCAACGCCGTGAAGCGGTAAAGCTGGTTGAGAACGACGTCGGCGACGGTGTCGCGCTTGAGCTCGACCACCACGCGATAACCCTGGCGATCGGATTCATCGCGCAGCGCGGAGATGCCCTCGATCTTCTTCTCGCGCCAGAGCTCCCCGATGCGCTCGACCATGACGGCCTTGTTCACCTGGTAGGGGATTTCGCTGATGATGATCGCTTCGCGGTCGCCGCGCAGCGTCTCGATCTCGACCTTGCCGCGCATGACGACCGAACCGCGACCGGTGTGGTAGGCCGAGCGGATGCCCTGGCGGCCCAGGATAACGCCGCCGGTCGGGAAATCGGGACCGGGAATGATGCCGTTGAGGTCCTCGATGGTCAGCGCGGGGTTATCGATCAGCGCGACGCAGGCATCGATGACTTCGCCCAGATTGTGCGGCGGGATGTTGGTCGCCATGCCGACGGCAATGCCGCCGGCCCCGTTGACCAGAAGGTTCGGGAAGCGGGCCGGCAGGACCACCGGCTCTTTCTCGTTGCCGTCATAGTTGGCCTGGAAATCGACGGTATCCTTGTCGATGTCCTCAAGCAGGGACATCGCGGAGTCGTCGAGACGGCACTCGGTGTACCGCATGGCCGCCGGCGGATCGCCGTCGACCGAACCGTAATTCCCCTGCCCGTCGATCAGCGGCAGGCGCATGGAGAAGTCCTGCGCCATGCGCACCAGCGCGTCGTAGATCGCCTGGTCGCCGTGCGGGTGATATTTACCCATCACGTCGCCGACGACGCGGGCCGATTTCACATATTTCTTGTCAGGCGTATGGCCGTTCTCGTGCATCGAAAAGAGGATGCGCCGATGCACCGGCTTGAGTCCGTCACGTACGTCGGGCAGCGCGCGCGACACGATCACGCTCATGGCGTAATCGAGGTAGCTGCGCTTCATCTCCTCCGCGATCGAAACGGGGCGAATGTCCGAGGACGGCTCGTTGCCCTCGGATGAGGGATTATCGGTATCAGACAAGGGGCAAAAATCCTGACGAAACTAGTGTCCTGATTCCGAAGTTCGTATCGTCTTGCAGCGCGCTCATTTACGAACTTCGGAATCGAAGGACACTAGCAACTGTTTGAATCTAGTGTGGCTTTGGTTCAGAAGTCCGCATGTCAGACTCGCCGCGAGAATAATGCGGACTTCTGGACCGCCACACTGGTGTGAATTTCCATAGCCGATTAAACGGGTGGACGCCACCCGAAATCGCTTTAGTTATGTAGTATTTTCTTATGTTTTTTCAATGAGCTAGATGGACTTTTCAAGAGGCCGATTGCGGCCCGGCTAACCCACTTGAAAACGCCCCCGTCCCCGACCGGCTTTAGCAATTGCATGCGCATCGGTTTGGCGCTGAATAGGCGGCGCTTTGGCGAAGCGAGCACCTGTTCGCCACGCAAACGAGGCCCGATACGATGCCGATCGACTATCTCGTCTCCGCATTGGTGACCTTGCTGGTGGTCGTTGACCCCGTCGGGCTCGTACCGACCTTCCTCGCTGTCACGCACGGTCTGCCGGCGAAGGCGCGCAAGCAGATTGCGTTGCGCGCCAGCTTGATCGCGGGACTGATCCTGGTCGGCACAGCGCTGGTCGGCGACTGGCTGCTGCACCAGCTCGGGATCGGCGTGCCGGCGTTCCGCATCGCCGGCGGGCTTTTGCTGTTCCTGGTCGCGACCGAAATGGTCCTTGGCGTCCGCATCCACCGCCAGTCCAAACAGGCCGAAGACGCGCTGGAGGAACACGTCCACAACATCGCCGCTTTCCCTCTCGCCATCCCGTTGATGGCGGGCCCCGGCGCGATCACGGCCACCCTTCTCCTCGCCGGCCAGGCCGGGGGGCGGCCGCTGTCGCTGGCCGTGCTGTTCGGTGTGATCGCCTCCGTGATGGCGTCGTGTCTGCTCGCTTTCCTGCTGGCGAGCCGCATCGAACGACTGATGGGCGTCGCCGGCAATGTGGTGCTGCAGCGGCTGCTCGGCGTGATCCTTGCCGCATTGGCGGTGCAATATGTGATCGACGGCGGGCGGGCGGCGCTGACGGGCTAGCGTGGACTCATTGGCGCGCAGCCATAGCCGCAAAGCGGACCTTCAGCGGTGTCCGATTTTGCGTCCGCTTTTGGGAGGGCAAGCGACATCAACCGCGCCCAATCCGGACGTCCGATTTATGGAAATGGCAACCCTCAGTAGATAGTCTCCTTGTGTGATCAATCATCCGGCGCAAAGATCGAGGCCATGGGCCTCATATTCGAGAACGATCTTCACGACGAGTTCGGCACGTGGCCCATTGCTTACATCCCCTTTGGCGGGCCGGACTTCGGCGAAATCCGGGCCATTGGTCGTACTGTCGGTTCCGGTGACGACAGCGCATTTTACGAAGCATGGGTGGCGGCAGGTGACAGGGTGGCAGCGGAGGCCGCCATGGCCGAGGACCGTGGCCACAAGTCGAGCGCTCGCGATCTGTTCCTGCGTGCGAGCGCATTCTATGGCGCCTCTTACCATCTGCTATATGGCGCTCCCGTGGACCCACGGCTCGTGACAGCGTTCCGAAAGCAAGTTGAGGTGTTCGACCGGGGACTCAAGCTTTTTGATCCGCCCATCGTCCCAATGCGGATACCCTTTGAGGATACGTCGCTGCCAGCGTATTTCATCCCGGCCTTCGGGCGGGCGCGGGAGATTCGACCGACCCTTGTTCTCACCAACGGCTACGACGCCACCATCACTGACATGTATTTTGGCTCGGCCGTGGCGGCGCTGCGGCGCGGCTATCATTGCCTCCTGTTCGACGGCCCCGGCCAAGGTGAATTGCTCTTCGTGCAGGGCCTACACTTGCGGCCGGACTGGGAGACAGTCGTGAGGGCGGTGTTGGATGTCGCTGTCACAATAGCGACCGTCGATCCCGCGCGGATCGCGCTCAGCGGCTGGAGTCTCGGCGGATATCTTGCTCCCCGCGCTGCCTCGGATGAACCCCGGCTCGCCGCCTGCATCGCCGATCCAGGCCTTTGGGGCATCGCCGACCCATACCGGGCTTATGTTGCCAAGCTTGGCGTCACCGCGCAGGCAGCAACCAATTTGGGCGATCTTGATCAGCCCATTCTAGATCGCATGATGCAGGCCATCTCCAGCGAACCCGAAATGCGCTGGAAGATCATCCAGCGCGGATTTTGGGTCCACGGCGTCGACAACCTGTGTGACTATCTTCGGTCCGCAGAGCAATTCACGATGACGGGGCGCGCAGAAGCGATTGCGTGTCCGACGCTCCTGACCATGGCCGAAAACGATGTACTCGCGGCGCGTGCCCAGACATTCTTCGAGAAGCTTTGTTGTCCAAAGAAAGCGCTTGTGCGGTTCAGCGCGGCTGAGGGCGCGGATGGGCACTGCGAAATGGGAAACCGCTCGCTGTTGAACCGTCGCGTCCTTGACTGGCTCGACGACACTCTGCGTATCATCTGACATCTCGCAGCATGACGATCAAGTTCGCAGAGCAAAATCAAACCCGCGATTGATGTCCCGCTTCTGGCCCGGCGCGTCGTTTCGCTGCAACGCCGCAATACGTCCGGGAGTTGAGTCAGAACCGGACAAATATGCTCAATGCAAGCTCTTCGCATGATGAGCCACAGCGGCCATCCAAAGGTGCGCTGCAGCTTGCCGCAATATCCAAGTTCGATACATTGATCTTCGGAATGCGGGACCGGACCGGATACTGCTTGGAATAGTTGTATCAACCGTCACTGATAGGAGCATCGGTATGACTGGGTCGCTTCATCCGGCTGCTTCCGACCAACTGCCGGTCTTCATAACCGCCCCCGGCGGGACGGATGTCTTGATGGTCGTTATGGCGGTTGTTCTGCTCGGCATCGTCCTGGCGTTTGGAATCTTGTTCTTTCGGTTGCACAGTCTGCCGGAGCGCATCGCGCATAGAACGCACAAGATCCAGTTCGAGATCGTCGCCGTGCTGGGCCTGCTTGCGCTCTTTACGCACGTGCATCTCTTCTGGGTGGCCGCTCTTCTGCTTGCGATCATCGAGTTTCCCGATATCGGCGGCTGGCTCGGCAGGATAGCGGGATCAGTCGAAAGGATCGCTGATACTAACGCGGGCAAAGGCGCCGCCGAAGTGCCTGTCGAGACCGCGGCTGGACTCGGCCGGAACGAAGACGCTGCGCAAGTGCGGGTGGAGACTGTCGCTCGTAACGGAGTGGTGGAGGGTTCAGTTGCGGCACCGGCCACACCGGAGCAGCTTGCTCCGGCCAGCACGAGGAGCTGATCCATGCTTGAGATTCTCCTGTGCTCCCTGCTGACCATCGTTCCCGACTATCTCTTCCGCCGCTACTACCAAGGAAAACGGCTCGGCAAGGAAATCACGCTTTATTCTGTGTGGTTCGAGCTGAGGTGGGGCATTACGGCCTGCCTGATCCTCGCCGTTGGCCTAATCACAGTGATCTTCTACAACCACCCGTCCACGACCAATGTCACGTTGTTCTATCGAACCGTTCCAATCGTTCCTGAGATAAACGGACGCGTCGCCGAGGTTTACGTTGGCTTTAGCGGTCCGATCGCCAAAGGAGCGCCGATCTTCAGGCTGGACAGCTCGAGCCAGGAGGCGGCGGCGGACGCCGCACGCCGAAAGATTGCGGAAGTCGAGGCGGAAATGGTGGTTGCGCAAGCCGATATCCTGAAGGCTGAAGGACAGCTTCAAGAAGCCAAGGGCGCCCACCAGCAGGCTTTGGACGAGTTGGACACCAAGCTGGAGCTGCAGAAGAGAAATCCGGGGATCGTCGCGCGACGCGAGATCGAAAAGCTCGAAGTCGCCGCCGAAGGCCGCAAGGGCGCGATCGCTTCCGCCACCGCGGCGCGACAGGCCGCCGAGGCCCGCATCGCGGCCCTCCTCCCGGCGCAAAAGGCCAGCGCCCAGGCAGCGCTCGCTCAGGCCGAGGCGGATCTGGCGAAGACCACGATCCGCGCGGGTGTAAGCGGGCGTGTGGAGCAGTTCGGGCTCCGAGTGGGCGATATCGTCAACCCGTTCATGCGTCCGGCAGGAATCCTTATCCCGCAAGGCGCCGGTCAGCAAACACTGCAGGCCGGCTTCGGGCAGATCGAGGCGCAGATCATGAAGGTCGGAATGCTGGCCGAAGTCACGTGTGTATCCAAGCCGCGGACGATTATCCCGATGGTGGTTACAGACGTGCAGGGCTTCATTGCGGCCGGTCAGTTCCGCGGCGGTGAGCAGCTGGTCGACGCGCAGCAAGTGACGCGGCCCGGTACTCTTCTGGTCCATCTTGAACCTCTCTACAAAGGCGGGCTCGCGGGCATCACGCCCGGCAGCAGTTGCATTGCCAACGCGTACTCGAACAACCACGACCTGATCGCCTCAAAAGAGACCGGCGTCATACGGGGTGTGGCACTTCACGCGGTCGATGCTCTTGGCATCGTGCACGCGATGATCCTGCGGATCCAGGCTCTGCTGCTTCCTTTCAAAACACTGGTGTTCAGCGGACATTGATGCGACCCCGGGGGCCAGTGTCCTGGGTCACCTTTGCGGTGAACAATGTCGGCTTGTGGCCCATCGCAATGACGCCGGTCGCGCAGCGAAATCGGCTTCGATCCATCGTGCGTACGGAAAACGCCGCCGTGCTTCGTCGATGCGGCGGCCGGCGGCGACCAGCCCATGTCCATCACGATGCAGGCGCGCGAGGATCGCGGAGCCGATGAGGCCATAAGCTCCCGTCAACAGGACGCGCATGCGTTCGCGCTCAATTCGGGCACCGCTGGCGCCTGCGGGTCCAGCGAATGCGCTCGAGCACGACGCCCTCGCCGCAGATGCTCATCTTGTCGGTGACGCTGCCGCGCACGCGGATCATGCGCCCGCTCTGGCGCGGCCGCGGTCGTATTGAGCTGATGTTATAGACGGTGTCGCCCGGCCCCTTGATCATCAGGCAATTGGCGGTGACCCCCGCATAGGGGCAGCCAGTGACCGAGACGCGCTCCTGGCGCTTCGTCTCGGCGCGCGCCGGAAGCGACACCAGCAGGGCCGCGCACAGCACGGCGGCGACGGCAGTCTGCCGGGGCTTCATACCGATGTCTCCCCACGGAAGGTCCCGTGTCCCGGACAAGGTGCAGCGCGTAGCGTTGCACCGCCGATCCGGGACCCCGGTTACTTTGCAATTTAGAAACCGGGGTCGGGTCTGCAGCGCGTCATTTCATGCCGCGCTGCGCCCGGGACACAAGTGGAAAATCGTCAAAACGGAATATCGTCGTCCAGATCGCGCTTGCCACCGGCGCCGGCGGTCGCCGGCTGGCGCGCGCGCGGGGCAGGACTGGATGAACCGAAGTCGGAGCCGCCGCTCTCCGCGCCGAAATCGTCTGCTCCGCCGCCACCACCCGCACGATCAAGCATCGTGAGCTGCGAATTGAAGCCCTGCAGCACCACTTCGGTCGAGTATTTCTCGACGCCGTCCTTGTCCGTATACTTGCGCGTCTGGAGCTGGCCTTCGAGATAGACCTTCATCCCCTTCTTCAAATACTGCTCGGCGATCCGGCACAGCCCTTCGTTGAAGATCACGACGCGGTGCCACTCGGTTTTCTCGCGGCGCTCGCCGGTCGCCTTGTCGCGCCAGCTCTCGGAGGTTGCGACACTGACATTGGCGATCGGACGCCCATCCTGCGTGCGCCTGATCTCCGGATCGCGGCCAAGATTGCCGACCAGGATCACCTTGTTGACCGAACCTGCCATCGCTCACCTCCACACATCTCTCGTACACTCGTGACGGGCACCCTACCCCGCCCTTGCCGGGCGCGGGCGGTCGCCTCGCCCATTGTCCACAACGATGGACCCCGCAAAGGACTAGCATCCGGAACATGTTCTTATTTTGTTCTAGCAGAGGTTGAGGGCCTGTTCAAGCCGCCGCCACGACTTTCACCAATGCGCATCAGCAGGTGCGGCGCCGACTCTCGTTACTGATGCTTAGCCGGATGTGAATCCACCCATCATCGATTCAGTAACCAGACCGCGTCGACCGCGGATTTCTAACGCGCTGATCTCATTACGACTTTCCGCGCAGCGTTAAGCGCAGGTGCACGGCCATAGTGAAGAGCCGGTAAAGACTACGCCCTATTTTGCCCAACGATTTCAATAGCTTGTGACTGAAAAGCCACACGTTCTTTAGGCGATTTTAGGTCCTGTTGAGTCAATGTGCACTCGTCAAACAGAGGCCACTCACAACTCCTCGGGCGTCCCTTGGGCGCCCTTTCGGGGTGCAAGGAGCACAAAAATGAAGAACGTTCTGTTCGCAGGAATCAGTCTTGTTGCGTTGCTCGGTGCCGGCACGGCGCGAGCGGCTGACCTGCCAAGCCGGATGCCGACGGCTCCGGTTGCAGTCTCGGTCCCGTTTTCCTGGACCGGCTTCTACATCGGCGGCCACACCGGCGTTGCGGTCGGCAAGACCACGACCAGCAACACCTCGCCCTTTGGCGGGTTCGACGCCGGCGTTCCGGTGAGCTACGACGCCGATCCGGTCGGCATCTTCGGCGGCGGCCAGCTTGGCTACAACTGGCAGTCCGGCATGTGGGTCCTCGGTGTCGAGGGCGACGTCGGCTATCTCGGCATGCGCGACACGGTCTATCCCATGCCGGACAACTATCTGTCGGTTAAGTACGGCTGGTACGGCACCATCACCGGCCGCGTCGGCCTCGCCTACGATCGCCTGCTCACTTACGTGAAGGGCGGCGCGGCGGTTGCGAACATCACCAATGCGGCCGGCGACTATGACGGCTTCGTGCTCGATCCGTCGCAATTCAGCGAGATCAAGAAGACCCGCTGGGGCTGGACGGTCGGCACCGGCTTCGAGTTCGCGCTCTCGCCAGCGTGGTCCGTGAAGGCCGAGTACCTGTACATGAATTTCGGCAAGCACCGGAGCGCCAACCTCGCCGGCGACACCTTCGAGCACAAGAACCAGGTGCATACAGCGAAGATCGGCTTGAACTACCGCTTCGGCCAATACGGGTCGCCCGTCGTCGCCCGTTATTGAGACCAGCAACACCAAAGACCACGTTGGGGGCCGGCCTCGCGCCGGCCCTTCTTTTTTTCTTTGCCACGCTGCCGAGCGCTCACCCTTGATCCGTCATCCTGAGGTGCCCGAGCGCAGCGAGGGCCTCGAAGGGCGACGGCCCGGCTGAGGCCGTGCATCCTTCGAGGCTCGCTTTCGCTCGCGCCTCAGGATGACGGAGCAAGACCGAGCCTCCGGTACGAGCCCCGCGCAAGGGCCAGCCCGATGAGTTCCCCGCTCCCCGTGAATTCCGGGGGACCGGCGCCATTGCGGGCTGGCAATACAACCCCGTTCTCACTATGTTCGGCCCTCCACGGCGGGCATCATGAACGACCTTTTCGATCAGAATAGAAAAGCCAAGCGCTTGGACTCACGGGTCATTTCGATCCGCGGCGCGCGCGAGCACAACCTCAAGAACATCGACGTCGCGATCCCCCGCGACGAGCTCGTGGTGTTCACGGGCCTGTCGGGATCGGGGAAATCGTCGCTCGCCTTCGACACCATCTATGCCGAGGGCCAGCGCCGCTATGTCGAGAGCCTGTCGGCCTATGCCCGCCAGTTCCTCGAGATGATGCAGAAGCCGGACGTCGATCAGATCGACGGCCTCTCCCCGGCGATCTCGATCGAGCAGAAGACCACCTCGAAGAACCCGCGCTCCTCGGTCGGCACCGTCACCGAGATCTACGATTACATGCGGCTGTTGTGGGCGCGCATCGGCGTGCCCTATTCGCCCGCCACCGGGCTGCCGATCGAGAGCCAGACCGTCTCGCAGATGGTCGACCGCATCCTGGCGCTGCCCGAAGGCACGCGGCTCTACCTGCTGGCGCCTGTCGTGCGCGGCCGCAAGGGCGAGTACCGCAAGGAGCTCGCCGAGTATCTCAAGAAGGGCTACCAGCGCGTCAAAGTCGACGGCAAGTTCCACGAGATCGCCGAGGTGCCGGCGCTCGACAAGAAATTCACCCACGACATCGACGTGGTGGTCGACCGCATCGTGGTGCGTCCCGACATCGCCACACGGCTTGCGGACTCGCTCGAGCAGGCGCTGAAGCTCGCGGACGGCCTCGCGATTGCCGAACTGGCCGACCCCGCGCCGGACGCCAGTGCCAAGGTCAACAAAGCCAATAAGCAGCGCAACGAGACCACCGAGCGCTTCGTGTTCTCGGAGAAATTCGCGTGCCCGGTGTCCGGCTTCACCATCTCGGAGATCGAGCCGCGGCTGTTCTCGTTCAACAACCCGTTCGGCGCCTGCCCGAAATGCGGCGGCCTCGGCGTCGAGCCGCACATCGATGCCGATCTCGTCATCCCCGATCCCGACGCGACCCTGCGCAAGGGCGCGATCGCGCCGTGGTCGAAGTCGAGCTCGCCCTATTACATCCAGACGCTGATCGCGCTCGGCAAGCACTACAAGTTCTCACTCGACGCCAAATGGAAAGAGCTGCCGAAGGCTACCCAGAAGGCGATCCTCTACGGCTCCGGCGACGACGAGATCCGCTTCACCTATGACGACGGTGTGCGCAACTACACCACCAAGAAGCCGTTCGAGGGCGTGATCACCAATCTCGAACGCCGCTACAAGGAGACCGAGAGCGACTGGGCGCGCGAGGAGATCGGCCGCTACTTCACCGACATCCCCTGCGACGCCTGCAAGGGCTACCGGCTCAAGCCCGAGGCGCTGTGCGTGAGGGTCGCCGGCAAGCACATCGGCGAAGCCGCCGACATGTCGGTCAGAGGATCGCTCGAATGGTTCACCGAGCTACCCCAACGGCTGACCACGAAACAAAACGAGATCGCCGTCCGCGTGCTCAAGGAGATCCGCGACCGGCTCAGGTTCCTGGTCGATGTCGGGCTCGACTATCTCACGCTCTCGCGCTCGTCCGGCACGCTGTCGGGCGGCGAGAGCCAGCGCATCCGCCTCGCGTCGCAGATCGGCTCCGGCCTCACCGGCGTGCTCTATGTGCTCGACGAGCCGTCGATCGGGCTGCACCAGCGCGACAACGCGCGGCTGCTCGAGACGTTGAAAAGGCTTCGCAACCTCGGCAACACCGTGATCGTGGTCGAGCACGACGAAGACGCGATCCGCAGCGCTGATTACGTGCTCGATATCGGCCCCGGCGCCGGCATCCACGGCGGCAAGATCATCGCCCAGGGCAAGCCCGCCGATATCATGGCCTCGAAGGAGTCGCTGACCGGCAAGTACCTCACCGGCGCGATGGGCATCCCGGTGCCGGAGCGCCGTCCGCGCGGCCGCCGCACCATCAAGGTGCTCAACGCCCGCGGCCACAACCTCAAGAACATCAACGCCGAGATCCCGCTCGGCCTGTTCACCTGCGTCACTGGCGTGTCCGGCGGCGGCAAGTCGACCCTGCTGGTCGACACGCTCTATGCCGCGGTCGCGCGCAAGCTCAACAACGCCTCGCTGGCGCCCTCCCCGCACGACCGCATCGAGGGGCTCGAGCACATCGACAAGATCATCGACATCGACCAGTCGCCGATCGGCCGCACGCCGCGCTCGAACCCGGCGACCTACACCGGCGCCTTCACGCCGATCCGCGAATGGTTCGCCGGCCTGCCGGAAGCCAAGGCGCGCGGCTACGAGCCCGGCCGCTTCTCGTTCAACGTCAAGGGTGGCCGCTGCGAGGCCTGCGAGGGCGACGGCGTCATCAAGATCGAGATGCACTTTTTGCCGGATGTCTACGTCACCTGCGACGTCTGCAAAGGCAAGCGCTACAACCGCGAAACGCTCGACGTGACGTTCAAGAACAAGTCGATCGCCGACGTGCTCGACATGACGGTCGACGAGGCGCAGGAGTTCTTCAAGGCGGTGCCGCGCATCCGCAACATCTTGGAGACGCTGCAGCGCGTGGGGCTTGGCTACATCCACGTCGGCCAGCAGGCGACCACGCTATCGGGCGGCGAGGCGCAGCGCATCAAGCTCGCCAAGGAATTGTCCAAGCGCTCGACCGGCCGCACGTTGTACATTCTGGATGAGCCCACCACCGGATTGCATTTCCACGACGTGGCGAAACTGCTGGACGTGCTGCATCAACTGGTCGAGGGCGGCAACACCATGGTGGTGATCGAGCACAATCTCGAAGTGATCAAGACCGCCGACTGGATCATCGACCTCGGCCCCGAAGGCGGCGACGGCGGCGGCGAGATTGTTGCGGCGGGCACGCCGGAGGACGTGGCGAGGGTCGCGCGGAGCTACACGGGGCAGTTTTTGAAGCCGGTGCTGGAACGGCGCGATGTGGGGCGGAAGAAGGGAGTCGAGGCGGCGGAGTAGATACGAGATATTATACATTGTGCGGAGTCGCTGGGCACGCAGCCGAATGGAGAAGGCTTTGAGCAACGACGCACAACAAACACATGAGGAGAGATTAAAGAGGCGCCTGCACCTTCTGAAGGCAGAACTGGAGGCAGGAAATCTTCACATTGGCTCTGATCCCAACATTGCTCGGGAGCTTCAGGCAGTCCGGCATCGTGAAGATGGGGAAATTGATCTCAATACCGTCGGGGGCGGCGTTCGTGCTCTTGCGGTTGAGGCCATGAATCACCGCCAGCAAACAAAACAGGTGATCTCGCTCCAAGAATTACAACATGGCTATTTTGAATCAATCGAAAAAGTATTCGGCAACTTATATCGAGACATGCAAAGGGAAGGAGCAACCCCTTTCCAAGTTGCTTCATCAGTTGCCCGCGACCCTGATGGCGTTCGCATCTTTCGGAAAGCAATACCGGAAGTCGTTTCTTGGGTTAGCAACCTCTGGGAAGACGCACATGAGGTTGCGCATATTCATGCCCAGGATATCAACGGATTGAAAAGCGTTTTCGGCGGGGAGACGTTCCCGCAGGGGAAAAAGAACATCGTTTCATGCACAGGTATATATGTTGACACCACGATCCTACCCGATCCTTTCTTACGAGCACGAGTTTTTCTTGAAGGCCCCGATCCTGAAATCGCGGTCCGCTATTTTGTCTCTGGCGGATTGTCTCTGCTTCAGTACAAAGAAGCCGCTTTAGCCGAGATTGATGTTCCTTTGGTAGCGGTAGTTCCAGACCAATTGTACTTGAATGACCAAATCTGTGAGCGCGTGTTTAGATTAGCTGATGACGATGCCGTCGAACACCTAAAGTCGATGTTTGGAGTCCAGCTTTCGAATCTCGACGAGGCACACGAATTTCTCAAAAAATTTGAAACAGCAAGTGAAGTTACTGCACGGCTGACTAATCCCGATCTTCTCCTTTTTGACGTGAGAGACACCGGTCCAGCCGAGGCGAATATCGAGTCCTACATCAACAAGTTTTTCGTCCCCTTTGAGCCAGGACGCACACGCTGGAAAGGCCGTTCTGTCCTCCTCTGTAGGACGGATGAGACAGGCCAATGACTTACTTTTTAGGAGCACGAGCTTGGGCGGCTCGCCAATGATCGATGCGCCAACGTCGTGGCGGTATTTCAACTGGAAGCTTGGGTATAGCAGCAATCGGCGCGACTCTGAAACGGGCCTCAACCTTCACATGACCAAGGCCCTTCAAAATGCTGCTTCAGGTGAAATGGCGTGGCTAGGAGCCGTCCCGGTTGAGGCCCTTGTAGAAATGCGCCGATCTGGCGCGCTTCCTGAGCTACGTCAGATGCTCTCCTCCGGAGTGAATGAATTAATACAGCTCAGACCAGACAACTTCTTCCGCACTAGCGACCAGGTCGTCGAGAACATTCAAAAGGTCTTTGACGAACATCGTAGCAAACTTTCGACGTTGACTGGTAAGAAATGGAGGTTTGCGGGTGTTGAACTCGGGAGTTGCGTCGTTAAAGGCGCAGTCCAGATCGCTTCCGCGTTTGGCGTACCCGTAGTTAGCCTAGTTGGCGCAGCACTAGATCAGGCGGTCGATGTCCCCAAGTTCAAGGAACTGCCAAAGCGTTTTCGTAGTCTCCGGGACGAATCTCGGCTTCTACGCACTTCTGCCGTCGGTATGCTTTTCCAATTGTCGAAGGACAATGATTGATCTTGCCGCTAACGGAAAAACGCCGTTAGAAAAGCGCTTTGTGCCGCGACCGAGAGCGTAGAGCCGCGGCCGCGGATTGCTGACACTGGATTGTTCCGAACCTAAACGACGCGCGTTGGCGCTAGAACGCGTCCTTAAATGAAGTAGAAACCGAAAATTTGGGAAACCAGGGGTTCGAACGCGCGAGATTCATCAGGTCCCAGTACATTGATTGAGCCAATGGGTCAGTCACCTCCGCGGGATAATTGAATCGATACATCGGCTCTGGTTCAACTCGTTCAAATGAACGCTCGAACTCAGGAAGGACGTACCAAAAGATCGCCCAACGAAGATTGTTTAGGAGTTCGGCAATGACACTCGAATGATAGCAAAAGACATGAGAATGAAACCAGTCGTAGAACTCGGGAAGAACGGTATATGCCGCCCCCTCATTGATTTCATGTCCGTGATCGGCAAGCAACTTTCGAATTCTTCGCACGTTCACACTAAGGCGCGCGAAATTGTGTTTCGCAAGATCGGCGCAAATTTTGATGTAATATATCCTTGGAATGCGAACATCTAGTTCGATGTTCACAGACGGCAACCAAACTTTTTCGACGCAACATTCAGCGTCGAGCCAATCTGCGAAGGAGTTCAACGGATCACGCAGCACAGCCGAGTCTCTGCACAGCTGCGGGCTGTCGCACGCCAGCCGAATATAGTAGAGAAATGTTTGGTCACTGTCGCGCGCACTCGTAGATGGCTTCGGAAGATCAAAAGGCAGCCGTTCATTGCCGCGAACTTGTGGCAGCGAAAGAAAGTCTCCGAGCAAAATATTGAACAATCGCATATGGGAATGGGTATTGAACATCAAATTGGTGTTTTCAGTACGAGTGTTCTTGACGAACATTTCATAGTTCACCATTCCGTCGATCATTTCCCAGACGGCTTTTAGTACAATAGCCTCCTGCTCGATTTTCGAAAAAGAGATCATCTGGAAAGTCCTAGATTCAACAGCCCAGGGCTTGGTTTGTTGTGGCGGTTCAGAACGGCAATTTCCAACAAGCCGTAGGGCGGAGTAGCGAAGCGTAATCTGCCAATCCCCTCCGGCCTTCCGCGCCGGATCGACCATCCCTGTGCCCACAGCCGGAAGACATGGTAAGCATTAACGCTGCTGAAACACTACTGAATCGATGCTGCGTTCCTGCCGAGGAGCCCGCATGTCAGCATTCATTGCCGCCAACTGGCAGAAAGCCTTGCCTGCGCTCGCCGTCATCGGGACTGGCGCCTGGGTTGCGCTGTTTCGCAACGATCCGGCCAGCGAACAGGCGATCTTTGCGGCCCTGCTCGTCCTCTACATGGTGCACCAGATCGAAGAGCATCTGTGGCCGGGCGGATTTCGGCAGTTCACCAACGCCCACGTGTTCGAAAGCGGCCGCGACGATTGGCCGGTCGATACCGGTAGCGTCGCGCTGGTGAATATCGGATATGTCTGGCTACCGGTCGCGGCCGCCGCGCTGTTCCCGCACGCGCTGCGCTGGCTCGGCCTCGCATGGATCGCCCTGACGCTGATCAATGCCGTGATCCACATCGTCACCTCGATCCGCTTCCGTTGCTACAATCCCGGTCTCGTCACCGCGATCGTGCTGTTCCTGCCCTTCACGATCTGGGCGCTGGCGCACGAGGCGTCGCGCGGCCTGCTCTCCGGCGGCGAGATTGGCCTCGTCGTGCTGCTCGGGGTACTGCTGCACATTCCGGTCGCGGCGCTGTTCGTAGTGCCGTATCTGAAGAAGCGCTCCACCGCAGCGTAAGACAGTAGCAAGTACGAGCAAAAATCATCCTGTATGTCGCTTCGCTCATGCAGGCTACGTCCTCCCCCAAGCTCGGCGGATCGGCTTCTGCATCCCCCATTTGGATGATTGATTTCGCGGCGTAACACCCGACAGCATGGCGTCGCTTGTTGCCGTCGCCTTTAAAGGACATCGGGAGATTGCCACATGGTCGTTCGCCTATCATTCATTGCCACCTTTCTTTGCCTCTTGGCCACGCCGGCGGCCGCCGAAACCATCGACGTGTCCGACAATCACGGCGGCAGGGTCGCGAATTACAACGCACGCTGGGCCGGCCATGCCCGCCGTGGCGTGAATGTGCGCATCGTCGGCCCCTGCCAATCGGCCTGCACGGTCCTGCTCGGCCATATCCCGCGCAGCCGGATCTGCGTGACGCCGAACGCGTCGTTCGGATTTCACCTTGCCCGCCTCGAGACCGCCACCAGGACGCTCTGGAACGCGTATCAGGCCGACATCCGCGCCTGAATCAACGCGCGCGGCGGCCTGACGCGGGACTTCATCTGGATGCGGGCGCCGGATACCTATCGCTTCTTCCGCAAGTGCTGACACCCAATTGCGATGCGCCAGCTCCGCCGCTCAAGCAGGCTGGTGCTCAGTCACCGCAAGACACGACACCTCGGGGGCACAAGCGCTCAATCCGTTTCGCCAACCGACCATATGCGTTTCGATGTGTGCCATCTTTGCAACCCTGACGAAGTTTCGTTCTGGAACACGCTTTTCCAGATTGATTCGTACGGCCGGTGGCAGTCAGATGATTGCAAGACAAAGGGGCTTAGCCATGTGCCTGCGCGAGGGAGTTCAAGCCGCGACCTGGGTTGGTCTCTCAGCAGTCGCATTGCTTGCGGTCATCACGCCGATCATCTTCGGTTAGCGTGGAAGGCGGATTAGCGAAGCGCAATCCGCCTTCGTTCCACAAGACGGCCGGTTACGCATCCGGCTAACACGCCCTGCGGCCTCCCCGCCTTTCCCACCTCCACCTCCCGATGTACGGTGGCCGCCGACCAACGCCCGCCAACAGGGAGGTAAAGGATGTCCGGCACGACCATCAAGATCCGTTCAAGCGGCGGCGGCGAGTTCGACTGTTACCTGGCGCTGCCCGCGGGCGACCAAAAACGGCCGGCGGTCGTTCTGGCGGCAGCCGTTCATGGTGTGGACAAGGACATCCGCGATCTCGCCGACGAATTCGCGGGGCACGGCTATATCGCGGCCGCGCCCGACCTGTTCTGGCGCTCGATCCCGGGACCGCTGCCGGGCGGCGATCCGCGCACGCAGGAGCGTTCCCAGCCGCGCCTGGAGAAGATCAAGGCCGGCGAAGCCGACATGGCCGACACCCTCGCGCACCTGCGCATGCTGCCGCAGTTCAACGGGCGGGCCGCGACCATGGGCTTCTGCTACGGCGGCCCCTACGCGATCCTCGGGCCCAAGCGGCTCGGCTATGCCGCCGGCATCTCCTGCCACGGCTCGCGGATGCTCGACTACATCGACGACATCCAAGGCGTCACCGCGCCGGTCTGCATCATCTGGGGCGACCAGGATCACGCCGCGCCGGCCGAGGTGCTCGACGCCTACCGGGCGGTGCCGGCGCGCGCGCCGAACGTGGAGGTGCACATCATCCCCGGCGTGCTGCACGGCTACATGATGCCCTGGAACACCAAGGCGTTCAGCGCGGATACGCGCGCGTTCTCGATGGGCCGCGCGCTCGCGATCCTCGACGGGCTCAGCGGCGGCGGCGATCAACTGCGCCGGGCCTCTTGACGGCGCACCGCAGCCGCGATTTCCAAAGCGCAAGCTGATCGCGCTAGAAGAATTCGCTGAGGAACGCCGCCGCCTCACCCGAGATGCCGGCGATCTTGTTCGTTGCCTGACGATAGAATTTGAAATTGAGCTCGGTCCCGGGTTGGCCGTCATTCCAGTCGGTGAACTGTTTGAGCTCGCTGCGTCCCAGCGGCCGCTTCGCGAGCGCGGTGCGTCTGATGGTGAGGCTCACACGCGGTGTTTGCCGGACGACGCCGCGCTTCTTCGCGACCGCTTCGGCAGACGTGACAACGCCGCGCGCGACGAGGCCTTGCCCGCCCTCGTTCTCGCTCGCGAACACGAAAACCGTGTCACCTTCGGCGATATGCTTACCGCCATACATCGTCTTTTGCGCCGTGAACGCGAACGTCTTCGCCCGCGGATCGCAAACCTCGGCTTTGATCGCGAACGCCATGGTTCTCCTCTCCCGCCCAATAAGTAGCACCGTCATCCCCGCCCGCCCACCTTCGCTAAAGCGACGGCGGGTCGGGCGCGTGAGTCACCGCCTCTCAACGAGCCGCCGCGCGGCGCTTCCCCTTGGCGCCGAACAACCCCACATATTCGGCCAAGGCTCCGCGCCACCCAAACGAAGGAGCAGCGCCCAATGACAGCATCCAAGCCCTCCTCACCCCTGCCCCGCCTGATCGGCATCAATCACGTTGCGCTCGAAGTCGGCGACATCGACGAGGCGCTCGCCTTCTACGGCAAGATCTTCCGCTTCACGCTGCGCGGACGCGGACCGGGCCAGGCCTTCATCGACATGGGCGACCAGTTCCTGGCGCTGAGTGAGACGAAAGAGCCGCACCAGGACCGCCACCGGCATTTCGGGCTGGCGGTCGACGACCGCGCCCACGTGCGCGAACTGGCAGAGGCTGCGGGCGCGCGCATGGTAGAGGGCCCGTTCCTCGATTTTCTCGATCCGTGGGGCAACCGCATCGAGGTCGTGGGCTATGCCGACATCCAGTTCTCGAAGGCGCCGCATGTGATGCGCGGCATGCAGTTCGATGGCACGAAATCCGAAAAGGCGAAGAAGGAGCTCGCCAAGAAGGGCATGGCGTTGTGAGAGAGGCTAACCCCCAGGAGCTACATGCAAATCGAGGTCGAGACCGAGAGGGAGGATGGGCTGGACATGCCGCGGGCGCTTCGTCTCAACGGTCGCCGCGTGGCCGTTGCCGAAATCCTCGACCAGTGGTTCGGCGAGGACTACCGCTACTGCAAGCTCAGAGGCGAGGATGGTGCCCTCTACATCCTGCGCGTGGCCGAAGACCGCTTGGCCTGGGAACTGACGATGTTCGCGCGCGCGCAGGACGGCTGAGCGAAGCTCAGCGGCCCTGCAGCACACGCAGCAATAACGCATACGCCGTCGCGTAAATCCCACGCGCCTCGCTTTCGCGCGGGCCGCCGATCCCGAGATGCAGCGGCGCGCTGGGCGTCCGACCGGACAACAGATTGTCGAGCCAGCCCGCAGCCCGCACGTCCGCATCGGGTTGGTCGAGCGCAAGCATCAGGAACGGTTTGCCGTCGCGCACCGCCTGCGTATGCGCGAGGGTCGTGCCGGGTGATGCGGCGAGACCTGTGCCGGCCGTAAGGATCAGCACGGCGTCGGAGTCGCGCACGTTCCATTCCGTGCGCTGCGCCGGATCGGCCAGCGGGGTCTCGTGCAGCAGCGGATAGCGCGTCAGCAGGCCGGGCGGCTCTGGAAAATCCTCGGCCCAACCGCCGCGCGGGCAGAAGCCCGCATAGGGAATCGCGAGCTCGGCCACGACGTCGAGCGCAGCGCGGTCGACGCCACTCTGGCCGCCGGTGACGATCACGAGCCGCGACGCCACAGCAAGTCCTCGCTAATCCGCCGCCGCGCGCCTTGGTGCACGCGGCTACCATGGCAACAATATCCCGCCATACGGCCGGCGCGCTGGCGACAACCCACGCCCCATAGGTTATCACCCCACGATGGTCGACCTCACCCGCATCACGCCCGGTCTCACCGGACGATCCGAGATCGTCGTGACCCCCGACAAGACCGCGCCATTCGTCGGCTCCGGACGTATTGCCGTGCTGGCCACGCCGGTCATGATCAACGTGATCGAGGCTGCCGCGCTGGCAGCGGTCGAGCATCTCCTGCCCGCCGGGCACCAGAGCCTCGGCATCCATCTCGACGTCAAGCATATCGCCGCAACGCCGGTGGGCCTGCGCGTCGTCGCGACGGCGGAGGTGATGCGCATCGAGGGCCGCACCATCAGCTTCCGCGTGGAAGCCCGCGACGAGCGCGAGCTGATCGGCGGCGGCACACACGACCGCGTCGTCGTCAGCGTCGCGCGTTTCGACGAGCGGGTGCAGCGCAAGTTGCGCGACGCGTAGGACGAATAGTCAGTCCGGGACGCGCAATCGAGGCCATCAATACGCCGGCTCAATTCGCCGGCTCAATATGCCACTTGGCCTTCCCGGTTCGGCGTGCCGAGCACGTGGGTCTTCGGCGGCAGCATCACGTTGTCGAAGGTCTGGGTGAACATCGCTGCGGAGAAGAAGGCGACCGCGCGCAGCGTCTCTTTGCCGGTATTGACCAAGTCATGACGGAGCGGCGTTGGCAGCACGAACACACTCCCCGGCCCGACGGTATGTTTGGTCCCATCCTCGAGGTGGAGTTCGCCCGTGCCGGCGATGATATACTGCGTCTCCTCGGTCGCGTCGGTGTGCCAGCCGAGGCGGCCACCGGGTTCGATCTCGTAGACGATTGTCGAGGACGCAGTCGTGCCGTGGCCGCCATAAACTGCGAAGGCGCCGGCCCAGCGCACGGTCGGATCGTCTTCTCCCCACACCTTCGTGCGCGCAAGCTTGTCGGAGGCAACAACGGGAACCATGATACGGTCCTTCCTACAGGTTTTCCAATGCGCCAAGCCTAGGCGATTGCAGGCATGGTCCGGATGTTGCAGTTGGAATCTGGTTAGGCGTTTCCTTCCCGGCCCGCATCAAATCGAAGCGAAAGCGGTGGGCTTTCGCCGTCACATCCTCGACCATATTCCTATCGCCTCGCGTCTCTGCCCCGCGACAGTACGCATCGCCAGTCTTCGCGCGTCGACGCTTGAAGCGTTCTGCGAAATGCCTCATCATGACCTTCCATGAGGCGGGGGCTTCGGATGAAACACATCGCTATTACCGCGATCGTCTGCTGCGGACTCGGCATGGCCGGATGCGCAGCCCAGTATGATGCTCCGGCTATTCCCATTTCACATGCCAGCAACGCGACGCATTCGACTGTCGCGCAGGAGTGGCGTCCGCGTGCGCGCAGGGCGGCGCGGGTGCGCAAGACGGCGCAGATGCACAAGGCCCGAGCCGAGCACGCCAACCGGGAACTGCAAGCGGATTCCACCGGCACCATCGGATCGGCGCCGGCGAGCAACCTGAAGCCATACTCGCCGGAATGGTGGGCGCAGGAACGAGCTCGCGAGGCGCGCGAAGACGAACGCCTCAGGCGCGTGATGCAGATTTGCCGGGCTTGCTAGTGTAGCGGTTTCAGAAGTCCGCATCAGCCATAAGCTCTCCAATTCGCGCTCTCCAATTCGTGATCCCCCGGATGCATGCGGCTGCCGCGCGCGCTGCCTAGATAGCGCGTGAGGGGATTTGTGCGGCGGGACGCGCCGGCCATACGACCGCAACCCAGGAGTCCATCATGCACGTCGATCTGTCCGGGCTGCGCGGCCTCGTCACCGGCTCGACCAAGGGCATCGGCCGCGCGGTCGCGCAAGCACTCGCGGCGAACGGCGCCGAAGTCGTCATCAATGGGCGCAAGCGCGCCGACGTTGACGCGGCGATGGCGACGATCAAGCGGGCCGTGCCAAAGGCGAAGCTCGCCGCCGCGCCCGGTGATGCCGCCACCGCCGAGGGCGTTGCGTCGATCATCAAGGCCGCCGGCGACGTCGACATCCTGGTGAACAATATCGGCATCTTCGAGATCAAGGACGCGTTCGACATTCCCGACGATGACTGGCAACGCATGTTCGATACCAATGTGCTGTCCGGCGTGCGCTTCACGCGCCATTACGGGCCACACATGCGCGACAAGGGTTTTGGCCGGATCGTCTTCATCTCGTCGGAGTCGGGCGTGCAGATCCCGACCGAGATGATCCACTACGGCTTTTCAAAATCGGCCGACCTCGCGTTGATGCGCGGCTTCGCGCAGGCGCTCGCTGCCACTGGTGTCACTGTCAACGCGGTCCTGCCGGGACCGACGCTCACCGAAGGCGTCGAGGAGATGTTCAAGTCGATGGGGCAATCGGCCAACGATCCGAAGGCCCAGCGCGACTTCATCGACAACGGGCGGCCGACTTCGATCATCAAGCGTCTGGCGACGCCGAAGGAAATCGCGGATGTCGTCGCCTTCCTGTGCTCGCGCGAAGCCAGCGCCATCACCGGAGCGCCGGTGCGCGCCGACGGCGGCGTGGTCACGTCAATTACGTAGCGGCAGGACGATAATTACGTGGCGGCAGGACGATCGCTCGACGGGACGTCCTATCAAGTTCGGCGCCTCACATACCCGGCGCGAATTCCTCACAGGAGCGGCCGAACTGCGCGAGCCCTTCGGCGAGGAAGTCGGCCAGCATCGGCGTGCCGAGCAGATAGCGCGCGGTGTGGCCGGTGTGCTCGTTGCAGGCGGTGTCGCGCAGCTCATACCAGTCGGCAATGGTGCCGTCACCGCGGCCCATCCACATCAGCGTCACCATGTCGATTTGCTCGTCATAACTGAGCCCCGCAATGAAGGTGGCCAGCTCCTGCCGGACCGGATCATCGGGCCGGTCCTCGAGCACTGAGCGCATCTCCTCGTCCGGCGGATCGGAACCCTCGTCGGATAAGGTCGGAGCGTCCTTGACGTCGAACTGCCGCGCTTTGACCACGACGAAGCAAACCTTCTCCGGCGAGATCGCCAGCGTAGGCATTTGGTCGGAGCCAACGCCGGCACGAGCCCGCAGCCTGACGCGCTCGTCCTCGGTCAGGGCCGGCGTCTTGTCACGCGTTGCATGAGCCATCGTATCCTCCATGCCGGTTCCCCGAAGGATAAAGCGCCTCGCGCCGACCGAGGTTCCTCCGCAACTCGCGATCGCGTCCCGCCTGGAACAAAACGGCGCTTTCTCCTATATTGGCGGCAGATGGGCGCGGCTTTGACGTGCCCCGTCAAACCGCAGGCTTGTGGCGCCGTGCCCGCTGAACCACGAAGTTCAGGAAGGAACGTCCATGGCCTATCAAGACAGCATCACTGCGACTGCAACGCCGCTGCCGCGCGTGCGCGCCATCACGCCACGCGATCTCATCGACGCGCTGGCGAAAGGGTGGGACGATTTCACGGCGATGCCCACGCACGCTCTCTTCGTCACGCTGATCTATCCGATCGCCGGCCTGATCATCGCGCTCGCGATGTCCGGCGCCAACCTCTTGTGGCTGGTCTATCCGATAGCCGCGGGCTTCGCGCTCATGGGCCCGGTCGCAGCGGTCGGCCTCTATGAACTCAGCCGGCGGCGCGAACAAGGTCTCGATACCGGATGGAGCCACGCCTTCGGTCTCCTACAGGCGGACTCGTTCCGGTCGATCGCGGCGCTCGGACTGGTGCTGCTCGCGCTATTCGCCATCTGGATCGGCGTCGCGCAGACGATCTATTGGTACTATTTCGGCTACGCGGTGCCTTCGTCCGTTGACGCCTTCGCGCGGCAGGTGCTCACCACCGACGCCGGTCACCGCATGATCCTGATCGGCAATGCCGTTGGCTTCGTATTCGCGCTCGTCGCCTTCGTCATCAGTGTGGTGGCGTTCCCGCTGCTGATCGACCGCCACATTGGCGCCGCAGCGGCGGCCGCAACCTCGGTTAAGGCGGTGCTGCGCAATCCTTTGACCATGGCGTTATGGGCCTTGATCGTCGCTGCCGCGTTGTTGCTCGGATCGCTGCCGTTCTTTGTGGGGCTCGCGGTCGTTATTCCCGTGCTCGGGCACGCGACCTGGCATCTTTATCGGAAGGTGGTGGTCCCGGATCTGGCACCGCGTGAAGCGCAGCCGGCTCGACCGGACACCGAACGTTACGCCGCCGACTTTCCATCGGTGTTGTTCACCGGATGGCGCAAGCCACGCACCTGAACGGCTGGCACGGCAGCGCACCATCCCCGAACACGCGCGGGCGGCGGCATAAATTGCCGCCGCTCCCGTCATGCGGCTAGTCCGCCGACAACACCCCACCGCGCCGAAACAGCACGCCAGCGATCGCGGCACCGATCAGCGGCGCAACGATGAACAGCCAGACTTGACCAAGAGCGGCCGCGTTGGAGCCGGCGCCGACCAGCGCTGGGCCTAGCGACCGCGCCGGGTTCACCGACACACCGGTGACGTTGATGCCCACAATGTGGATCACGGTCAGCGTCAAACCGATCGCGAGCCCCGCGAATTGCGCCGGCGAGCCGGGCTGAGTGACGCCGAGAATGCAGACCAGGAACAGGAAGGTCGCGATAACCTCGAATACGAAGGCGGACAGCAGGTTGTATTCGCCGAGATATCCCGCGCCCCAGCCATTCTGGCCCAAGCCGCCGGTCCAGCCCGACGCCTTGCCGGACAGGATGAGATAGAGCACGGCCGCGCCGGCAATGGCGCCGAGCACCTGCGCGATGACATAAGAGATGAAATCGCTGGTGCTCATGCGGCCGGCGAGCAGCACGCCCAGACTCACCGCCGGATTGACGTGGCAGCCCGATACTGGCCCGATGCCATATGCCATCGCGACGATCGCAAGCCCGAAAGCAAAGGCAATGCCGAGTACGTCGATTGCGGTGGGACCAGTGCCCATGCCGGCGATCACCGCCGCGCCACATCCAAATAAGACCAGCGTGAACGGATAAATTCAGCTATCGACTTCTTCATATTGATCTCCAGCCTTGACCGATCGTCGGCGGCGGAACCGCAGACGCGCCGCACATTAGGCCGCGCGACGTAAGCCACAACGTCGATCAAGCGGAATCTGGCAGCATTGCACAGGAAGTTTGTGTGCGCGGCAGCATCGCGACGTGAATTATCCGGTTGTCATCAATCTGGTCGCCGGCGAAGGCCTTTGACGTCCTATTTTTGAGCGAGCGCCGCGTCCTTCTCCTGCGCGCGCTTTGCCGCCGCGCGCTCGTTCAGGCGGCCGACATAGGCGGTGAATTCCGGCCGGCTCGGTATGAGCTTGAATGTCATGCCCCAGCGTAGTCCCGATCCGATGATGACGTCGGCAGCCGTGAACTGCTCGCCGAGAAGGTAAGGACCGGCGCCAACCCCCTTCGCCAGCACATCGATCACCGTATCGTAGTCGCCATGACCGAGCGTGCCCCGCTGCGCTTCTTCCTTGCGTGGAAAAGCACGGTCGGTGATCGCTGGCTCGATGCAGCTTGGCCCGAAGAACAGCCATTTAAGATAGGGCCCGCGCCGCTTATCGCCGACCGGCACATTGAGGCCGGCCTTCGGAAAAGCATCTGCGAGATACGCGCAGATCGCCGCCGCTTCGGTGACGATCGCACCGTCATGGTCGATCGCCGGCACCTTCCCCATGGGATTGATGGCGAGATAGTCAGGCTTGCGGTTATCGCCGGCCTGCAGATCGAGGAGGTGGATGTCGTATGGCTCGCCAACTTCCTCGAGCATCCAGCGTGCGATCGCAGAACGCGACGGAACGGCGTGATACAGTGTCAGCATGTCGAATTCTCCGCGGTACACCGTTACGGCCCTGCCCATCCAGAGCGTGTCGGCACCTTAGTCTAAGAAGAACGATACGAGAACGTCGATTCTCGTGCTCCCCTTCCATCGATGCATTTGAAGCGGCGGCGACATCCGCGCTACGCTTCAAAACCGGGCAAAATGAGGACGTGGACTTCATGAAAAAGATTGTGACGAGGCGCGTGTTTGGCGCCGCACTGGCCGTTCTGGCGTCGGGGCTGCTTGCTGGCCCGGCTCAGGCGCAAAGCTATCCGACCCGGCCGATCCGGTTCATCGTACCTTTCCCGGCCGGCGGCGTCGCCGACGTGACCGCCCGACTGATCGGCCAGCGGCTCGGCGAAGCGCTGGGGCAGACCATCGTCGTCGAGAACCGCACCGGCGCCAGCGGGACGCTCGGCGTCGATGCCGCGACCAAGGCCGCGCCCGACGGCTACACGCTGCTGTTCACCACCGGTGATTTCATCACCACGCCGACGCTCATGCCGAAGATGAATTTCGACCCGTACAAGGATCTCATCCCGATCGTGCAGGTCGCTACTGCTCCGTTACTCCTAGGCGCGCATGCCGGCGGTACGATCGGATCGGTCAAGGACCTGGTTGCACAGGCGAAAGGCAATCCCGGGAAGATCGCGTATTCCTCGCCTGGCAACGGCACCATCAACCAGCTCGCCGTGGAATGGCTCGGCATCGAGGCGAAGCTGAAATTCCTGCACGTCCCCTATCGTGGCGGTGCACCCGCCGCCGTCGCAGTCGCCGCCGGCGACGTGCCGATCGGCGCGTTGACGCCGTCGTCCGCGCAGCCGCTGGTCGAGGCCAGCAAGGTGAAGGTGCTGGCATTGATGACAAAGCAGCGACCTTCGTTCGCACCGCCCGACTGGCCGACACTGACAGAACAAGGTTTCGCGGTCGATGCCGCGCTGTGGGTCGCGCTGTTTGCACCGACCGGCACGCCGCAGCCGATCGTCGACCGCATCGACCAGGAGGTGCTGCGCATCCTCAAGGATGACGCCGTCCGCAAGCGCCTGAACCAACTCGGCACCGAAGCGTCCGGCATCAGCCAGAAGGCGTTCGTCGATCGGATCCGGACCGACGCTGCGGGCTATCTGGAGATCATCAAGCGGACCGGCGTGAAGGTCGACCGATGATCCGTGGCACAGACGTCGCATGCACGTGGTCGTGGCGGCTGCTCGCAGCCGCCGCTTGCCTTGCCATCGTTGCTGCGCCTGCATCAGCGCAATTCCCCGAACGGACCGTCAGGATCGTCGTTCCGTTCGACGCCGGCGGCACCGTCGATGCGGTGGCGCGGGCACTGGCCAATCGCCTGAATGCGAAGTGGAAGGTGCCGGTGATCGTTGAGAACAGGCCCGGTGCGGGCAACACCATCGGGGCTGCGGCAGTGGCGCGGGCCGAGCCCGACGGCTACACGCTGTTGTTTGCAAACACCAGCGTGTCCGCCAATCCGAGTCTGTTTACGTCCCTGCCCTACGACACGCTCAAGGACCTCGCGGCGGTCGTCTACCTGTCACCGTCGCCGAATGTGCTCCTTGCGCAGCAGGCTCTTGGCGTTAGCTCCCTGAAGGAGCTGATCGCGCTTGCCAAGACGCGCGCATCGAAGCCACTCAGCTATGCCACCGTCGGCCGCGGCAGCGCGCATCATTTCTGCATGGAATTGCTGAAGAGCCAGGCCGGTATCGACCTGCTGCATGTGCCCTACCGCGGCGTCGCACCCGCCGTCCTGGCGATGACGCGCGGCGACGTCGACCTTTATTGCAGTGACATTCCAGGTGCGCTCAACTTGCTCAAGGGTAGAAAGGTGGTTCCACTCGGCATCACCAGCGTCAAGCGCGCGCCGGTCCTTCCTGGCATCCCGAGCTTCTCCGAAGCCGGCTTACCCAATTATTCCGCGACCGGCTATGTCGGCATCATGGTGACCGGCGGAACGCCCGCCGATATCGTGCAAAAGCTCAACACGGCCATCAATGATATCATTCGCGATCCCGATTTCTCGCGCCGGTTCTCCGAGCTCGGCTACGACATGGTCGGCGGCACGGCCGCAGATTTTGCAGCGTTCCTTAAGGACGACATCGCGCGCTATCTGAAAATCACCAAGGACGCCGGCATCGTCCCGGAATAGCGCGTTGAAGTTTGTTCGACGGGCTACGTGACCTCGCTACCTGTGCCCGTCAGCGGACAGACTATCCACAGACTGCCGTTGGTGTATGGCGCTCGGAGTCCGGAGTTTCAAACGCGATGGTCATGCGCGTGCCGTCATGGCGTTTAGGCCACCTCCTCGACTCGCATTGCACGCTGCGGAGCAGGTTTCACCTTGGCGCCCGTCGATTTTGCGCGCCACGACTGAACAATTTGAAGGATCACGACGCATAACCCAGCGCCCAGAACCAGCCAGCCCGGGCGGATCAAGTCGAGATCGAATTCGAATGTCGATTGCAACACGAGAAGCGGCGACACGCCGTAGTAGAGCCCGATGCCGACGGCCTCCCCGGCAAAGACCAGCGCTGAGGTGATCACGGCGAGCGCGAGCAGCGCGAGCGCGGACGGTGCGCCCTTTCGCCAGCGCATCAGCAAACGGTAGCCCATCAGCCAGACGAACAGGCCGGCGGCGAAGGTTGGCACCCAGACGTCGGCCTTGGTCTGCTGGAAGAAGTGGATCAGCGCGAGCAGCACGATCCCGTAGATGAGTTGATGAAGGCGCTGCCAGCGCCGGCTACCCAGCCCGCGCACCATCGCGTCGGTCGAGGTCACCGCCAGCGCGATGAGTCCTAACAGCGCGATGAAGCCGATCGTGAGGTAGAGCCGGAGCACGATTTCAGACGCCACCTTCCAGAGGTCGAACATCTGGTCGGCGGTATAGAGAAGGATGTGCGTGGCCGCATAGACGAATGCGCCGACCCCGATCATGCGCCGCCCGTCGATCAAGCCGTTGAAGCGGCCGACCCTGGCCAGCGGCGTCACCGCCAGGCTCACCAGCAGGAATACCAGGGCCCAGTATCCCGTGCGGTGGATCAGATCATTGATCGGCCGCGCCCCCAGGCCTGTGGTGAGAAAAGCATGCGTCGCAAGCGCCACCGGCAGCGCCAGAAAGGCGAGCAGCATGATCCGCAGTGCCGATACCCGGCCGCGGCGGTCACGCCACAGTGCAAGCGATAAGGACATGCTTCGCGCGTAGCACAGAGCCTGTCGCGCTGCCCAGGGGGCGGACGCCTCTTCAGCGAAATCGTGATCGGCCGTGATCGGGCCCGTTTACCTTCGGCAGTTGCCGCCCCCCAACGCATGGTTCCAGGTTGCTCGATGAACTGTATTCGGTAGAGTCCGCGACCGATGTGAAAAGACGCTGTGGAGTTATTTGTGATCAGAATAGCCCGTTGCGCGGCCGCCCTCGTCGTTCTGTTGCTCGTCAACCAGCCGGTTCTTGGCGGGGATGATTTTCCGATCGCCGGGACCTACATGCGCGACATCGCCTGTACCGGCAACGGTTCGGCTCGCCCGGACCTCCTGGTAACGATTACGCAAAAGCGAATCGAGTCGCCGATGGGAAGCTGCAACATCCTGAGCCGCAAACGCATCGGACAGACGATCTCGGCCCATGTCGAATGCAAGGTGCCGGGCGATCAGCCGATCCTCGGCGACGTCACCTTCACTATCCGCGATGAAAAAACCCTCAACTTCGAGGATCAGGATCACACCTCCGACGCGACGCTCCACCGCTGCAGCGAATAGCCTGCCCACGGTTGAGCAGCCCCCGCACTCGCGTGCTATATTGCAGCCTTGACCGCCCGAGGAGGTCGACGAGTTCAAGGGCGTACTCGATGTTATGTTTGGCGCTTGAAAGCGAAACGGTCCCGTTCCGGGGCCGCAACGACGACCAGAGCGAGGCCTATTTCGCCCGCCCTTCGACAAGCATCTGGTGGCATCAGTCCGCCAACCGGCAGCAGCTTAGGAGATCAATTCATGTGCTCATACATCGTTGAAAAGGCCGCTCTGACCGGCAGCGCGAAGGGCCGCGGCTGGATGCGGATCGATACCGCACACGTCTACTACGATCATCCGTTCCACGCGCCGCTCGATCATGCGCTCGGCATAGATTTCATCAACGCCGCGAACGGCGGCCGCGAGCGCGTCGCCATCGAGATCAGCGCGGAGTCGGCGCGGGAGCTGGTACGGGCGATCCTCTCGGCGCTGGAAAGCGGCGAGCAGGAACACGCCGCGGCGCAAAATGCGGCACAAGCAGCGACGTGTCCGGCGGAGGCGTCAGCGGGCTAAGCACACGGCGCGCCGTCGTTATTCATCGCTGCTGACCTGCCGCGACCGCAGGTGGCGCAGCAGCGCACCCACGATGTTGGAATAGTCGTCGGTCCAAACCCGCTGGTGCGGGTCCCGCTCACGGATCGGCCAAAACTCCGATTTGGCCAGTGACCCGAAGTCTGCCTCGTTGCGCGCGACTGCCGCGATGGTCGGAATCCAGCGGTGCTCGTCGACATCTTCGTCGATGTCGCCCCCATCATAGACCCGCACGATCGCGCCATTCGCCTGCGCGATCCCGGCAACAACCGTAGCGAGCTCAAGATTGCGGTTCGACACGTGCATCGCGACGATGCCGCCGGGCTTGAGCTTGCGGAAATAGAGCTCGAGCGCCTCGCGCGTCAGCAGATGAACCGGAATGGCGGCGCCGATGAACGCATCGACGAACAAGAGATCATATGAGCCGTCGGGCGCATCGGCGAGCGTCAGGCGCGCATCGCCGATGACGATCTGTGTCTTGGGCGCGCACTCCGAAATATAGTTGAACAGGCTCGGATCGCGTGCGATGCGTGCGATGTCGGCGTCGATCTCGTAAAAGGTCACCGTCGTGCCGGCGCTGCCACGGCAGGCGAGCGCACCGGTACCGAGCCCGATCACCGCCATGTTGATCGGTCCACCGGCCTTCTTCTCCATCGCGTCGACCACCTGCGCAAAGCCGCCGCCGTCATGGAATTCGGACACCATGTCCGGGCGGCCCGTGAGCAGATTGCCGTCGTAATCGCGGATGCGCTGGGCGCCCTGCGCCGTCGTGCCGTGATAGAGCACGCGGAAGCGGTCGTCGGACGCCTCGACAACATTGAGCACGCCGAAGAAGTTGCGTACGAGATAATTGCTGGTGATGTAGTTGTTGTAGTGGTTGACCAGGAACAGCATCGCCACAATGGCTGCGAACGGCAGCGGCGTCTTCCAGAATTGCACCGTCAGTCCGAGCAGGAAACCGACCGCCACCGCATAAAGCGGCGTGTCGAGCCGGATGTCCACCGCCGCCATCCCGATGAGCAGCAGTGCTGCAACGGCGACCGCCAACAGCAGCGGATACTGGCCGCTGCCTCGCGTCGGCAGTGTGAAGCCCGGCCGGCACAAGAGCGTGAGCACGACCAGCAGCGGATATTCGATGATGCGGCTGGAGACCTGCGGTGCGACGAGACCGGTCAGAATACCGCCGACCATGCCGCCAAACGAAATCCACATGTAGTAGCTGGTCAGGAACTGCGGCGGCGGGCGGCGGCGGGCGAGCTCGCCATGGCACATCAGCGCGCAGACGAAGAACACGCTGAGATGAATCACGATCTGGAGCACAATCGACTCGATCGGGATCATCAGGATCGCGATGACCAGGAACAACACGAACGCCGGCTGGACGGCGACGACCAGCCAATGCGGAATGAATGGCTTGGTCTGAAAGACGATGACGAAGGTCAGCAGGTAGATCGCGAGCGGAATCGTCCAGAACAACGGCACCGCCGCCACGTCGGTTGAGATGTGCGCGGTCACCGCAATCAGCAACCCGGAGGGCACCGCCGCAAGCGCGACCCAGATCGCGGCGTCCCGCCAGCTCGGCGTCACCGCAGGAGTCGTGTCAGACGCCACCGCATCCGGCAGCCGGTTCGGCGAGCGCAGCATCAGAAGGCTGCAGCCCGCCACCATCGCGATCAGCAGGTAATAGCCCGCTGTCCACAGCCACGTCTGATCACCGAGCCGTACGAACGGCTCGACCGCGACCGGATAGGCGATCAGCGCCAGAAAGCTTCCGACATTGCTGGCCGCGTAGAGGAAATATGGATCCTTCGCATCCGGGTGACCGGTGCGCACGAACCAGGCCTGCAGCAACGGACCATTTGCCGACAACGCGAAGAACGGCAAACCGATCGATACGGTGAACAGGCCGAGTAGCCAGAACGCCTCGCCGACCTGCGGCGGCCGGCCCCATCCGCTTGCGATATGCAGCGGCAGCAAGAAGCAAGCGGATGCGAGCACGACGAGATGAATGATAACGGAGCTGCGGCCCGGCTGGAAGCGCGTCAACAGATGCGCGTAGGCGTAACCTGCGAGCAGCGTGGTCTGGAAGAACACAATCGCCACCGACCACACCGACGCCGCGCCGCCGAGCCGCGGCAGCACCATTTTTGTAAACATCGGCTGCACCGCGAACAGGAGCGCGGCACTGACGAAAATGGCCGCGATGAACGTGAGCAGTAGCAAGCCGTAGGATGCGACGGCGGCACGCTGTGGGGCTTCGCTTGTCGGCAGCTCAGACGTACTCATTGTCACCGTGTTTCAATACTTGCCTGCGCTACCAGATGTGTCACCGACGCCCCCGGCGACGGAAGAATGACGCGGACGCTAGTGGAGTGGACTTGACATTCGCTACCCCCGTTGACCGCAGACTCCCAAAGCGAATGTCAAATCCAAAACTCCACTAGCAGCTTATATTTGCTAGTGTCCCGGTTCCGACGCTTGTATCACCTTGCCGCACATGCGTTTACAAGCGTCGGAACCAAAGGGACACTAGAACTCATTGGTGCTAGTGCGGTTTTGGATTTGACGTTCGTACTACGAACTCGCAGCAACACTGGTACGAACGTCAAATCCACCGCACTAGTGGTCCTTGTGATTCTAACATTCGCAAAGTCGCCCGCTGAGAAGGGATGCGAATGTTAGAATCGGACCACTAGTGTGGCGGTTCAGAAGTCCGCATCATTTTCTCAGCGAGTCCGACATGCGGACTTCTGAACCAAACCCACACTAGATTCAAAGAATGCTAGCGTCCTTCGATTCCGAAGGTCGCATACGAGGCCGCGGCGAAATGGCACGACCTTCGGAATCGGGACACTAGCATTCCGCCTTTGCCCGCGGAAGCCATAAGCGGCAGCGTTGGCAAGGATACCAACCACGGTGGGCCTTGCGACAAACCGACAGCACCCAAACGAAAGGGCGGCCTCGCGGCCGCCCTTGCAATTGTCGAGCTCCGTTCGACGTCACGCCGCGAGCGGCGCGTCTCAAGCGTCAGTGCACCGACGGAGTCGGGATGCGCTCGCCGGCGGCAACCCAGTCTTCGAAGGTCTGCATCTGGAAGCCGAGCTTGTCGTAATCGACGCGGAGATAGCCGTCGCTGTGGCGGATGACCGCTTGCGGCCGCACCGCTTCGACTTCCTGCGCCATCACGCCGACATAGGCCTGCTCGCTGCCGAGATAGCTGAAGCGATAGAAGCCGAGGCCGTTGTCGAGCTGGCCGAGCAAGGTGATCGCGTGCTTGGCGCGGACATCGGACATGCCACCCATGCCGCCGCCACCCATGCCACCGCCACCCATGCCACCGCCGCCCATGCCACCGCCACCCATGCCACCACCACCCATGCCACCATGCCAGCCACCCATGCCACCATGCCAGCCACCCATGCCACCATGCCAATGCCCGCCGGGCCGCCAACCGCGGTGACGCCAACCGCGCCAGCCGTAGCCGCCGCCCCAGCCGTAGCCGCGGCGCCACGCATAGCCGCACCAGTACCAGCCCGGCCCCTGCCAGCCGTCCGGATAGAAGCAGTATCGCCGACCGCCGAACACGTAGACCTGAACGTTGTCGATCACCGAAAGATTGTCGATGGCAGCACGAATGCCATTCGGGTTCGGAACGGCGGCCGCATCGGCGCGGGCCGTCAACAGTGCCGTGCTGGCGAGCAGAGCCAACATCCCTAGTTTGATTGAACGACGCATTTGGATTCCTCCGTTATTGCGTACTCGTCCGAGAGCCACCATCCATATGTATTGCGCGCTCAAGCTAGGGAATTGTCAATTTGCTTCATCGAATTCGCGCGTGATTTCTAAGCTTTAATAGATGTTCAATGAACAAACATTCACACAGACGATATTGCGATCGACTTTGCGATCAAAATCAGGCTGCTTGCTGCATGTTACATGTCGACGTCACCGCTTGTGGCAATTCGGCGCCGGGACGAGTCTCGTAACCGATCGCACGTAAAATGCCTGTCGCCGGGCACATCTCCACCGCCACTCGCGTATAGGGATTGAGAATCGGTGGCGTCACCCAATCGAAACATCCGTTCGAGAATTGCCCCGTCCAATTCGCAATATGCTCACGGCGCGCACGGCTGCGAGCCGCGGTTTCTTCGTACGTGCACGTCAACATCAAGTCTGCACGCGTGCGCGCCTCCCACGACGGCGCGCTCTCGAACCAGTCATTTGCCGCCGAAGTGTTTTCGTTTCTTGTCACGAAGCCTTCTTCCGTGCGCTCGATCACGCATCGTTCGCCGGATTCGCAGCCGACTAGGGAATAGATCGCCGGACGGGCGATCGGCGTCGTCTCCAGCCGATGCTTCGCCTCGCTATAGTTCGGACAGGTCTCGAACACGTTGCGCAGCAAATGATCCGGCGGGATATGGCGAATGTTCCAGGTCCCAAGCGCATTGAGCGCGATGTCAAGGGGGCGGAGCCACGGATGGTGCGTGCGGCGGCGGAGCGGCGCCTGGTTGATCGCGGCTGCAAAGCGGCCGGGCGCCGACGCCGTCAGCGCGCCGGCATATCCCGGCCATCCCACATTATCGAATACGCCCGCAGGCCCCTGCATGCGCGCGATCTCGAGATAACGGCCGAGGCCGGGAAACGGCCAGTCGAGCGTGCGCGCAAGCCACGGCGCTCCGGCCTGTTCGCAGGCGAGCGTCGTGCAGCCCCATTGATAGCAACCGTTGAGGAACCAGATGCCGGAATAGCCGACTGTCGCGGCAATGGTCCCGATCTCTCCGATATAGGGGGAGCGCGAGCGCCCAAGCCAGCGGCGTGTCATCGCGTCGATACCCGGAAGCATCGCCGTTGCCGCACGCGGCAGCCACGCCACGCATTCATCGCGCAATGCACGAACCCGCTCTGCGCCTTCGGTAGCGCGGCGTACCGGCCCGCCGGAGCGGATGTCGACGACAGGAATTGCCGGGAGTGGAGCGGTCATCTGCGTAGCGTTACTTCTGTCAGCTCGACCACGTTGCGCGGCGCATTGGCAGTCGCCGCACGCAGACAATATCGAACTGTGTCAACGATCATTGTTCCCATCTCAAGGTAAGTCTCTTCGCCCGACTATGCCACGCCGGCCGAGCCGGATGCCAGCGTGCGCCGCTGCCGCCAAATGTGGCGCGCGGTTTATGGACGTTCAACTCAGCCATACAATATCGCGCATTGCCGCGAT